>JAATEY010000126.1 GCA_015655465.1 Gammaproteobacteria bacterium | reverse complement strand
TCGAAGTATTCCGCCTGCCTGAAGTTGCAGGCTCTTGCGATCAGCAAATCGGGAAAACGCTGCACGCCATCGTTGAGCCCGCGCACCGCGCCGTTGTAGAAGCGACGGGCATATTGCAGGTGATCCTCCACATCGACCAGATCGCGTTGCAGCTTCAGGAAATTATCGCTGGCACCGAGTTCCGGATAGGCCTCCTTGATCAGCATCAGTCGGCCCACTTCATGCTCCAGCGCCGCTTCGGCGGTGGCCAGGTGCGTCGGGGAACCAGTCGTCATCGCTGCAGTGCGCAAGGCAGTGACGCGTTCGAACACGGATTTCTCGTGGCCGGCGTAGGCGCGCACGGCCTCGACCAGCATCGGTACCAGGTCATGGCGACGCGTCAACTGCACGTCGATGTCGCTCCATCCGGCGCTTACCTGATTGCGCAGGCGCACCAGACGGTTGAACGAGAGAATCGCCCACACCAGCAAGGCGAGCAGCACCAGGACAGGAACGAGGCCCATGCAGGGCATGATACTTTCAATCGCGGCAATCCGGCGCCCGGGAGAATCCCGGAACCGAAAAAGGCCCGTTTACGCAGGCCCCTGCGAGCCTGCTTTACGCTGGAAGGCGGGATTACTTGGCAGAGCGCTCGAACAGCGACCAGTGAAATGCCCGCTCGAGATACTGCGCTTCAGGATCCACCTGGGTTTCGCGGGCGCGCGCTACCAGTGCGCTGCGTAAAGCATCCCGGCCATTTCTCGACGACGATTCCACTACAGGGCTTTCCACGGTGTTGTGCTGCTCACTCATCTCGAATCCTCAAGGCTGGTGTTGGACCCAACCCGGCAAGGTGTGGCTAACCTTGCCGGGTTGGGTGCTTCGCTAGATCGCGTCATCATGAAAATGACTTCATCTACCGCAACTGCAGGTTGCCGCTGGTAGCGAGCGATGAACACCCGTAAATACCACCATCCATCTGCCGGACTGCTCCTACGCCTCCCGGCCCGGGACGGCCTCTTTGGGTTCGATGACTCCCAGATTTTTCAGCACCTCCAGTCTGCCGTTCCTGGCCTGCGCGATGTACATGTTCATGCGCGCATGGTGCTGGCCCGGCACCATTTCCGCCGGACCGCCCGGGCCCTGCACGATCCTGGCGTGATCCAGTGCCGCGATGACATCGTCCTGGTCGAGCGAGCCGGCTTCCCTGACCGCGGCTTCCCAGAGCCGCAAGCCCCGGTACATGCCTGTCGAGGCGCTGCCAGCGGTGAACTTGGCGCCGCCGGGGTAGTGCCTGTCGTACCGGTGCAGCAGCTCCCTGCTGAAGGGATCGCTCACGTTCTGGTAGTAGTCGAGGCAGGTGTAGATGCCTTCCACCTGTGCAGCGGGAAAAATACTCACGAAGTTTTCGTCGAAGTATGTGCAGACGACGTGTCCGCCGCGCCGCGTGAAGCCGGCATTGTAGAGCTGCACGAGAAATGCTCCGACGCCGGGCGGAACGATGGTGTTGAACACCACTTCGGTGCCGCTGGACATGATCCTGTCGATCGTCGCCCGATAGTCGGTGTGATCGAGGGGAAAGTAATCTTCCCCGATGATCGTGCCGCCGTGAGCCGCGGCCACTTCCCGCAGTTTTTCGTTCATGCGACGCGGCCAGATGTAGTCGGCGGACGGGCAATAGAACTTCCTGGCGCCGGTTTCCTGCATCAGCCATGGAATGAAGGGCTCCACCTGCTGCGCCGGCCCCGGGCCGGTGCAGAAAATCAGCGGGTGGCTTTCCTGCCCCTCGTAATGCTCCGGGTAGATGTAGAGCTTCCGGCCTTCGACGACAGCCGGACCCTTGATGGCCTGTCGGGTGGAGCTGAGGATGCCGCCGAGGATCACGTCGACCTGGTCCTGCTGGATCAGCTTCCTGGCTTTCGCTTCGGCCACACCGTCATCGGTGGCGCTGTCCTCGAGACACAGCTCGAGCGGCCGGCCGAGCAGGCCGCCCCGGGCATTGATGTCATTGACCACCATCCGCGCCACGTTCGCGTTGGCGATTCCGCAGAACCACAGCGGACCCGTCTGGTCCGTGACGACGCCGACCTTGATGGATCGGGCATCTGAAGGTGCGGATGCTTGCATGCGGCTGGAGTTTCGACTTCTTGACCAGGTGTCGGGCTAACCGTGCGCGATGAGCACCACGGCCTGCGCGGCCAGTCCTTCCGACCGGCCGATGAATCCCAGTTTTTCCGTGGTGGTTGCCTTGAGATTGACGGCGGACAGCGGCACGCCGAGCACCGTGGCGATGCTCTGGCAGATGGCGGCGCGGTGCGCGGCCACCCGCGGCGCTTCGGCCAGCAAGGTCAGGTCGGCATTCACCACGCGCCAGCCGTCGCGCGCCAGCAGCTGCACGGCATGGGCCACGAACTGCGTGCTCGCCGCGCCGCGCCATTGTGGATCGGTATCGGGGAAGTGCTGGCCGATATCGCCCAGGCCGGCCGCGCCGAGCAGCGCATCGGTGAGCGCATGCAGCAGCACGTCGCCATCCGAGTGGGCTATCACGCCAGCACTCCAGGGCACTTTCACACCACCGAGCACCACGCCGTCGCCGGGACCGAAGGCGTGTACATCGAAACCGCTGCCGACGCGAAAGTTCATGCTGCTCCACTCTCCTGTGCCAGCACTGCGGACACCAGCGCCAGATCAGCCGGCGAGGTGATCTTCAGGTTGTCTGCGCGCCCGGGCACCAGCCGGGGCGCGTAACCCGCCCACTCGACAGCCTGCGCCTCATCGGTGGGTTCGCGGCCCGCGACACTTGCGGCCTGCAATGCCTCACGCAGCAGGCGCAACCGGAACATCTGCGGAGTCAGCGCCCGCCACAGGGATTCGCGGGATGGAGTATCGACCACGCGCTGCAGCTGGTCGGCACGCTTGAGGGTATCGGCCAGCGGTGTCGCCAGCAGCCCGCCGACTGCGTCGTCGGCCAGCGCAGCGAGCAGCACATCCAGGTCCGCGCGCCTGAGGCAGGGCCGCGCGGCATCGTGCACCAGCACCCAGTCGTCCGCGGCAGCGGCGAGCTGTGCCACTGCATTGCGCACCGAGTCGCAGCGCTGCGCACCGCCCGCCACGAGATGCAGCCGCGGGTCACTGGCGAACGGCAGCTTGCGAAACAGCAGGTCGCCAGGATCCAGCGCCACCACGATCTGCTGGCAGCGCGGGTCGGCAAGGAATGGAGCCAGCGCGTGTTCGATGACGGTCCGGCCTGCCAGATCGAGGTATTGCTTGGGCACGGCCGAACCAAACCTGCGTCAGCTGCCTGCCGCGGGCACGATGAGCCAGTACCGCATGTTCCGGAAATCAGTGGGCTGCGGCACGCAGCGCGGTCGGCGATACAGCAGGCGATGGTGGCGGGCTGCCGGGCGGCACGACCTGGTAGTAGGTTTCGTTGGGACCGATCAGACCCAGCTCGGACCGCGCCCGCTCTTCCAGTGCCTGGTAATCCTGCTTCAGGTTACGCACTTCGGCTGCCAGCTGCTGATTGCGCGCCACCAGGCGCAGGTTCTCGGTGGACTGCGCAACCACCGCATCGCGCAGCTGCAGCACTTCCCGGGTGCCATCCGGAGACAGCCAGATGCGGTACTGCAGCACCAATACCAGCACGCCCAGCACAGCGATGAACCATCTCATGTGGCGAGAGCCTATAGCGCTAGAGCACGAAAGGGAATGCCTCCCGCCCCGCGTAGTGCGCCGCCGCACCCAGGCGCGCCTCGATGCGCAGCAGCTGGTTGTACTTGGCCACGCGATCCGAGCGCGACATCGAGCCGGTCTTGATCTGGGTGGCCGCGGTGGCCACGGCGATGTCCGCGATGGTGTGGTCCTCGGTTTCGCCCGAGCGGTGCGACACGATGGAGGCGTATTTCGCCGCCTCGGCCATCTCGATGGCGTCGAGGGTCTCGGTCAGCGTGCCGATCTGGTTCACCTTGATCAGGATGGCGTTGGCGATCTTCTTGTCGATGCCTTCCTTGAGGATCTTCGTGTTGGTGACGAACAGGTCGTCGCCCACCAGCTGCAGCTTGCTGCCCAGCTTGTCGGTGAGGCCCTTCCAGCCCGCCCAGTCGCCTTCGGCCATGCCGTCTTCGATGGTGATGATGGGATAGCGCGATGCGAGACCGGCGAGATAGTCGGCGAAGCCGGCCGAATCGAAGCTGCGGCCCTCACCCTCCAGGTGATACTTGCCGTCCCTGAAGAACTCGCTGCTGGCCACGTCGAGGCCGAGGTAGATATTGCTGCCGAGCTTGTAGCCGGCCTTTTCCACGGCTTCCGTAATGACCTCGAGGGCCTCTTCGTTGGACTTCAGGTTCGGCGCAAAACCGCCTTCATCACCCACCGAGGTGGCAAGCCCCCGGTCGTGCAGGATCTTCTTCAAGGTGTGGAAGATCTCGGCGCCATAGCGCAGCGCCTCGGAGAGGCTGGGTGCGCCCACGGGCAGGATCATGAACTCCTGCACGTCCAGCGAGTTGTCCGCATGCGCGCCACCGTTGATGATGTTCATCATCGGCACCGGCATGACGGGCTTGCGCCAGCGATCGGTGCCCAGGGTGTTCAGGTGCTGGAACAGCGGCTGCCTGGCATCGACCGCGGCAGCCTGCGCCGCGGCCAATGACACCGCCAGCAGTGCATTGGCGCCGAGGCGGCCCTTGTTGTCGGTGCCGTCCAGATCGATCATAGTCTGGTCGATGGTGCGCTGGTCGGCGGCATCGAGACCCACTACCGCGCCCTTGAGCTCCTTGCCGACATGGCCCACGGCCTTCCGCACACCCTTGCCGAGGAAGCGCTGCTTGTCGCCGTCGCGCAGTTCGACCGCTTCGCGCGTGCCGGTGGACGCGCCCGACGGCACGGCCGCCCGGCCCATCACACCAGAGTCCAGGAATACTTCGGCTTCCACGGTGGGATTGCCTCGCGAGTCGATTACTTCACGACCGACAACATCGACGATACGGCTCATGATTCAGGCTTCCTCATAGGGTCTTGATTTCACAATCGCATCCAGCTGCACCAAGGTGGTGAGCAGGGACTCCATTCGATCCAGTGGCCAGGCGTTGGGCCCGTCCGACAGGGCCTGCGCCGGATCCGGGTGGGTTTCCATGAACACCCCTGCAATTCCTGCACCCACGGCCGCCCGCGCCAGCACCGGCACGAACTCGCGCTGACCGCCGGAGGATTGCCCCTGGGCACCGGGCAGCTGCACGGAATGGGTGGCGTCGAAGATCACCGGACAGCCGGTGGTGCGCAGTACCGCCAGCGAACGCATGTCCGCCACCAGGTTGTTGTACCCGAAGCTGAACCCCCGCTCGCACACCATGATGCTGTCATTGCCAACGTCCCGGGCCTTGGCCACCACATTGCCCATTTCCCAGGGCGACAGGAACTGGCCTTTCTTGATGTTGACGGGTTTGCCCGCGCGGGCCACGTTCTGGATGAAGTTGGTCTGGCGGCACAGGAAGGCAGGCGTCTGCAGCACGTCGACCACTGCCGCCACCTCGGCGATCGGTGTGTCTTCGTGCACATCGGTCAGCACGGGCAGGGAAAACTGCTTGCGCACGCCTTCGAGAATCGCAAGTCCCTGCTCGAGGCCGGGGCCGCGAAAGCTGCCGGCCGAGGAGCGGTTGGCCTTGTCGAACGACGCCTTGAACACATAGGCCATGCCGAGGCGCGTGGTCAGTTCCTGCATGTGGCCCGCCACATGCTCCACCAGCATCCGGCTTTCGATGACGCAGGGGCCGGCGATCAGCAGCAGCGGGTCGGTGTTGCCGATCTGCCACCCGGCCAGCTTCACAGGCTGGCAGCCGCCGGCAGCTGGGCCGCACGCGCCGCGCGCGCCGCCCTGATGAAACCCGTGAACAGCGGATGCCCATTGCGCGGATTGGAGGTGAACTCGGGGTGGAACTGCGTGGCGACAAACCACGGGTGCCCGGGCAGCTCGATGATTTCGACCAGCCCGTCGCGCGAGAACCCCGAGAATTTCAGCCCCGCCTTGCGGAACTGCTCCAGGTAATTGTTGTTGAACTCGTAGCGATGCCGATGCCGCTCGCGGATCAGGTCCGCGCCGTACAGGGTGCGTGCCAGCGTGCCCTCGCCCAGCTGCACTTCCTGGGCGCCAAGCCGCATCGTGCCGCCGAGTTCGGAACCCTCGCTGCGCTGCTGCGAGCCGCGGGCCTGGTCCTGCCATTCGGTGATCATGGCGATCACCGGGTGCGGCGAGGCACGATCGAACTCGGTGCTGTGCGCGCCGGCAAAACCCAGCACATTGCGGCCGTATTCGATCACCGCCACCTGCATGCCCAGGCAGATGCCCAGGTACGGAATCTGCTTCTCGCGTGCGAAGCGCACCGCCTGGATCTTGCCCTCGATGCCACGCTCGCCGAAACCACCCGGCACCAGGATGGCATCCATCCCTTCGAGGCAGTCGGTGCCGCGCAGCTCGATATCGGTGGACTCGATGAAGTGCACGTTCACGCGGGTGCGCGACTTGATGCCGCCATGCGTCAGCGCCTCGTTGAGCGAGATGTAGGAATCGCGCATCTGCACGTACTTGCCCACCATGGCGATATCGACCACGGAGTCCGGATGCGCCTTGGCCTGCACCACCTGCTGCCAGGCGGTGAGATCGGCGGGCGGGA
>JAATEY010000069.1 GCA_015655465.1 Gammaproteobacteria bacterium | reverse complement strand
GTAGTCCAGATAAAGAAAGCGCGCGCGACGACGACCGGCGCGATATGCGCCTGCATCAGGAACCAGAACAGGATCATGTTGGCGACGAGAAACAGGTACACGACGGGAATAAACACCGGACGGCGCAGTCTTGCCGCCAGTGCCGACTGGAATGGCACGGTAATCAATGTGGCCGCGAAGGTCGCCAGAAACAACCAGGGCAGACCGCGCGTGCCACCCTCCGTCCCCATCGCGTCCCGCAATGGCCGCAGCATGTAATACGTGGACATCAGGAAGAAGAAGTAAGCGAAGGACCAGAACAGTGCCTTGCCTTCCCCCGCCTTGAAAGTGACCAGCTTCTTGATGAGCGTTTCCATCGGGTCAGCATATCCGCCTATGGTTATCAGACGCCAGTTTTTCCTTTATTTGTGCACAATCGGCTATGCAACCTGATCCACGTCGCTGGCTGGTGCTCGCCATCACGGCGAGCGGATTGTTCCTGATCTGCGTGGACCTCACGGTGCTGTACGTGGCGCTGCCGGCGCTGACGCGCGACCTGGCCGCGAGCAACTCGGCACGGTTGTGGATTCTCAATGCGTACCCGATCATGGTCGCAGGCCTGCTGCCGGGCCTCGGCACACTGGGCGATCGCCATGGTCATCGGCGGCTGTTCCTCATCGGGCTTGCGACCTTCGGCATTGCATCGCTGACTGCTGCGTATGCTGCAACTCCCCCGCTGCTCATCGCTGCGCGCGCGTTTCTCGGCGTGGGCGCGGCGATGATGATGCCGGCTACGCTGGCCATCATCCGCACGACATTCACCGATACGCGCGAACGCGCCTTCGCCATCGGCCTTTGGTCCGGTATGGCGGCGGCTGGCATGGCACTGGGACCGCTGATTGCCGGACTGCTGCTGCAGCGCTATTGGTGGGGTTCGGTGTTCCTCATCAATGTGCCGGTGGTGGCCGTCGCGCTGCTGCTGACTTTGTGGATCGTTCCCCGTCGTGCTGCACCGGGTGGCGCGCCCTGGGATCTGATCGGGTCACTGCAGATCCTGGTGGGACTGACGGCCGTGGTGTATGCGATCAAGGAGCTGGCGCAGCAGGGACTTTCGGTGCCGCGCCTCGTAATCGCCTTGATGCTGGGAGTGGTGTTCATCGCCCTGTATCTGCGACGCCAGCGACAGCGCGAACATCCGCTCATCGATCTCGCGCTGTTCCGGCTGCCGGATTTCAGCGGCGCCTTTGCCGCGGCATGCCTGGGCACCGCGGGCACAGTGGGCCTGGAGCTGGTGCTGAGCCAGTACCTGCAGCTGGTGGCACAGCACACCGCACTGCAGGCAGCCATCGTGTTTCTGCCCATGGCCATCGCCGGTTTCTTTGCAGGACCATTGGCCGGGCGCGTCATGCACCATATGCGGCCCGCAGCGTTTGCCAGCGGCGCGTTCGTGCTGGCCGCGGCCTGCGTGCTCTGTCTGGCGATGGTGCCACCCGCTGCCCTGCACTACCCACTGATCCGCATGCTGCTGCTGACCGGCATCGGGCTTGGCATCGGCGCATCGGTGACCTTTGCATCGAGCACCATCATGAACGCGGCGCCGCCGGAGCGTGGCGGCATGGCGGCGTCCATCGAGGAAGTGGGCTTCGAACTGGGCAATTCGCTGGGCGTGGCGGTGTTCGGCAGCGTGATGACGGCGGCCTATGCGATGGCGCTGGTGCTGCCGGAGACCGGCGGCGACCTGCCGACAATGGTGCGGGACTCGCTGGACGAAGCGCTGCTGGCGTCCGACTCCCTCGCGCCCGACGCGGCGGCAGCACTGCGGGACGCCGGACGCGCAGCATTCACCGCTGCATTGCGGGCGGTGTTGATTGGCATCGGGCTGCTGTGGTTCGCAACTGGCGCCCTGATTGCGCGTTCGCCTGGAAGGAGTTGATATCAATCATGCCAATTGACATCAATGATGTGCTGCCGCTGGCGGATGGACTGATCGCCAACCCGTGGCAATGCATGAGCAGGCAGTCGATGCGCTACCGTTCCATCGAGACCGCAAGCACGGAGCAGATTGCCGTGGTTATAACAATGTAATAACATGCGGCAGCAGTCGCCCAACACTTCCCGGAGGCGCCATGAAAATCGCGATCAGACAACTTGGCAATTCTCAGGGCGTATTGATTCCAAAGCCCTTGCTCGCACAGGTCGGGCTCACGACAGAGGCTACGATCTCCGTCGAGAAAGGTGCTCTCGTGCTGCGCAAACCCGCCGGGGGGGCGCGCAACGGCTGGGCTTTGGCGGCGGCACGGATTGCCGCAGCGGCAGACGACCAGCTGGTTCTGGGTGAATTTGCCAACCTTGATGACGCGACCCTGAAATGGTGACTCGCGGAGACATCTGGCGAATCGCTCTCGACCCGACGCTGGGCAGCGAGATCAGGAAGTCACGCCCGTGTGTTGTGGTATCGCCGCCCGAAATGCACCATCACCTGCGAACGGTGATCGTCGCGCCCATGACCACAGGCAGCAAACCAGCGCCGTTTCGCATCCCGGTCAGCCACGGAGGCAAACGCGGTGTGATCCTGCTCGATCAGATAAGAACGGTAGATAAAGTGCGCCTGACAAAACGACTGGGAACGGTCAGTGCAAAGACTCTCGCAATCACACTTGCCACGCTGCAGGAAGTATTTGCCGAGTAGGTAACCGCTGGTTCGAGCTGATTTTTTCCATGGACAAAGAAGACCATTCTGCCCACACACAGTGAGGGCGCCGCGACCGAGGTCTTCGCCGCGGTCAACGCGAAGGCGCTGCCCTTGGCGGGCAGCTACGCGCGTGACTGTACGGTCCTCCATGCCAGGCGCGTAGGCTTCCCCCAGCAGAGCCGCCAAATATAAGCCGCCGACACTGCCCTCGAACGTGAAACCCGCTCCCCCGGCAAGCTCTGGGGATTGAGTCCCGGATGCATTTATTTTCTGCGTGGTCATTGTCGATGTCGCTGAAGAGCCCTCCTCAGCGGTCATTTTCCGCCCTATCCAATTCGCGCGAGGAGCCGTTCGATCACGTCACTGGCCTCGCGCTGGCGCAACGCTCTCGCCTCGCGCTGCTCTGGCTCGTCGCCTTCACCCAACTCGAACTTTGCCACCGCGACCGGTCCATCCTTGCGATATCCTTCGGTCTCACCCACCTGCGCGAAGCGGGTGCGCAGTATCGCGAGCGCGTTCTTCACGACGTCGCCGTGCTTACCTTCGCGTTCCTGCCGAAAT
>JAATEY010000242.1 GCA_015655465.1 Gammaproteobacteria bacterium | reverse complement strand
GTGCGCAACGACGGACCGCAGTCGCACCTCAAGAAGGCAGGCACGCCCACCATGGGTGGTGCGCTGATCATCGTTGCGATCACGCTTGCCACGCTGCTGTGGGTGAACCTTGCGAACCGCCATGTATGGATCGCGCTTGGCGTGACGCTGGCATTCGGCCTGATCGGCTTCTATGACGACTACCTGAAGCTGGTGGTTGGCAACTCGAAGGGGCTGGCCGCGCGCTGGAAGTATTTCTGGCAGTCGGCTGTCGGCGTGTCCACGGCGCTGATCATGTTCTATACCGCGAAGGCGCCGGGGGAGACAACGCTCTATCTGCCGCTGGTGAAGCAGTTCGCGCTGCCATTGAGTGCCGTGGGATTCGTCTCGCTGACGTACCTGATGATTGTCGGCATGAGCAATGCGGTCAATCTCACCGACGGCCTGGATGGACTTGCCATCATGCCGGCGGCGATGGTTGCCGGCGCGCTGGGCATCTTCGCCTGGGTCAGCGACAACGTGAACTTCGTGAGCTACCTCGGTATCCCGGCGGTTCCCGGTGCCGGCGAGGTGGCCATCTTCTGCGCGTCCATGGTGGGGGCGGGCCTCGGCTTCCTCTGGTTCAACACCTACCCGGCGCAGGTATTCATGGGCGACATCGGTGCGCTCGCGCTGGGCGCGGCACTGGGTGTGGTCGCGGTGATCGTGCGCCAGGAGCTGGTCGTGCTGCTGATGGGCGGCATCTTCGTGCTCGAGACCGCCTCGGTGATCCTGCAGGTGGCTTCGTTCAAGCTGCGTGGCAAACGCATCTTCCGCATGGCACCCATCCATCATCATTTCGAGCTCAAGGGCTGGGCCGAGCCGAAGGTGATCGTGCGCTTCTGGATCATCAGCCTGTTGCTGGTGCTGGTCGGACTTGCCACATTGAAGGTGCGTTGATGACGGCAACGCGTGCAGTCGTTGCAGGTCTGGGCAAGACGGGTCAGTCGGTGATCCGCTACCTCTTGTCCCGCGGCTGGCTGGTCGCAGCCACCGATTCGCGCCTTGATCCGCCCGGGCTTGCCGGACTGCAGAAGCTGGCGCCTGGCCTGCGTATCGCGCTGGGTGGCCTCGACGAGGCACTGCTTGGCGACGTGGACTGTGTGGTTGCATCGCCGGGGCTGTCGCAGGCCGACCCGTTTTTCGTCACCGCGCGCCGCCTGGGCCTGCCGGTCATCGGCGACATCGAGTTGTTTGCGCGCAGCGGCGCTGCGCCTGTGGTCGGCATCACCGGCACCAATGGCAAGAGCACCGTGACCACGCTGGTGGCGCGCATGGCGGAGCGCGCGGGCCTCGTCGCACTTGCGGGCGGCAACCTGTCACCGCCGGCGCTGGACTTGCTTGCGGCGGGTCCGGCCGGCCTGTATGTGCTGGAACTATCCAGCTATCAGCTGGAGACCACGCATTCGCTGCAGCTCGTCGCGGCGACCGTGCTCAACGTGACACCCGACCACATGGATCGCTACGCGGACACGCCGGCCTATGCCGCCGCCAAGGCCCGCATCTTCGACCGCTGTGGCGTCGCCGTCATCAACCTGGATGATCCGCTGGTCGCGGCGATGGCTCGCGAGGGACAGCGGACGCTGACTTTTTCGCTGCACGCCGACCGCGATGCGGATTACTTCCTGCGCCGCGAAGCCGGCGCGGACTGGCTGTGTCACCGCGGCGAGCGGCTGCTCGGCGTCGACAGCATGCGGATCGTCGGCGGCCACAATGCCGCCAATGCACTGGCGTCGCTGGCGCTGGGTGATGCGCTGGGCCTGGACCGTGCTGCAATGATCGCTGCGCTGCAGGACTTTCCCGGCCTGCCGCATCGCACCGCGTGGGTGGCCGATGTGGCCGGCGTGCGCTACGTGAACGACTCCAAGGGAACGAACGTTGGTGCAACCCTTGCCGCAGTGGCCGGATTCAGGGGTCCCCTGCTGCTGATTGCCGGAGGTGATGGCAAGCAGCAGGACTTCGCGCCATTGCGCGCAGCCTTTACCGGCAAGGTGCGGCGGGTGCTGCTGATCGGCCGCGATGCGCCGCAGATCGAGGCGGCCCTGCGCGGTGCCTGTGCAGTCCAGCGCTGCGACACGCTGGAAGCTGCGGTGATTGCAGCTGCGCGCGTGGCCCTGCCGGGTGACACCGTGCTGCTGTCACCGGCCTGCGCCAGCCTCGACATGTTCCGCGACTATGCCCATCGCGGCCAGGTGTTTGCCGACGCCGTACGGAGGCTCGCAGCATGAGCGGCGCCACGGTCGTCATGTCCCGCGGCGCTGCGCGCGGCGGCGGATTGCGCCTGGACCCGGTGCTGATCGGCATGGTGATGTCGATCCTGCTGCTTGGCCTCGTGATGGTGACGTCGGCTTCCATTTCGATCGCTTCCCATGACGGGGCCGATCCATTCATCTTCCTCAAGAGCCAGTTCGTGCTCGCACTGGGCGGCATGCTGCTCGCCGCGCTGCTGTGCGCCGTTCCCACGGAGCTCTATCAGAAGTACGCCAATATCCTGCTCATCATTGCCGCGGTGCTGCTCATTGCGGTGTTCATTCCGGGTATCGGGCATGAGTCGCATGGCGCGCGGCGCTGGCTGCTGCTGGCCGGGTTCAAGCTGCAGGCGTCGGAAGTGGCGCGCGTGCTGGTGCTGTGCTGGATAGCCTCCTATGCCGTGCGTCGCGAGCAGGAGCTGCGCGAGACGTTCTCCGGATTGCTGAAGCCACTGGGCATTACCGGCGTGTTCTGCGCGCTGCTGCTGCTCGAGCCGGATTTCGGTGCTGCAACGGTGTTGTTCGTGACGGCCTTCGGCCTGCTGTTTCTGGCGGGCGCGCGGCTGCGCTGGGTACTGGTCTGCGTGGTGCTGGCTGCTGCTGCTTTCGGCCTGTTGCTGGTGTCGGCTCCCTATCGCCTGCTGCGCCTGACCTCCTTCATGGATCCCTGGGCACACGCCTATGACAGCGGCTTCCAGCTCACCCAGTCGCTGATAGCGATTGGCCGCGGCGGATGGTTCGGAGTGGGCATTGGCGACAGTGTGCTGAAACTGTCCTATCTGCCCGAAGCCCACACCGACTTCCTGTTTGCGGTGCTTGCCGAAGAACTGGGTCTTGCGGGAGTGCTGGTGACGCTGGGGCTGTTTCTCGCACTGGTGTGGCGGGTGTTGTACATCGCAAAGCTCGCGTCCGCTGCCGGACTCAAGTTCCAGTCGTACCTGGTCGGCGCGTTCGCGATCTGGGTGGGTGTGCAGGCGCTGATCAACATCGGCGTCAACATGGGCAGGTTGCCCACCAAGGGACTCACGCTGCCGTTCATGAGCTATGGCCGCAGCAGTCTGCTGGTGACGCTGGCCTGGCTCGGCATGGTGCTGCGCATTTACCACGAGGTCACGGTACGCAGCCGGGGCTCGGCAAGCGTGTCGCGGCGCGAGACCGCGGGAGCCGGGGCATGAGCCACAAGGTACTCATCATGGCCGGCGGTACCGGCGGGCATGTATTTCCAGCGCTGGCGCTGGCGCGATTGCTGCGCGCCAGCTCGCGTGAAGTGATCTGGCTGGGCACGAGGCGCGGCCTCGAGGCACGCGTCGTGCCGGCCGAGAATTTTCCGATCGAGTGGCTCAGCGTTGGCGGCCTGCGCGGCAAGGGAGTGGCGACGTTGCTGGCCGCCCCATGGCGGCTGTTGCGCGCGCTGTGGCAGGCGGTCGCCATCGTGCGTCGCCACCGGCCGGCAGTGGTGGTCGGCATGGGTGGCTTTGTCACCGGCCCGGGCGGGCTCGCCGCCTGGCTGTGTCGCCGGCCGCTGTTGATCCATGAACAGAATGCCATCGCGGGATTCACCAACCGTTGCCTGGCGCCGCTGGCGCGCGAGGTGTTGACCGCATTCCCGGGGGCGTTCGGTCCGCGTCGGCGCACGCGTCTGATCGGCAATCCGGTGCGTGGGGACATCGCCGCATTGCCGGTGCCGGCGCAGCGGCTGGCGGGGCGCGATGGCGCGATCCGGTTGCTGGTGATGGGCGGCAGCCTCGGCGCCATGCGCCTCAACCAGGCGGTGCCGCAGGCGGTGGCGTTGCTGGCGTCGTCCGGCAGCAATGCGCCGCGCTTCGAGATCCGCCATCAGGCCGGTGAAAAACACCTCGACGCCGCGCGCGCCGCCTATGCCGGGGCCGGTGTGGCCGGCGATGTGAGTGCCTTCATCGCCGACATGGCCGCAGCCCTTGGCTGGGCAGATCTCGTGATCTGCCGCGCTGGTGCGCTGACCATTGCCGAGCTTGCCGCTGCGGGCGTGGCCGCGGTGCTGGTGCCTTACCCGCATGCCGTCGACGATCACCAGACATACAACGCCAGGTTCCTGGTCGATGCGGGCGCGGCCCGTCTCATGGCCGATGCAACCCTGACGCCTGAACTGCTGGCGCGCGAACTGCGTGAGTTGTGCGCCGATCGCACCGGTCTGCTGGCCATGGCAGAAGCCGCCAGGTGCGTCGCGAGGCCGGCAGCTGCCCAGCAGTTGCTGGACGCGTGCCTGGCTGCGGAGGAGCGCGCATGAATGCGCCTTCCAGCACCGCCCTCAACCGGCGCATCAATGACGGCATGCGTCGCATCCACTGCGTGCATTTCGTCGGCATCGGCGGCAGCGGCATGGGCGGCATCGCCGAAGTGCTGCTGAACCTGGGCTACGAGGTGCAGGGCTCGGACATCAAGGCCAATGCCGTCACGCAGCGGCTGGCGCAGATGGGTGCGCGCGTGCTGCTCGGGCACGATGCCGGCAACATCGCCGGTGCCGATGTGGTGGTGGTGTCGACGGCCATCAATCGCGACAACCCGGAAGTTTCCGCAGCGCTCGAAGCGCGCATTCCGGTGGTGCCGCGGGCCGAAATGCTCGGCGAGCTGATGCGTTTCCGTTTCTCGATCGCCGTCGCCGGCACGCATGGCAAGACCACCACCACCAGCCTGGTGGCCAGTGTGCTGGCCGAGGGTGGCGAGGATCCGACCTTCGTGATCGGTGGCCGGCTCAAGAGCGCCGGTACCAACGCGCGTCTCGGCGCCGGCCGCTACCTGGTGGCGGAGGCCGACGAAAGCGATGCCTCGTTCCTGCACCTGCAGCCCATGGCCGCCATCGTCACCAATATCGACAACGATCACCTGGGCACGCACGGCGGCGATTTCCAGAAATTGCGCCAGAGTTTCCTCGAGTTCCTGCACAACCTGCCGTTCTACGGGCTGGCGGTGCTGTGCGCCGATGATCCGGAACTGGCAACGCTGCTGCCGCAGGTGGGTCGCCCGATCCTCACCTACGGCATGGGTGAGAACGCCGACGTGCGCGCAGTCGATATCGAGCGCATGGCGGGACGTACGCGCTTTCGCGTGCTGCGCAGGGGGCGCGTGGATGACCTGGATGTCACCGTAAACCTGCCCGGGCTCCACAATGTCCTCAACTCCCTCGCAGCCATCGCCGTAGCCACCGACCTCGGGGTCGACGACGCTGCCATCCAGCGTGCGTTGTCCGGTTTCCAGGGCATCGATCGCCGCCTGCAGGTGGTCGGTGAGTTGCGCCTGCCCGATGGCGACATCGTGGTGGTGGACGATTACGGCCACCATCCGACTGAAATCAACGCCACGCTAGATGCCCTGCGCCAGGCCTACCAGGGGCGTCGCATCGTGCTGGTATTCCAGCCGCATCGCTTCTCGCGCACCCGTGACCTCATGGACGATTTCGCGCGCGTGCTGTCGCAGGCGGACACCTTGTTCGTGACGGAGGTGTATGCCGCCGGCGAGGCGCCCATCGAAGGCGCCGATGGCCGCGCCATCTGCCGCGCCGTACGCGGTCGCGGCAAGGTCGAGCCGGTATTCGTGCCGACGGTGGAGGAGATCGCCGCGGCGTTGACGGGCCTGGTGCGTCCTGGCGATGTCATCGCCATGATGGGCGCTGGCAGCATCAGTGCCGCCGCGCATGACCTGGCGCCGCAGCTCGATGCGCTGCGCGTGGCGGGAGGTGCGGCATGAACTTCACGCTGCCGCCCGAATTCGCGCCGCGCGTGCGCTTCGGCGAACTGCTGTCGCGCCACACCTCGTGGCATGTGGGCGGTCCCGCCGACATCTTCTTCATGCCGCGCGACCGCCAGGATCTGGTGGCCTTCCTGAAAGTGCTGCCGCCGGATGTGCCATTGCTGTGGCTCGGACTCGGCAGCAACCTGCTGGTGCGCGATGGCGGCGTGCGAGGCGTCGTCGTTTCGACGCGCGATGCGCTGACCGCGCTGGAGCGTCGCGGCGAGCGCGGTGTTTACGCCGAGGCCGGCGTGCCCTGTGCGAAGCTCGCCCGCCAGTGCGCGCGCTGGGATCTGGGACCGGCCGAATTCTTCACCGGCATTCCGGGCACGGTGGGCGGTGCGCTGGCCATGAATGCCGGCGCCTTCGGCGGCGAGACCTGGCGGCAGGTGCGCCACGTCGAGACCATCGACCGTCACGGCGCCGTGCGTCTGCGGGCTGCGCGCGAATATTCGGTCAGCTACCGGCATGTGGATGTGCCCGCCAACGACGAATGGTTCCTGGCCGCAGACTTCGAGTTCGAGGCCGGTTCCTCGGAAGAAGAGACGCGCGCGCTGCTGGAACGCCGCAGGCAGACGCAGCCCATCGGCGAGTGGAGCTGCGGTTCGGTGTTCACCAATCCACCCGGCGATCACGCCGCGCGACTCATCGAAGCTGCGGGCCTGAAGGGTCTGCGCATCGGTGGCGCGGTGGTTTCCACCAAGCACGCGAATTTCATCCTGAACGAAGGCACTGCCACCGCCAGGGATATCGAATCACTGATTGAACAGGTGCAGCGCGAAGTTGCGCGCCGGCATGGCCGGCTGCTCACTCCCGAGTGCCGCATTGTCGGAGAGGCCGCCTGATGAAGCTCTCATATGATCGCGCCCGCATGCGGCGCATTACCGAAGCCGGCGAGTTCGGCAAGGTCGCGGTGCTGTTCGGCGGCTCCTCCACCGAGCGTGAGATATCGCTGATCTCGGGCAGCGCGGTGCTGGCGGCACTCAAGCGGCGTGGCATCGATGCGACCGGCGTCGATCCGCGCGATGAGTCGCTGTTCGACCTGCCAGGGCGTGGTTTCGACCGCGCCTGCATCGTGCTGCATGGGCCCGGCGGTGAAGATGGCAGCGTGCAGGGCGCGCTGGAAGTGCTGGGCCTGCCCTATACCGGCAGCGGTGTGCTGGGTTCCGCGCTCGGCATGGACAAGCTGCGTACCAAGCGGCTGGCGGCTGCACTGGGCGTGGTGACTGCAGATTCAGTCGTGTTGCGTACCGTTGGTGACTGTGCCATGGCAGTCGAACGCCTGGGCCTGCCGCTGATCGTCAAGCCGGCCACGCAGGGTTCCAGCGTCGGCATGTCCAAGGTCACCGCCGTGGACGAGATGGAGCCGGCGTATCGCGCCGCCGCTGCGGTGGACGATGTCGTGTTCGCCGAGAAATGGATTACCGGTGCCGAATACACCGTGGCAGTGCTGCACCGGCGCGTGCTGCCCGCGATCCGCATCGAAGCTGCCAACGCGTTCTACGACTACGAAGCCAAGTACAAGCGCAACGACACCAGGTATCACTGCCCGGCGGGCCTGTCGGCACAGGCCGAGTCGCACATGGCAAGCCTGGCGCTGGCGGCCTTCGATGCCATCGGCGCCGAAGGCTGGGGCCGCGTGGACTTCATGGCCGATCACACCGGCAGGCCGCTGCTGCTGGAGATCAACACCGTGCCCGGCATGACCGACCACAGTCTGGTGCCGATGGCGGCACGCGCGGCCGGCATCGACTTCGAGGAGCTGTGCTGGCAGGTGCTGGAAACCAGCTTCGTGCGTCAATCCAGAGGAAGTGACGGCAAATGATGTTCTGGCGCCGCAATACCCGCGCCCGCAATCGCCGCAAGGATGCCGGTGGCTGGTTCCCGAGTGTGCCGGCAATCATCTGGCGGCGCTGGCTGCCGGTCGGTGCGGTGCTGCTGGCGCTGGTGGTGGTGGTGTCCGGCGTGCGTTTCGTGCTGGACCAGCCGGTGGAACGGGTGAGTATCTCCGGTCGATTCCTGCGGGTGCAGGTCGTCGATGTGGAGAAGGCCGTGCGCGGTGTGCTCGGTCACCAGGGGATGCTGAGCGTGGACCTGCTGGCGGTGAGCCTGGCCGTGCGGCAGATTCCCTGGGTCGATCAGGCCGGCGTGGCGTGGAGCTGGCCACGCGGCCTGCAGGTGCAGGTGGTCGAGCAAACGCCAGTGGCGCGCTGGGCCGAGTCCGGCCTGTTGAACATGCGCGGCGAGGTGTTCGTTCACGATTCGCGCCATGTGCCTGCCGAGCTGCCGCAGCTCGCGGGACCGCCGGGATCCGAAGTGGATATGACCAGACGCTATCTCGCAGCGCAGCCACGCCTGGCCGCAGCCGGCATGCGCCTGTCGCAATTGCTGCTGGATGAACGCGGCTCATGGGAGCTGGTGCTCGACAACGGCGTGCACCTGCGGCTCGGCCGCATGCTGGTCGACGAGCGCTTTGACCGGTTCATCGCGGCCGCCGCCCGCATCGTGGCAGCACGGGCGACGCAGATCAGCTATGTCGACATGCGGTATGCCAATGGTTTCGCCATCGGCTGGCGGGCGGCTGCAGGCGAGGTGAAGCGTGGCTAAACGCAATGACCGCTCCCTGATCGTGGGGCTGGATATCGGCACATCCAAGGTGGTGGCGCTGGTGGGCGAGATCGGGCTGGACGGCGCCATCGAAGTGGTGGGCCTGGGTTCGCATCCTTCGCGCGGCCTCAAGAAAGGCGTGGTGGTGAACATCGAGTCCACCGTGCAGTCCATCCAGCGTGCCGTGGAAGAGGCCGAGCTCATGGCCGGCTGCGAGATCCACTCGGTGTTCGCCGGCATCGCCGGCAGCCATGTGCGCGGCCTGAACTCCCACGGCGTGGTGGCGATCCGCGAGCGCGAGGTCAGCGACGTTGACGTCACGCATGTCATCGACGCTGCCAAGGCCGTGGCCATCCCTGCCGACCAGCGCATCCTGCATGTGCTGCCGCAGGAATACATCATCGACGGCCAGGAAGGCATCCGCGATCCCATCGGCATGTCGGGAGTGCG
>JAATEY010000039.1 GCA_015655465.1 Gammaproteobacteria bacterium | reverse complement strand
TCAGATGCGTTTGCGTTGCAGACATGCTGGTGCGCGACAGCAGTTCGGTCATGCCCACCACTCCGTTCATCGGCGTGCGCAGTTCGTGGCTCATGCGATCGAGGAAGTCGCTCTTCGCACGCGCGGCTTCCGCCAGCTGGCGGTTGCTGTCGACCAGTTCGCTGGTGCGTTCGCGCACCTGCACTTCCAGATACTCCCGTGTGCGCTGCATCTCGCGGAACTTGCGCCGCTGATGCCGGATGGGCAACGCGACCGCCAGGCCCAGCAGCAATGCGTAGATCGCGAATGCCCATGGCGTGAGCCACGGCTTTGGATCCTGATGCAATGCAAAGCGCAGCGGCGTAGCCGTCCACGGCGAGTCGGCGCTGGCCGCGCGCACTTCCAGCACGTGATCTCCCGCGGCAAGGCTCATCAGCAGAATGCGTTGCCCGGCCGGCATGTTCTGCCACTGGTCGATGACCCCCGGCAACCGGTAGGACAGGCGACTGTGCTCCGGCGCCGCAAAATCCAGCACGGCAAAATCCAGTGCCAGGGTATTGGTGCCGTAGCCCAGCGACAGGCCGGTGCGCATCCAGGCGGGCCTGGGCTTGTCGGCGTCGACTGGCAGATCATTCACCAGCGCATTCGTCAGCAGCAGCGCCGGCGGTTCGCGCGGCCCGGAAAGACGCATGGGGTCGAAGATGTTGAAGCCACCCGGTCCGCCGAAACACAGCCGGCCATCGCGCAGCCGCAGCGCCGCGCCATATGAGAATTCTTCGCCCTGCAGGCCGTCCTCGCGATGGTAGGCCCGCGATGCGCCGGTATCCGGGTCGAACCAGGTCAGCCCCACATTGCCGCTGATCCACACGCCGCCGCGTGGATCTCCCACCACACCCCAGACCACGTGGGAACTCTGCTCGCGCGCCAGCGAGACCGCCTTGATTTCCTGCTGCTGGACGGCGCGCTGCATGTCCGGCACCCATGCGACGCCGGCATCGGTGCCGATCCACACCCGCCCCTGGCTATCCAGATCAAGGGAGTAGATCGTGTCGCTGGGCAGGCCATGCGGGTTGGCGGAATCGCGCCGGAAAACACGCAGCACCTCACCGGTCGCGCTGGCGAGATTCAGGCCTTCACGATCCGTGCCGATCCAGAAATTCCCCTGCGCATCCTCGAGTATCGCGGTGACATTGGCGCCGCTGACAGCGCCCGGCTTGCCGGCGCCAAACGGCAGCTGCCGGATTTCACCGCTGACCGGATCGACGATGTTTGCACCACCGCCAAAGGTACCGACCCAGATGCGGCCATCGCGCGCCTCGGTGATGGACATGATGCCGCTTTCACTGAGCGATCGGGGCTTGCCCGCAGCAACCGCAAAGGACTGCAGCCGGTTGTCGGGCCGCAAGCGCTTCAGTCCCGCCGTCTGCGTGCCGATCCACAGCGAGCCTGCATGATCGGCTCGCAACGACATCACGCGCTGGTCATTGCCCAGCGCGTCCCTGCGACCAGCCACGGCATCGATGCCAGTGGCCTCACCAGTCCGGACATTGTAACGGAACAGTCCGGCCAGCGAGGCGATCCACACCTCGCGACCTCCCGCTTCCGCGAAGCCCATGACGGCCTGTTCGTGCAGCCAGCCGGGACGCGCACCGCCCATCTCCCAGCTGCGCGGATCCCAGCGACTTACCCCGCCGTCACGGGTACCGACCCAGATCAGGCCGCCCGGATCCTGGTACAGGGACATGATGTAGGAAGCGCGCAGCGTGGTCGCATCACCCTTGTCATGCTGGTAGTGCTGAAAACCGCTGGCATCCGGCGCCAGCAGGTCAAGGCCGCCCGCAGTGCCTGCCCAGAGATTGCCCGCCGCATCGCGCAGCAGCGCGCGCACATCGTCGCTGGACAGTGAGTCCGCGGCGCGCGGCTCATGCCGCAGGTACCGCAGCACCCGCCCATCACGTTCAATGCGCGCCAGGCCCGCATTGCTGCCGATCCACAGGCTGCCATCGGGGTTCTCCAGCACCTGCGATATCCGCGTGCGCAGGTTGGCGGAATCCGCACCGGTGCCGAGGCGCGTGATTCGATCCGAGCTGCGCTCCCATCTGTCCAGCCCGTCAGCGGTGCCGATCCATACATCACCCACCCGATCCATGCGCAGCGTGAACACATTGTTGCTGCTGAGCGAACCTGCTGCCTTCTCGCTGTGCCGCAGGCGCTGGATGCGGCCTGTTGCCGGATCCAGGATGTCGATGCCCTGGTTGCTCGTGCCGATCCACACGCGACCCTGCCTGTCGATCAGCAGCGCGCGCACCTGGTCGCTGGCCAGCGAATCACTTCCGGGCGGCCCGGGCTGGTAGAGATCGAACCGGTCGCTGCTGCGACGCCAGCGCGCCACGCCGTGATTGCCGTCCGCAATCCACAGATCATGATGCGCGTCTTCGACGACCTGCCAGATGAAACCTGGACGGCCGTCGGCGAAGGGCGCATAGCGCACCAGTTTCTGCCCATCGAAGCGCACCAGTCCGTCTTCGGTGCCCAGCCAGACGAAACCCTGCGAATCCCGCAGCGTGGTCATCACCGTGGCCGTCGGCAGGCCGTCTGCCATGGTCAGGTGCTTCAGCACCAGCGGCCGCAGTTCCATTGCGGGCGTACCCACGGCCGCGACCAGCGCGACGACCGTGGCAAGCCACTGCAGAGCGATCCGTTGCATTGCCGCCGGCATGCGGCTCCCATTGTTCATCTGCGTGACGATGAATGATCTGCAGGCGGCGCGCGGTGAACCAGGTCGGAACGCTCAGCGGCGCGCGGGCGCCGATGAGACCGCGGTCACAGAATGGCTACTGGTTGGGCACCCAGGACGCGATCGACGCCGGCGCGGCATTCGAAGGCGCCGCCGGCGGTGCGGTCCACCAATCCTGGTTGCGGCTCCACGCGTAGCCCCTGCTCCAGGCGTAGCCACGACTCCAGGCATAGCCCCTGCTCCAGGCGTAACCGCGACTCCAGGCATAGCCCCTGCTCCAGGCATAGCCGGAACTCCAGCTGAAACCCTCGCCCCATGGATACGCGCGCGACCAGGCATAGCCGTCGCCGATCAGCGGATCGGCCCAGGCCGAGCCCGTCATGTCCATGACGTAGTAGTTGCCGTCGTCGTCGCGATTGGCAGGACCGCCGAAGTGCGCGCTGCCATTCAGGTCGGCATCGATGTCGAGGCCGAGGTTGGCACAGTGACTGGCCCGCGAATAGGACGCGTCCAGCGCATTGATGAGTCCTGCACCCTGCTGCAGCACGCTGTACCCAAGCGTGCCATTGGTGCGCAGTGCCGGGCGCGCAGTCGCGATCAGGCGGCACTTCACATCGTCGGGCGTAAGTCCGGGTTCCCGCTGCAACATCAACGCAACCACACCGGAGGTCACTGCGGCTGCCTGCGAAGTGCCGGACATCGTGAACAGCTGCTGGCCGAGCTGCATCGAACCCCGGTCAAGATTGGCCAGGTAGCTGCTGCTCGACATGGATGCCGCGATGTGGCCGCCTGGCGCCACCACTTCGGGCTTCACGAAACCTTCGTAGGTCGGGCCGACACCGGAGAAACTCGCCAGCCGATCGTCCCTGCCGTCGTAGGGCGTGTAGTTGTCGGTCAGCGCACCCACGGTGATGACATAGGGCACGTTGCCCGGCACGTCCACCGTCATCGGCAGAGGACCTTCGTTGCCGGCCGCCGTGACCACCACGATACCTGCGCGCCATGCGGCCATCACCGCCTGATTCAGCGGATCATCCCAGTAGAACGACTGCGGCGATGCACCGAACGACAGGTTCAGCACGCGGATGTTGTAGCGCGCCTTGTTGGCGACCACCCAGTTCAGGCCGGCGATCACGTCGGTGTAGCGCGCGGCGCCGCGCTGGTCGAATGCGCGCACGATGACCAGGTTCGACTGCGGCGCAATGCCCTGGTAGCGACCGGCAAGGTTCAGCGCGCCGCCCGCCGCCACCGCGGTGATATGTGTGCCGTGGCCATACGGATCGTCGCGCACCGCGCCACGGCCACCATTGACCACATCGATCGAAGCCAGGACGCGACCGCCGTAATTCTGCGCAATGTCCTGCCACAATCCGGTATCGAGCATGGCAATCGTGACCGGAGCACGGTTGGCAACTTCGTTCTGCAGATCGTCGGCGTCGATCAGCCTGGGGTAATTCGTCTCATAGGTCGCGCCCAGCGCGGCTACACCCTTGCCATCCTGCAGCGCAACCCTCGAACTCGAGGAACTCACCAGTGGCGAGGTCACCGAACTTGCCAGCGGGGTGGAAAGCACCGGCGCGAGCACCTGCGTCGAAACCGTAGTGGTCAGGTTTCCAACCACGCTGCCGGCAACGGTCGAGTTTGCCGTGTTGGTAGTGTCCTTGAGGGTCGTGGTCAGGCTGCCAAGCAGACCGGACGCCTTGACCATGCGGTCGGCATACAGGCGCACCGCAGGCTCCTGCCGCAGTCGCGCCACCTGCGCCGGCGTCAGCTGCGCACTGGCCGCGCGGATGATCGCCAGCTCCTGCTCCGGCTGCGCATCAACGCGAGCCAGCATCCGTATTGCTGCAGCCGAACTTCCTGCCTGCACGATCCAGGTTGCGGATTCCGCGGATCTGGATGCCGTCGAAGGGCCCTGCACCGTCATGGCTCCGAGCAGCGCGACGGCGGCAGCAGTGGAAATCTTTCGAATTGTTGACATGTCGTAATCCCTGCATCCGGCTTGTGACCTGGTGCACGAATTTCACAGGATCACGTCTGAACTAGCACTGCAGGAATCCGCCATCAGCGGCTCTCGAGTGTGACGGCGCGCACGTAATCAGCCGTCAAACCAGACAGGCAGACAGACTGTCCGTCGTTATGTTTATTCAGGGTCCGCCGTAAAGATCGCCACTGCCCTGCTGGCAACCCATCGCAAGCAGCGCGTCGCGATGCGCTGCGGAATCGACACCGCTCGCCAGCGGTGTGAAACCCAGCGCCTGGGCAACACCAACCACTGCGCCGCAGATCCGCCGCGCCAGCGGATCCTGCAGCAGCTGGCTGCCCCATGCCCTGTCCAGCTGCAGTCCCCACAGCGGTGCGGCAGCCAGGCGCGGCAGCGGCACCAGCTCACGTCCCATTTCGTCGGCGACGATGCGCACGCCCAGGTCGCGCAGCGCGCGGAATTCGCCCGGATCGCGCGACACGGCGGCACTCTCCGCCAGACGGATCTCGAGCCGCTCGGCGGGCAACGTGGTATCGAGGATCGCCCGGCGCACGTCGGCCAGAAAGTGCTCATCCAGTGCATGCGTGCGCAAGGCGCCGAACGAAAGCCGCAGCTCGGCGTCTTCTGCGGCGAGATGCGGAAAATCCTCGTGCAGGGTGTGCAGCACGCTGCGCGAAAGCGCGGTGGCGAGGCCCATGGACTGTGCCACCGGCAGAAATTCCGCCGCCGGTATCGTGCCGCGCAGCGGATGCGTCCAGCTCACGTACCCCACCCAGGCAGTGCGTCGCCCGGTGGCAAGGTCGTGGCGAAAGCGGTAACGCAGGCGGAAGTGCCCGGCGTCGATGGCCGTGCGCATCTCGCGCGCAATGTCCAGCCGCGCCAGTGATTTGAGCTTCAGCGTATCGCTGAAAAAATATGCCCGCGTGGCCGCAGCCCGCCGCGCCTCGGCTGCCGCTACATACGCATGGTCCAGCAGCACCTGCGGTGCAGCGGCATCCAGTCCCAGGATCGCCACCCCCGCATGCAACGCAAGCTGGAACTGTGTGCTGCCTACCGTCACCGGTGCACGCAATTGCGCACAGACCCCCGCCAGGCAGGCTTCGATGCGGTCGCGATCCGCGCCGTCCATCCACAGCGCAAGCTGGTTGTCTTTCAGCTGGCCAAGGTCCCAGTCCGGCTCGCCTGCGGCGCGCGACACCGACAGCGCATTGTGTAGTGCGCTGCGCACAATCTGCTCGGACACGCCCGGCGCGATCACGCGGCCCAGTTCCGTGACGTCTTCTATCTGGATGATGGCCACGGCCAGCGGCTTTTCGCGCAACCTGGCTTCGGACAGCGCCGCCTTGAGACGGCGCAGGAAGCCACGCCGGTCCGGCTCCGGTGGAACGGAATTGTCGCGCGGACTGCGCCGGTCGATCGAAACAGCGCCATCTGCCGGGCGGATCACGGCCACGCAGCGATCCTGGCCAAGCGCGGTAGCGCGGATCTCGAATGGCGTTCCATCGAGTTCAAAGCGCGCTTCGCAGGCGCCGCGATCGGCGATCGCCCGGCGTGCCAGTTGTACAATCAGCGCCGCGACCGACTCTGGCCAGGCGTGCGTGAAGGCATCGTCCTCCCAGCTGCCCAGTGCCCGCAACGCCGGCACGCCACGGCCACCTTCCACCTGCAGCAGCGTGCCGTCACGGCGGACGAGCAGGATCAGTTCGGGAAGCGACAGGATGAAATCGTTGGCCATCAGTGACTGTAACGGCCCGGCCGGGCCGGTCTTGACATGTGACCATTGCTTGTTTTCTGCTCTTGCCGCGCCTGGCTGCCGCTCGGGCCACTGGCTGACTGCTGCAAGCTGCAGGTGTTGCCAGTGGCATACTGCGGCTGGCTGGCAGTAACCAGGGTCAGGTGTGCGAACGATGGATCAAGCGACGCCACGCAAGCCCCGCCAGTTTACGTAGCTCGCCGAGCCATAACACCGTGCTCGCCATGGCGATACAGACAAGCCACTGCTGGAATGCCAGCGGCGCGGTGCCGAAGGCGAGGTTCAGGAAGCCAAGATTGACGACCGCGACCTGCAACAGAGCCGCCAGCGCAATCGCACCCCACAGCCAGGGATTCTCGAACAGGCGGCAAAAGGCGCTCGCAGTATCCGAGCGCGCGTGAAGGCAGGTGAACAGGCTTGCCAGGACCAGCGTGGTGAAACCGGCCGTGCGCGCGGTAATGAAGTCGCCACGTCCCTTGATCAGTCCGCCAGGCAGATAGATGTCCATGGTCAGCAGCGTCACGACGGCGGTGACCGTGCCAACCAGCATCACGTCCAGCCACATCCGCGCGTCGATCACGCGCTCACCCAGGCGCCGCGGCTTGCGATCCATGAGATCGGCAGCGGGCGAGTCCAGACCCATTGCGAGCGCGGGCCCGGTGTCGGTGATCAGGTTGATCCACAGGAGTTGCGTGGCGAGCAAGGGCAGTACCACTGCCTCACCGGTGCCGGTGAGTCCGATCACGCCCGCACCGACCACTCCAAGAAAAACGGTGAGCACCTCGCCCATGTTTGAACACAGCAGATAGCGCAGGAACTTGCGAATATTGTCGAATATGCCGCGACCCTCACGCACGGCCTCGACAATGGTGGCGAAATTGTCGTCGGCGAGAATCATCTTTGCGGCTTCCTTCGTCACCTCGGTCCCGGTTCTGCCCATCGCGATGCCGATGTCCGCCGATTTCAGCGCTGGCGCGTCGTTGACACCGTCACCGGTCATGGCAACGACGTTCCCGTCTGCGCGTAGCGCGGCGACGATGCGAAGCTTGTTCGCAGGGGCCACACGCGCGAAGACGGATGTCGTGCGCACCACGTCGGCGAAGGCGGCATCGTCGAGCGCGTCGAGTTCGAGCCCTGTCAGGGCAGTTGCGCCGGGCTCCACGATCCTCAAATCCGCTGCGATGCGGGCGGCGGTGCGGGGGTGGTCGCCGGTGATCATGATGACGCGGATCCCGGCGCGGTGGGCCTCGGCTATGGCAACCGCTGCCTCTTCCCGCGGCGGGTCGATGATGCCTACGGTGCCGACGAAAACCAGATTGTGCTCAAGCGAATCTCCACGCAATTCTGTGGCGGCCGTCAACTCATCAGCATCCAGCGGCCGGTAGGCCACCGCCAGTGTCCGCAGCGCCGCATCAGAGAGCGTGTTGACGTCGACGATAACACGCGCCCGCAGCGCGTCATCAAGCGCAATGACCTCCAGACCAAGGCGCGCGTGCGTGCAATGCCGGAGCAGCACATCCGGCGCGCCCTTGGTGATGATAACGGCCTGGTTGTTGTGTTCGTGATCGCGCTCGATAGTTGACATCATCTTGCGTTCGGACGTGAACGGGACTTCGCCGATCCGCTCGAAACGCTTCTTGCGCCGCTCGGTGACACCCAGCTTGCGCTCGGCCACCAGGAACGCTGCTTCGGTAGGATCGCCAAGGATTTCCCAGGGACCATCGCCTTCCTGTCGCAACTCGGCGTTGCCGGCCAGGCTGCCGCCGCTGAGCACCGCAATCTGCTCGGCACGTAGTGCGCCTTTGTTGCGCGCATCGCTCTCGCCGGCACTCGGCTGCACCTGACCATCCGGTGCGTAGCCGACGCCGGTGATCTCTGTGCTGCCCGACGCAGTCATCACGCGCACTATGGTCATTTCCGCACGCGTCAGTGTGCCGGTCTTGTCGGAGGCGATAACGGAGGCCGAACCCAGCGTTTCCACCGACGAGAGTTTCTTGACGATGGCGTTGTGCCTGGCCATGCGCTGTACGCCCAGGGCGAGCACCACGGACAGGATGGCCGGGAGTCCTTCGGGCACGGCGGCCACCGCCAGCGACACGCCGAGGAGCAGCACCTCGATGACGTCGCCCGCACCGCGAATTTCCGAGATCAGCAGAATGGTGGTCACCACCACCACCGAGATCCCGACCACCACGATGCCCAGCATCTTCCCCAGTCGGGAGATCTCCTCCTGCAACGGTGTAGGTGCCTCCTCGGTGGCCTCCAGCATCGCGGCAATCGATCCCATCTCGGTATCCATGCCGATGGCCGTGACCACGGCACGGCCCGTTCCCTGCGCGACGGCCGTGCCCTTGAACACCATGTTCAGCCGATCGCCAGGTGCCACGGCATTCGGCAGCGTAGCCACATCCTTGAGTACGGACTCGCTCTCGCCAGTCAGCGAAGCTTCCTGCACGCGCAGTGACGTGGCCTCGACCAGGCGCGCATCCGCGGCCACGGCGTCGCCTTCAGCGAGCACCATTACATCGCCGCGAACCACTTCGCGGCTGCCGACACGAATCATCCTGCCGTCCCGTACTACGGCACAGGTCACGGCGGTCATTCGTGCCAGTGCGGCCACGGCTTCCTCGGCCCTGGCCTCCTGTGCATAGCCGAGAGCGGCATTGATCATCACGACCATTGCGATGATGATGGCATCCACCGGCCAACCTGCCCGTCCTTCGATCACCCAGGCGATGAACGCGATGGCGACCGCGGCAAGCAACAGGTAGACCAGAGGGTCTTTAAAATGCGCCAGGACGCGACGCCACGTCGATCGGCGCGGTACCGGGCGTAATTCGTTGGGACCAAAGGCTGCAAGCCGGTGTGCGGCTTCCTGTGAGGTGAGTCCCGTATCGAGTTCCGCGCCAAGATCGCGTGCAACCGCATCGGCAGCTCTGACAGACGGGTCTTCAGTGGGCGGCGAGATCACTAGTATCCATCTTGAACGAGGTCGAGAGATCAGGGTACAGGCGGTTGGCGACGGCCCTGCACGCGGCGCGAGGAAGTGGCGAAAGCCGGGCACCGGGATGGCTATGTCAGCAAGTGTCGGGGCAGATCAATCGTGAAAACGCATCCGGAGTGTGGGATGTTGCGCACCCGGAGAACACCGTTGTTGGCTTCGACGCTGCGCCGACAGATTGCCAGTCCCAGCCCCAGACCAGATCGATCCTCGCCGCTCTGCCTGAACGGCAGAAACATTTCTTCCGCGGCTTCCGCGGATAGACCGCCGCAGTGATCCTCAACGTCGATCCGGATGCGATCCGCGGCAGCGTAGGCGTTCAATGAGACTTCAGTGCGGGGCTGGGTGAACTTGAATGCGTTTTGAAGGAGATTCCCGATTGCCGACAAGAGAATTTCACGGTCGACGTCGAGCGCAAGTTCGAGATCGACATCGCCGACCGTAAATTTGCAATCCCGCATCTGTGCCTCAAGTGAAGCAGAAATCTTGGCGTCGGCGACAAAATCGGCCAGGGAAATCAGCTGGGCTCGTGAGGGCATCCCGGCCGTAACGCGCACGTCGGCGAGGGATCGATCTACGAGATTGCGCATGCCAATCAGGGATCGGTCCAGCATGGCTGCCGTCGCTCCGCTTGCGCCGACATTGCCAGCCTTGATGGCCATGACAGCAAGCGAGGCCGTATGAATGAGATTTCGCAGTTCGTGCGCGAGAAATCCGAGCCGTTCATTGAAGGCTTTGACGCTCCTGTTCTCCCGCAGGGAATCGCGCTGAAAAACATATTCCGTAACCGCATCGGCAATGCCGTTATCGAGACAGCGATTGAGGGTTCGAAATTCGTCTATGTCGATCGGCACGCCATGTTCAGCTGCCAAACCCGTAATTGCCTGGCAGAGATCGCCGTAGTCGTGAACAACCTGATCAACCGTGAATCCCTGTTGTGATAGCTCACGTCCGTGCAGCGCTGCAGTGACGGCGATCTCGGAGGCCGCGGGCCCACCGCCCGAGGGGCCAGAGATTCTCAGACTTTGCGAAGGTTCCGACGTCCGTTCGACTTGCAGTGTCTTGATGAGCTGGTCCAGGAAGCGTGGTATGCCGTGATCCAGTTCCAAGTCGGGCAAGGCGGGCGCAAGCCTCCTGGCGACATTCAGACGGCACCGCCGGATCAAGTTCACCCTGTTGGCTGTAAGAAATTCGTGTAACACGTTGCCAGTTTAGGCCTACACCGCTTCCAGTCGGTGCGGTCGCGCACTGTGAACACCGCCCTGAGGGTTTGAATAGATTCGGTGTACGGCGACGTAGCGGAGCAGGGGCGGGAGAGGCGTTTCCTGCGGAATGACCGGGGTTTGGAAGCCGTTGTCACTGTCTTGGGCGGCCAGGCCACAAATATCAGGAAAAGCCCCTGTGATTCATGGAGCTACAGTTTCGGCATCAATACCCTCCCTTTGCGTTCGGTTTCGCGCGTGAACTCCCTTACGCAAGTGGAAAGTACCTACCAATGTGATATCTCCTGATATCACTCGTCATGTATCGGTTCCTGCCGATGCGACCTGCATCGGCGCGCCATGATGGCGTCCGCTCATCAGGACGACCGACGACCAGAACAGGCACATGCGCTGCGCACCGCAGGAGGGGCAGAAGCTTGCGTTCCGGTAGAAATGGCCAGATCAACTATCCAATTAGCCAGGGAGACTGCCAAGCCACAATTTTCCGTTCATGATGCCAGCACCAATCCCTCCAGGTTGATCGCTGTCGCGCTTGAGGGCGGTGATGTGGCGATCGCCCGTGGCAACGAGCCAGTGGTTCGATTGGTGCCCGTTGCTCCGCGTGGCAAGCGCTGCTTCGGTGTCGAATGAAGAACTGTTCGACGGCTGACTACGACGCGCGCAACAACCCTTCCTGGGCCGTGCTCGCAACCAGCACACCCTCGCGGGTAAAGAGACTGGCCCGCGCAAATCCCCGCGCGCCGGCAGCTACCGGACTCTCGATGGAATACAGCAGCCATTCATCCACGCGTACCGGACGGTGAAACCACATGGCGTGATCGATGCTGGCCACCACCACGCCGGGGCTGGCCAGCGTCAGCCCATGCGGACGCATGGCCGTGCCGATCAGGTGATAGTCGGAAACATAGGCGAGCACGCAGGCGTGCCGGTTCAGATCATCGTCCAGCCGCCCGACCGTGCGGAACCATACATCCTGGCGCGGCGGTCCCGGTTGCGGATTGCTGTAGTCCTGCGGCTGTACGCTGCGGAACTCGAACGGTGAATTGCGGCCTACGAACCGGCGTACTGCCACCGGTAGCGGCGCGGCTTGCGCCTCGATCAATTCGCGCAGGTCCGGCAGCGATTCCGGTGGCGGAACTTCCGGCATCGGCAGCTGATGTTCCAGGCCGGTTTCCGGCTCCTGGAACGATGCGGCCATGTGCAGGATCTGCGCACCATGCTGTATGGCCACCACGCGGCGGCTGGAAAAACTGCCGCCGTCGCGGCTGCGATCAACCTGATAAACGATGGGGGCGTTGAAATCGCCACGCCGCAGGAAATAGGCGTGCAGCGAATGCACGCTGCGCCCTTCCACCGTGGCATAGGCAGCACGCAACGCCTGCCCCAGCACCTGCCCGCCGAACACCTGCGGCGCGCCGATGTCGCGGCTCGCCCCGCGAAACAGGTTCACTTCCAGCGGTTCAAGCTCCAGCAGCTGCAGCAGTTCAGCCAGTGGTGCCTGCATGGGGGCCTAACCTGCCGGCGCGTCCGGCACGCCGAGCCGCTTGTGCATCACCGGACTGGTGGTGGTGTACTGCAGGAACTGGCGCTTCTCCGGATAGAGATAGTGCTGGATGCCGAATGCAGCCAGCGCGGCTTCATGGAAACCGGAAAGGATCAGCTTCTTCTTGCCGGGATAGGTGTTGATGTCACCCACCGCAAAGATGCCCGGCACGCTGGTCTGGAATTTCTCGGTATCGACCTTGAGCGCCTTCTTTTCCAGATCGAGTCCCCATTCGGCAATCGGCCCGAGCTTCGGCGCGAGACCGAAGAAGGCCAGCAGGCGATCGGCGGCGAGTTCGTGCTCCACGCCGGCGTGGTCCTTCACGCCTACGCCGGCAAGCCCCGCATCGGAGGTGATGATCGACTGCGCGCTACCCACGATGAAACGCATCCGCCCCGCAGCGACCAGCGCCTGCATCTTCGCCACCGACGCGGGCGCGGCACGAAACTCGGCGCGGCGATGCACCAGCGTCATCGACGCAACCTTGTCGGCGAGATCCAGCGTCCAGTCGAGTGCGGAATCACCGCCGCCGAAGATCACCAGGTGCCTGCCATGAAACCCGGCCGCGGACTTCACGCGGTAGAAAACCTGTTTGCCCTCGAAGGCATCGATGCCCTCGACGCCGAGGCGACGCGGCTGGAACGAACCGACCCCACCGGCGATCACCACCGTGCCGGCATCGAACTGCAGCCCGCCAGAGGTGGTGACATCGAAGCGACCATCGGCACGCTTCGCAACCCCCGCGACCTCCTGCCCGAAATGCATTTCGGCACCGAAGGGCTTGATCTGCTCCAGCAGCCGGTCGATCAGCTCCTGCGCACCGCACACCGGCAACGCGGGAATGTCGTAGATGGGCTTTTCCGGATACAGCTCGGCGCACTGGCCGCCGGGTATCGGCAATGAATCGAGCAGATGGGCCTTGATGCCAAGCAGGCCGAGTTCGAACACCTGAAACAGCCCGCAGGGGCCGGCGCCAACGATGACGACTTCCGTCTGGATGGTCATGGATGCAGATACCGCGCGACTGGATCAGGCGCGCCCGGCGTTGGAATCGGTCGGGGTGTGGTAGTACTCGCTGTCGGAGGCCAGCTCGCGCACCAAGCGCTTGAGCTCCTCTACGCGGGCTTCCGCCGTACTGATGGGCAGGCAGTCCTGGCAGCGGGGGTCGCCGCAGGGCTGACGGGAGTACAGCCAATACTGGACAGCGCCGGCCAGCAGGCCGTCCGCGATGTCCCAGAGATCGGCGTCCTTGTCCTTGTCGGCCAGCTTGTTGCCGAGGTCGACTGCCTTGGCAAAGGCTGACTCAAAACTTTCTGGGGTGGCGCTCATAATTGAGAAATTACACTAAAACGGCCAATTAGGGATTGACCGTAACTGCCTGTGCAAATACTGTAGCTAATTATGAACCCTGAGAAACCAACTGTCCAAGACTTCTACCGCGGCGACAACTGGTCGGCCGAGGAGTCCATAGGCTACTTGTTGCGCACAACAGTTTCGACCCTCATGCGCGCCGCAGAAACCGCGATGCGGCCGCATGGCCTGACGTCGGTGCAATGGGCTCCCCTGATGATCATCTCCCGCGGCGGCAATCCAACTGCTGCCAGCCTGGCGCGTGACCTCAACACCGATACCGGCGCGATGACGCGCATGCTCGATCGCCTCGAAGCCAAGGGCCTGCTGCTGCGCACCCGCAGTTCCACCGACCGCCGCGTGGTGGAACTTACGCTGACCGAACAGGGCCGCGAACTGACCACGCTGATTCCGCATCACCTCGCCAGCGTATACAACAACCACCTGGCAGGCTTCACCCAGGAAGAGTTCGTCACCCTGAAGCAGATGCTGCGACGGATCATCGCCAACCGCGACGTCCACGGCTGACACTTGAAGGCTCGGCGCTAGCGATAGCCGCTGGCCTGCAGGGCAAACAGCCGCGCGTACACACCGCGCTGCTGCATCAGGGAATCATGGTTGCCGCGTTCCACGATGCGGCCGCTGTCCAGCACCACGATCTCGTCGGCCATGCGCACCGTCGAAAAGCGGTGCGAGATCAGGATGGTCATGCGGCCTTCGGCCATGTCGCGCACATGGCGGAACACCTCGGCCTCCGCCTCCGCATCCATCGCCGCGGTGGGTTCATCCAGCACGCGGATATCGGCGTCGCCGCGCATGAACGAGCGCGCCACGGCGATCTTCTGCCACTGCCCGCCCGACAGTTCGCGGCCGCCCAGGAACCATTTGCCCAGCTGCGTGCGATAGCCATCCGGCAGTGCTGCGATCATGTCTTCGGCCTGTCCCATGCGTGCCGATTCACGCCAGCGTGGTTCGTCATCGAAATGCGGCTCGTCACCCGCACCGATGTTTTCGCCGACCAGCATCTGGTAGCGCACGTAGTCCTGGAATATCACTCCGAAGCGACGCCGCAGAGCTTCGACATCCCACTCGGCCAGGTCACGGCCATCCAGCAGGATGCGTCCGGCGCTGGGCACGTAAAGTCGCGTCAGCAGTTTGATCAGTGTGGTCTTGCCCGAGCCGTTGGCGCCCACCAGCGCCAGGCTGCCGCCAGGCTTCAGATGCAGCGACACACCGGATAGCGCGGGCTGGTCGGCGCCGGGATAGGTGAAGGACACATCCTCCAGCCGCAGTCCGTCGGCCGGATCCGGTCCCTGCTGCGCGCTGCCGCCGGGCGGACGCGCCGGTGTATCCAGGTATTCATACAGCGTCGAGAGGTAGAGGTTGTCTTCATACAGGCCACTGACCGCGCCCAGTGCCGAACTCACGGCGCCCTGCCCCTGGCGGAACAGCATCAGGTACATGGTCATCTGGCCGATGGTGATGGCGCCCCGCACGGCGCTGACCGCCACCCAGCAGTAACCCGCGTACAGCGCGACCGTGGCGACCAGCCCCAGTGCAAAGCCCCAGCTGTCGCGCCGGATGACAAGCGCGCGCTCCTGCGCAAACAGCTTCTGGTGAATGGCCTTGTAGCGATCGAGCAGGCGCTTGCCCAGCGCGTAAAGCTTGACCTCCTTGGCGTGATCCTCGCGTGCAATGACCGTCTCGAGATAGGCCTGCATGCGCCGCTCTGAAGAGCGCCAGCGGAACAGCCGGAATGCATCGTTCGAGAACTTCGTTTCGGCAACGAATCCGGGCAGGCCGGCCACGACCAGCAACAGCACCGCCCACGGCGAGAAGGTGAACAGCAGCACGCTGAAGCTCGCCAGCGACACCAGGTTCTGCACCAGCGAGAAGCTGCGCATGACCAGGCTCAGCGGACGCTGCGAGGCCTCGCGGCGCGCACGGGTCAGGCGGTCATAGAACTCCGAATCCTCGAAGTGCTCCAGATCAAGTGTCAGCGCCTTGTCCAGGATCATCGAGTTGACGCGAAAGCCCAGCTGTTCGCGCAACAGCGTGGTACTCAGTGACAGCGCGCGCATGCATAGTGCCAGCGTGGCAACTGCCGCACCCTCGCAAGCCACCAGCTCCAGCACCGGCACGATGTCACCGCCGCTGCGGCTCGCAAGCACCACTGCATCGACGATGCGTGCGCCCAGGTACGCAACCAGCGCCGGCAAGGCGCCGGCCAGCACCGTCAGCACGGCCAGCCACACCGACAGACTGCGGCTGGTCTGCCAGACCAGCGCCAGCGCCTTGCGGCCGTAACGGAACACCTCGAGGAATTCGCGCGGCAGCCGGCGCAGATTCAGCGCTGGCGCCGGCATCGACGGCCCGGGACGACTCACTGCCCGGTCGCACTGGCTTCGATCAGCCGCGCCTCCACATTGACACCGTTGACGCTTTGCACGTCGTAAAGAGCTTCGAAGCCGCGCCATGGCAGGCCATGCCCGGCCAGCGCCTGCAGTGCCGACATGTCCGCGGCCGACTCGGCCGCCTGCATCAGGCCGGTGTCGCGCGTGCCGGCAATCACCAGGTGCTGGTTGCCGCCTGGTCCGCGAAAACTCGCAAGGTAGGCGAAGTCGCGATAGCGTTCAGCCGATGCATGCGGCTCGCCAGCCTCGCTCACCCATACGGCACCGCTTTTCGAATCGATGAGTTCGTCGTAGGAACCACCGAATGAATAGCGGGACCCGGCCATCACCACGTCCATCAGCATGCCCAGCGCGCTCATGTAACCGATGTACACGATATGGGTGGTCTTGATGGTTGAAGGATCCAGCTCCGAGGCCAGGGTCAGCGACACATGCTTGCCGGATGCAACCAGTATCGGCAGCACTTCACGCAGCGCCTGCGCACTGGAAGTGGGCAGGTAGCCCAGATTCAGGTCCGCGAATTTCGCTGCCAGCGAAGGATCGGCCAGGAAATCCCGCTCCAGATCCTGGCGGGAGTTCACGTTGAAATCACGCACCAGACGCCGGATGTCGCCGGCCGCATCCCGCTCGCCGAATATGTAGTAGTCGCCCAGCACCAGCTGCACCGGCAGATCGTCTGCGAGCAGCGGTGCCCACAGCGGTGAATCGCGCACTGCGGCGAGCCGGCTCTCGACATCCGGTCGAGCCAGCACCGCCAGCAGCAGGCCCGCACAGGCCAGCAACAGCATGCCGATCAGCACTGTGGCCATGCGCTCCCGCCGATTTGCCGGCAGCAGCCGGCGCCAGCCCGGCAGAGCAGGAGAAACGGGCTCGGGGGTCGGGGCTTCCAGGGTCAGCCGGTATTCGCCCCGCGGAATCGCCAGTCGTGCTGCGGCACGCGGCGCTTCATCCCGATAGAAATCCTCCAGCCGCTTGCGCAGCTTGTGCGCGGCAACGCGTACGGTGGCATCCTGGGCCACATCGAAATCGGTTCCGCGGCCGAAACCATCGACGGCAACCTCGATTTCCTTGGGGACGCGCCCCTCGGTCTGGCAGACAACCAGGAAGTCGAACAGCCGCTGCAGCTGCGAGGCGCGGCCGAACAGGTTGCTGGCGCGGACACGCTCCACTTCCGCCGTAAAGGCGTCTGCAGGCAGATTCTGGACTGGGGACTGGGACACGCGGCAAGTCTAGGGCCTGCCCCTGCTTTTCGGAAAGTCGGTCGCCAGCGGGCATTCCGCGGCCGAAACTGGTAATCTCGCGGCCCTTTTTCCCGCGTCCGGGCACCCAAGACCACCATGCAGCGACCGATCCGCAACATTGCCATCATTGCCCACGTCGACCATGGCAAGACCACGCTGGTCGACTGCCTGCTGAAGCAGTCCGGCACCTTCGCCGCGCACGAGAAGGTCGGCGAGCGGATCATGGATTCCAACGCCATCGAAAAGGAACGCGGCATCACCATCCTGGCGAAGAACTGCGCCATCGATTACGGCGGCACGCGCATCAACGTGGTCGACACCCCGGGCCATGCGGACTTCGGCGGCGAGGTCGAACGCGTGCTGTCGATGGTCGACGGCGTGCTGCTGCTGGTGGATGCCGTCGAAGGCCCGATGCCGCAGACGCGTTTCGTCACGCGCAAGGCGCTGGCGCTCGGCCTCAAGGCCATCGTGGTGGTCAACAAGATCGATCGTCCGGGCGCGCGTCCGGGCTGGGTCGTCGACCAGACCTTCGACCTGTTCGACAAACTCGGCGCCACCGACGAACAGCTCGACTTCCCCGTCGTCTACGCCTCGGCCCTGCAGGGCTGGGCGAGTCTCGACGCCACGCAGCAGCAACCCGACATGGCGCCGCTGTTCGAGGCCGTCCTGAAATACGTGCCGGAACCCAGGACCGACGCCGAAGGCCCGCTGCAGATGCAGGTCTCGACACTCGATTACAACTCCTATGTCGGCCGCATCGGCATCGGCCGCATCCGTCGCGGCACGGTGAAGCCCGGCATGAACGTGGTGATGTGCGAAGGCGACAAGGAGCACGGCACCGGCAAGATCGCGCAAGTGCTGGCCTTCACCGGCCTGTCGCGCGGGCCGGTGGAATCTGCCAGCGCCGGCGACATCGTCGCCATCACCGGTCTGCCCGATGTGAACATCGGCATCACCATCTGCGATCCACTGAACCCGGAAGGTCTGCCGGCCATCTCGGTGGACGAGCCTACGCTTGCCATGAACTTCCAGGTCAACAGCTCGCCGCTGGCGGGCCGTGAAGGCAAGTTCGTCACCAGCCGCCAGATCCGCGAACGTCTGGCGCGCGAACTGGAAAGCAACGTGGCGCTGCGGGTGGAAGAAACCGGCGATGCCGACATCTTCCGCGTTTCAGGCCGCGGCGAACTGCACCTGACGATCCTCATCGAGAACATGCGCCGCGAAGGCTTTGAACTGGCCGTGTCGCGCCCGCAGGTGCTGCTGAAGAACATCGACGGCGTGACCAATGAACCCTTCGAGGCGCTCACGGTCGACGTGGAAGAGTCGCACCAGGGCGGCGTGATGGAAGCGCTGGGCCAGCGCCGTGCCGAGATGAAGGACATGTCCATGGACGGCCGCGGCCGCGTGCGCATCGAATATCGCGTGCCCGCCCGCGGCCTGATCGGCTTCCAGGGCGAGTGCATGAACCTGACGCGCGGCAGCGGCCTGATGAGCCATGTATTCGACGGCTACGCCCCGATGCGCGGCGAAATCGCCGAACGTCGCAACGGCGTGCTGGTGAGCATGGAAAACGGCGAAGCCGTGGCCTATGCGCTGTGGAGCCTGCAGGAGCGCGGCAAGCTGTTCGTCAGCCACGGCGAAAAACTCTATGAAGGCATGATCGTCGGCATCCACTCGCGGGAAAATGATCTGGTTGTGAATCCGATCAAGACCAAGAAGCTGACCAACGTGCGCGCCTCGGGCAAGGATGACGCCATCCTGCTGACGCCCCCGATCGAGCTGACGCTGGAATACGCGGTGGAATTCATCGCCGACGACGAACTGGTGGAAGTCACGCCGCAGTCGATCCGTATCCGCAAGCGCTTCCTCACTGAGAACGAGCGCAAGCGCAATTCGCGGGCAGCGGAGAGCGCGCTGGCGGAGTGATGCCCATGGGCCAGACGCCTACTCCGGTAGTCCGCAGCCTGCTCATCGTCTGCATCGCGGTGTTCGCACTGCAGCTGTGGCTGTACCCCGCGGTCGAACAACATTTTGCGCTGTGGACCCCCGGCGTCGGTCCCGGATCTTCGCTCTTCCGCCCATGGCAGCTCGTGACCTCCGCATTCCTGCATGCCGGCTGGATTCACCTGGCCGTCAACTGCATGGTGCTCTACAGCTTCGGCCCACCCTTGGAGAAACTGCTCGGGTCTGCCAGGTTCTGTGCCTACTTCCTTGTCTGCGCCATTGGCGGCGCCCTGCTTCAGGTGCTGGCACAAAGCTGGGGTCTCACCAGCGCGGGGTATTCACTGGGCGCTTCGGCCGGAACATCCGGACTGCTGCTCGCCTTCGCGCTGGCCTATCCGCGCCACAAGGTCGTGATATTTCCGATACCGGTACCGCTGGCTGCGTGGGTGTGCGTGTCGGTCTTCGCAGCAGCGTCGCTGGTGTTCGCACTGACCGGAATCGCGCCGGGCATTGGTCATTTCGCGCACCTGGGCGGAATGATCGGCGGCTTCGTCCTGACCCTATTCTGGCGCACGCAGCAAGTCAGGCGCTGACGATCCGGTTGCGACCGGCTTCCTTCGCGCGGTACATCGCGCGGTCGGCGCGATCGAACGCATCCTCGGCCTCGTCGCCATCGATCAGCGCCGTCAGACCGCAGGAGATGGTGATCGATACCGGCGCGCCGCGGAAATGGAAGCCCAGCTGCATTACAGCCTTGCGCATTTCCTCCGCCAGGCCCAGTGCATCGGGCAGCGTGGTGCCCGGCAGCAGCATGACGAACTCTTCGCCACCATAACGGGCGATGAAATCGGTGCTGCGTATCGAGTTGGCCAGGCACTCGGCCACCACGCTGAGCACCTTGTCGCCGGCACGATGGCCGTAGTTGTCGTTGATGGCCTTGAATGCGTCGATGTCCCAGACGGCAAGGCACGTGGGCTGCGAGAACCTCGACCAGCGTTCCAGTTCCTCGCCCACGCGCTGCTCATAGGCCATGCGATTGGGAATCTGCGTCAACGGATCGCGCATCGACAGGCGCTTCTCGTCGGTCAGACGCGCCTTGAGTTTGCGCGCCTCGGTTTCCATTTCGTCCATGCGACCGCGCATCTGCTCGGTGCGTACCTGCGCCTGGCGCGCACGTTCTTCTTCGCGATCGCGGAAATCCAGCAGGTGCCGGCCAATCGCGTCCAGACGCTGCCGCAGCTGGCGACGGATC
>JAATEY010000377.1 GCA_015655465.1 Gammaproteobacteria bacterium | reverse complement strand
CGGTGGCGCTGGTGGTGAGGGAGTGACCGCCACGGTGATCGGGGGCGCAGCCTCCTGCGGCACATCGATATTGATCAACGGCAGCACCGCCTGCGGAAGCACGATTTCCTCCGGTCGGGGAGGCTGCGGCGGCGCCGGCGGTGGCTCGCTGCGCTGCTCGGTGAGCAGGGAAACCATGATGGGTTCGACGTGCTCCACATCGGGTTGGGGCCCCCGCACCAGCAATGCCAGCGCGATGACCGCAATGTGTCCGACGGTAATCGCTGCCACGGCTGTCGTGCGGGAGGTCCATTTCCCGCGACCCGCCGGCTGAAGAAGCTGGGATGCCATGGGGAAACTTTAAATCAGAGGCACATACAAATGCAATTGAGAATGATTCTCAAAAACAACGGGATGCGGGATTGTCCTCCCCCATCCGGGATTTCTTCTTGCTTGATCAGCAGTTACCTGCCGATCAGTACACGTCACGCCGATACAGTCCCCCGACGGTCAACTGGTCGAGTTGGTCGCTGCCGAGCGTTTCCCGGAGCACGGCGTCGACCTCCGCGGCCATGCCCTTCAGGCTTCCACAAACGTAGATCGCAGCGCCAGCGTCGATCCAGCTACGCACTTCGTCGCGGCATTCGGCGAGCCGGTGCTGCACGTAGCGCCGCGCTGGCTGGTCACGTGAATAGACGAGGTCACAGCGCGTCAGCACCCCGCTGCGCTGCCAGTGCTCCAGATCTGTTGCGTAGAACGCGTCATGCTGCGCGCTGCGTTCGCCGAAGATCAGCCAGCAGCGCGGATCAGCCACCGATGATGACTGCGACGCACGCGCCTTGATCAAGGCACGCAGGCCGGCAATGCCAGTGCCATTGCCGATCAGGATCAGCGCGCGCCGGGCGTTGTCCCCCAGGCGAAAGCCGCGGTGCTCGCGGATGCGTGCGTCCAGTTCGTCACCTGTCGCGGCGGTGGCGATCAACCAGCCCGATGCACTGCCGAGGCTGCCGTCGGCGCGACGCGCCTGGCGCACGAGCAGCTGCACGCAGCCATCGGCGGGAATCGACGCGATGGAGTATTCGCGTGGCTGCTCTTCGCCCGGAACACGCACCTGCAGCAGGTCGCCGGCTTCCCAGTCGGGCAGCGGTGCGCCAGCGGCGGGCCGCAGTTCCAGGTGGCAGGCAGCCTCGCCGTCGCTGCCCGGATTCAGTTGTCTGCGCGCGCACAGCTGCCAGCGTTCGAATGTGGGGCCCGACCAGTCCGGTGCATCGCGGGTACCGGCGATGTGTGCGAGCTGCTGGCGCCAGCGCTCGATGGCACCGTCGGCGACCTTGTCCGCTTCGATCCGCTCGAACAGCGGCTTCGCACCCTGATCACGCAGCCACTGGTCCAGCGTCCGCCCGAACCCGCAGTACCGGGCATAGGTACTGTCGCCAAGGGCGAGCACACCGAAGTTCAAGCCGGCCAGTGTGTCGTGTCCGGCGGTGGCGAGCATGGCGTTGCGTACAAAAGGGGCGGCGGCATCGGGTGGATCGCCTTCACCATAGGTACTGACGATGAACAGTACGCGCCCGGCGCGCTGCAACGTATCGCGCGCGAGGCCGGCCAGCGAGCTTACCTGTGCGGGCACGCCGGCGAGTTGCAGGGTGCGTGCGGTTTGCCAGGCCAGCTGCTCCGCCGTGCCGGTCTGGCTGGCGTGCGCCACCAGCAGCGGGGCGCCGACATCGTCCGAAGGCAGCAGTGATGCGGCCAGATGACGCTGCGCGCGCCGGTGTCGCCGCTCACGCCAGATGGTGCCGGCGCACAGCGCGCTGAACAGCGCGAGTATCAGCAAAGCCCCGGTGATGCGCGTGGGCCCAAGCGCCGAGAGCCAGATCACAGCAGCATGTCAGCCCAGGTGCGGCTGCAGCTGTCGCGGTAGCCCGACTCGGTGCGACGCACGAAGCGTGCGGCGATGTCGTGGCGGTCCGCAAAGACACGACCCTCGTCGAGGCCCATCACCATCAGCGCGGTGGAGATGGCATCCGCATGCCAGCACTCTTCACTGATGACGGTAACGGACGCCAGATCGTTGTCGACCGGCCGGCCGCTGCGGGGATCGATGGTATGCGAGTAACGCTGGCCGCCATCCTCATAGCAGCGGCGATAGTCGCCCGAAGTGGCAACAGCCCGGTCGCACAATGCGATGAGGGTTTCGTCCAGTCGCGCGCCGGTTTCCGGTGGTTCGAGCGCAACCCACCACGGCAGTGCGTCGGGCTTCAGGCCCGCGCCACGCAGCTCTCCGCCAATTTCGACCAGATGCGAAGCGAACCCTTCGCCCGCCAGCCGCCGCGAAACGAGATCGACAGCGAAACCCTTGGCGATCGCACTGAGATCCAGTTCCAGACCGCCGGGTTGATATGCGCAGCGCGTTGCCGGTTCGAGCAACAGACGCTGCCAGCCGCCGCGTGCGCCTGCGGCTTCGATTTCGGCCACATCGGGAATCCGGAAACGGGAATCAAGGCGCGTACGATCGGGACCGAAGCCCCAGCGACGCACGAGTGCGCCAGCCGTGGCATCGTACGCGCCGCCGGTTTGCGCGGCGATACGCTGCGCACGCATCAGCAGGTCGAAAAGCAGATCTGGCAGCGTGATTGCGGTGCCCACGCCGGCCGCATTGAAGCGCGACAGGTCCGACGTCGGCTCCCAATGACTCATCTGCCGCACGACGATGGCGAGCGTCTCGTCGATCGCGCGGCGCAGACCGCCTGCAGCCGCAGCAGGCGCGTGGACGCGCACCTGCCAGGTGGTGCCCATGCTCTCGCCCTCCAGCTGCAGACATGCTTCCGCCGGCGCGAGTGCCGGCACGCGCGCCAGCGACTTCGGGACCACTACCTGCCGCATGGGGAGCACCCCGTCAGGGCGTCATGACCTCGAGCGTCGCGGTATAGCTGGAACGGCGGGCCGGCGCGTCAAGCGTGCCGCCTTCCTGCTGCCGGCGACCGCCACCCGCATTGGGACCGCCGCCCGGACCCCCGGCGTTCTGGCCGGCGCCGGGTCCGCGCCCGCCCGGCGCAGGGCCTGCCTCTTCGCCCGCTTCGCGCGCCGGGTAGTTTGCGTTCAGCCAGTACATGCCGGCCTCGGGCCAGGTGACCGAGAACCTGCCATCCTTGCCCGTGACGACCTTGATCTCGCCGAGCTGGTCGCGGTAACGATTGCCGCCGCGAATCACCGTAACCGCGATGCCAGCTGCTGGCTTGCCATCGAACACGAAGCCAAAGCTCGCCTTCTCGCCGGCAACCAGATCGGTCGGATGCGTGTAGGCAACCAGTTCGAGGCCGGAGCCGGTGGGCTTCAACACCGTATCGGTGGGCTTGCCGGAAGTCACGAAGACGTCCATGCGGGTGTCGTTGCGGCTGACGGAAACCTCCGTTGCGTCGGCGGGGATTTCCTTGCGCACCGACTCCATCGTGCCGCGCGCGCGTTTGCTCTCGCTGCCAACCCTGAAGTTCGCATTCACGCTGTCGTTCAGTATCGTGATACGCCAGGTGCCGGGCTTGTCCAGCTGCACGTCGAAGGTGTTGCGGAACTTGCTGGTCGTCTGGTTCTTCGCTTCGACCGCCGTGCCATCCGGCGCGTAGACCCGAAGGCCATCCAGCGCCACTGCATTGTGGTCGAAGTGGAACAGATCGTCGGATCCCGCCGCGTCGACGGTGACCCAGGCGTTGTTGCCCGCCACATTCGTGGACGAGGGCAGCAGCCAGTTGCGGGCGGCATGCGCGGCCAGCGGCAGCAGGGCAAGGGCACCGGCCAGGGTGGCGACTAAGCGGAAGCGGGTGTGATTGTTCATGGCTGTTCCGTGCAGGTGATCGGGATCAGGGCTGGAGATTGACGGTGACCTTGCCGAGCTCGTTTTCACCCCTGGCCTGGGCGGACTGTGCGGTCTTTACCGGCCAGGTGAACGGCACGCGCAGCACTTCGCGGCCGCCGGCTTCCCGGGCGGCTTCAACGACGAGCTGATAGCTGCCGGGCGCCAGTTTCGCGAGCGCGCCCGTGCTGCTGCTGAAGCTGAACTGGTGCTCGCCGGGTGCACGCGTGGCAGCCGATACCCCATCGACGGGCAGGTTGAGGTCGCGGCCGGTCTTGCGCCACCAGGTGCGCATGTCTTTCAGCCACTTGGCGCCTGCGTTGTCGCGCTTCTTCACGTCATACCAGACATTCAGGTTGTCGACGAACTTCTGGTCGTTCGACTCGATCCAGACGGCCACGTAGGGGCGGTGGTATTCGGCCATGGCCAGCGTCGGGATCTCGATGCTGAGCTTCAAATCCGCGGCGCTGGCAGGTGCGCCGATGACGGCACCGGCAAGCAGGGTGTACTTCAATTGCATGAAACTTCGAACCTCCGGGATTCTCGAATCAATGGATGGCAAGGATGGCAATCAGCACCGGCAGCGTGAGGCCCGCGGCAACCAGCGGCCAGGTGGCGGGCCGGTTGGATGCGTGCAGCTTCAGGATCAGCAGGCCGGTGGTGGCGAACAGCAGGCAGGCGACTGCGAACGCGTCGATGAACCAGGTCCAGGCGGTGCCCGTATGCCGGCCCTTGTGCAGATCGTTGAGGTAGGAAATCCAGCCACGGGTGGTGACCTCCTGCACGACGGCGCCGTCGGGCAGACTGATGCGCAGCCAGGCGTCGCCACCGGGTCGCGGCAGCGCGACATAAACTTCATCCGCCGACCATTCGATTTCCCGGTCGCGCGTGTCGGCAGAAAACTCCTTCGCAATCCAGCGCCTGACTGCATCGGGCAGTGCGGGTGACCCCTTCGCTTCCACGGCTGACTTCGCCATCGCGATCAGGGTGGCGCGCATGGCTTCCGGCAGCGTCTGTTCCCTGGTCGTCACCTTGGGCGATGCCTCGATGCTGGCGGCGTGGTTCAGCGTGATCCCCGTGATGCTGAAAAGCAGCAATCCGGTCAAGGCGGTAGCGGCGCTGATCCAGTGCCACCTGTGCAGGGTCTTCAGCCACCAGGCCCGTTGCAGGGAATTTGCGGTCGACGTCATGGAAGGATCTGGCGATACCAGCAGGGCAGGGAATCCGTTAAATGCGAATAATTCTCACTTACAAGCAGGACTTTGTCCAGCAACATTTGCTCAGGTCTCGGCCCACATGCGCAGCAGGTTGTGATAGTGGGCGGTCAGCCGCACACCCTCGGGGCTTTCGCCCAGGCGGGCGCGGAGCGTCTGGATGGTTTGATCGAGGCTGTAAAGCTCGCTGCGCTGAAAATCGTCCCGCACCATGCTCTGCACCCAGAAGAACGAGGCCAGCCGCGCGCCACGCGTCACCGGCGTCACCCGGTGCAGGCTGCTGGACGGGTAGACGATGAGGTCGCCGGCCTGCAGCTTGACCTCGTGCTCGCCGTAGGTGTCGCTGACCACCAGTTCCCCGCCGTCGTAGTCCCCAGGTTCATTGAGGAACAGCGTGCACGAAACGTCTGAACGCAACTGCCCACCGCCGCCGAGGCGCATCACCGAGCCGTCGACGTGGAAGCCATACTCGCCGCCCCCGGCATAGCGGTTGAACCGCGGCGGCAGGATCTTCATCGGCAGCGCCGCCGCGAAGAACAGCGGGCTGCGCTCCAGCGCCGCCAGCACCACCTTGCCCAACTCTGCTTTCAGCGGCGACGCATCGGGCAGTTGCTGATTGCGCTTGACCTGCGCACCCTGCAAGCCAACGGTCTCGCGACCATCGGTCCAGTCGGCATCATCCAGCGCCTGGCGAATGCGCGACAGCTCGTCGCGCGTCAGGACATCGGGGATGTGCAACAGCATGGCATTTCCCAAAAAAAGCGGCGGGGCCGACCCCCGCCGCATCAGTTTGCCCTAGAACCGGCCTGCAGTCAGAAGCGGTAGTCCACGCTGAGCACCATGCTGCGCGCCGCACCCGGCGTGTAGCGATAGCCGCTCTTGTTGATCGACGCAACGTACCGCTTGTCGGTCACGTTGTAGGCATTGAGGCGCAGGGACAGCTTCTCATTGGTTGCCCACGAAGCGACTGCATCGACCACGCCGTAGCCACCGGTGGACACAGGCGTCCCCGCCGCGCCGTCGGTGCCACGATGCAGGCCTCCGATGTGGCGCAGGCCACCGCCCAATGTCAGGCCGAACGGCAGGCGGTAACTGGTCCAGGTGCTGACGGTGTCGCCCGGCGTATAGGTCAGGTTCGGCGTGCCGTCCTGTGCAATGAATGCGCCCTCGACTACTTCAGTCTCCAGATGGCTGAAGCTGGCGGAGATCATCCAGTTCTGCGTGATGTTGCCGACCACGGACAGCTCCACACCCTTGACCTCTTTCTCACCGGTCTGGGTGGGGTTGTTGTTCTCGTCGAGAATCAGGTTGTTGATCTCGTTGGTGACCTTGGTCTTGAACAGGGCCACGTTCAATGCCAGCCGGTTTTCCAGCACGCTCCACTTGCTGCCCAGCTCGACCGTATGGGTCTTCTGCGGATCCAGATTGGGGTTGTTGGCATTGTTGGCCGCAGAGCTCAACTGGAAGCTGGAGCCTCCCGGCGGCTGTTGGGCCAGCGCGTAGTTGGCATACAGGCTCAGCGCCTGGAACGGCTTGAACACCGCGCCGAGCTTCCAGTTGAACAGGGTGCCACTGCCATCCAGGTTCACGTTCTGGACGACGGTGCCCACCGGCAGGCTGCCGCAGGGCGCGGTGCTGTTGGCAGCGGTCGTGCACAGCGCGCGGCTGCTGTAGTAGGTCGTGTAATGATCGCTGCGCAGACCCGCAGTCACCACGAAACGTTCGCCGAATCGCACGCTGTCGAACAGATAGACCGCGGTGGTATCGGTCTTGCCTTCATTGCCAGTGCCGTTGCGCGCCCAGGTCAGGGTGCCTGCATCGTTCCAGTTCGGGTCGTACAGGTTGGCGGCAGGCCGGGTGCCGGTGGCCACGACAGTATGGACGTCCTGGTCCTCGTGGGTCAGCTCAAGGCCAGTGCTCAGATTGTGCTGCAGGCTGCCGGTGGCGAAATCCGCGCGCAGGTTCAGCTGGTTCGTCAGGATCCGGTTGCTTTGATCCTTGAAGGTGTTGTTGCTGCGATTGAGCGTGTAGGTGGACAGATCATTTACATTGGTCCACTTGACGTTGCCGGCCATCGGGTTGGCGGTGGTGCCACCGGTGACGGTGAACGAGCTCAGCAGGTAGTCCTGCTGGGTCAAGCCCCAGCGGGTGGTATTGGTCAGCTTCAGCTTGCCCGAGAAGTCGTGCTCGAAGCGCGCTGTGGCCATCCTGGCAGTCGAATCGTCGTGGTCGGCACGGGTGCCGTAGAAGTTCCCGGGATCGACAGGATTGCCGACAAGGTGCGACAGACCGGTCTGCGGCACCCAGCGCGGCAGGCCGATGGTCGGCACGAAACCGTCCGGCACATTGTCCTGCTTCACGTAGTAATAGCTCAGGTGCAGGCGGCTGTCGGTGCCCAGCCCGAAGCCCACGGTCGGCGCGAAGCCCCAGCGGCTGTTGTTGACGTGTTCGCGCCCTGGCACGTCGCTGTCCTGCCACATCGCGGCCAGACGCACCGCGCTGCCAGCCAGGCCCAGGGTCTGGTTCCAGTCGACGGTGGCGCGCTTCTGGCCATCGATGCCGCCACTGAGGTTCGCGGCTACCGCATCCTCGAGAAACGCCTGCTTGCTCACCGTATTCACGGCTCCCGTGGGAGCGCTGCGTCCATTGTCCGTGCCGGCCGGCCCCTTCTGGACTTCGACCGATTCAATGTTGAACACATCGCGGGAAATCGAGCCGAGATCGCGGATACCGTCGGCGAAGATGCTGTTGGAGGTGTCGAAACCGCGCATGTAGATCGCGTCGCCGGTGCTGGTGCTGCCATTCTCGCCTGCATAGAAAGTGCCGACACCCGCGCTGTTGCGCAGCGCCTCCGTCAGGGTGGTGGCGCCCTGCTGGTTGAAGAGCTCCTTGGGAATGACCTGGATGGTCTGGGGAATGTCCTGCAGCGGCTGCGTGAATTTGAGGGAGGAAACAGTGTCGACCTTGTAGCCCTCATCCACGTTTTCGCTTACCGACACACCCTGCATCACCTGTGGCTCCGCAGGTGTAACCGGACTACTGGCCGCGTGCACCATCTCGGCCACGGAAAGGGACGCCACGACCGTAGTCAGCGCCCAGGGGTCTGACATCAGCGAACGGCCCAGCGGACGCTTGCGGCTCTTGATCATGGACATGACTCCCTACTCCCTGCTGAAAAATTGGAAGACGAATGCTAATCATTCTCATTTGTATGCGCAAGGGATTTGCAGGAAGTGTCCGGCAGAGGGCTGGAAATCCGGGCTCCTAAGGAGCTGCCGATCGGCAGGGACCGGGCGTCAGCGCAAGCCTGACTAGGTCGCGATGCCCTGCGCCCGCAGGTACTCGTCGTAACTGCCGTTGTAGTCGGCAATCGTGCCGTCCGCCTTCATCTCGATGATGCGGGTGGCCAGCGCGCTGACGAATTCGCGGTCGTGCGACACGAAGACCAGCGTGCCCGGATACTTCTCGAGGCCGATCTGCAGCGACTCGATGGTTTCCATGTCCATGTGATTGGTCGGCTCGTCCATCAGCATCACATT
>JAATEY010000302.1 GCA_015655465.1 Gammaproteobacteria bacterium | reverse complement strand
CGCCTTACTGCAGCGAGATCCACGACTACGCCATCACCGAGAAGCACATCGTGTTCCTCGTCTATCCACTGGCCTATCTCGGCGAGGAGCGCATGAAGGCGGGCGGCGTGCACTGGGGCTGGGATTCCACGCGCGACACCTGGCTCGGCGTGATGCGCCGCGATGGCGACGGCAAGGACATCCAGTGGGCGAAGGGTCCGCAGACCATGTGCACGCACACCATGGGTTGCTGGACCGACGGCAACACCGTGTACGTGGACATGGACGGTGGCGACGGCAACCAGTTTCCGTTCTTCCCGAGTCCCAATCCCGACGACAAGTTCGACGGCGTCAAGGCCACCGGCCGTGTCCGCCGCTTCTCCTTCGACACCTCGAAGCGCAATGTCGGCAGCTTCGACATGAAGATCATGTATCCCGAGCTCACCGGCGGACTGGCGCGCCAGGATGACCGCTATCACACCGTGCCCTATCGCTACGGCTTCCTGCTCGGTGGTGGCGGCTGGGCGCGTGTGGATCACCAGACCAGCAAGGTGGATGTGTTCAAGCCGGGCCCGGATGCGTCGGTGTCGGAGATGTGCTTCGTGCCGCGGCGCAAGGGCGCTGCCGAAGGCGATGGTTACCTCGTCGGCGTGTGCACGCGCACGAAGGAAAACCGCTCCGACCTGCTGATCGTCGATACCCAGCACCTGACCGAAGGCCCGGTGGCCACCGTGAAGCTGCCGTATCGCGCAGCTCCGCAGGTGCATGGCTTCTGGGTGCCGGGCGACCAGCTGCCACCAGCGCCGGGCTGATCAGCGCCGCATATCGCGGCCGTCAAGGCTCAATAGAAATCTGACGACCCGCGGTCAGGCCCATAGTCCGTGGTTGGCCAGCCTGTCGGTTGCGCATCCGGCAGGTTGAACAGCACGGCCTGGATATGCGAGATCTGGCCGTTCTTGACTGCAAAGAATTCGCCCACCAGCCGATCATTCGAGGTCGCCACGCTCTGGCTCGTCGCGCCGGCCTTGAGGCCGAAGCGCACGATGCACAGCACCACGCCACGCTCTTCATCCACCACGGCATAACGGCGGCCCCAGAGATTGCGGCCGATGAATGCGCCTTCGTCGAAGCCGCGTTGTGTGTCGTTGAAAACGCCGTTGCGCATGATGCCCGTGGTCTGGAAACCGTTTTCAAAACGCTGCGCATCCGGGGCGATGCGCGCGCGACGGTACAGCGTCGTGCCATTGGTCTGGAAGGCGCGCCAGTAGCTCTCCGCCGCGCCGATCAGGTCGTAATAGGACTCGCGCTCCTGTTCGCGCAGCGACAGCGTCAGCAGTGGCGACACCGTGGTGAGCTGGTCCGGGCCCCACAGGCGATCGGCTTCACCCTGGTTGCACTTGATGATCTCGATCTCCGTGATGGCGCCGGACTTCACCTTGAGGCGCAGCAGGTGCATGGTCTTGCTGCCGTCGGCATTGCGCACCACCGCCTGCGTGCCGGTATCGCCGCGGTGCACATTGGCGATGTCGAAGCGCCAGATCACCTGCTCGGCACTGGCCCAGAAGGTGTCGGCGAGTTTCTTCTCCTTGCCGTTATCGGTGATGCGCGCGCCTGCGGCCTGCGGCAGGCCGGCCGCATTGTTGGCCGTCAGCGCCGCGTACCAGGCGTCGATGAGCCTGGTGAGGCAGGCGCGGTCACAGGCCGGTGCGGGAATCTGCGGCACCAGCGGCGCCCTGGGTGGCTGCGGCGCAGGCGGTGCCGCCAGCGCACCCGGTGCAGCAGCGGTCGGCGGCTGGGCCGCGTGTACCAGCGCCACAGTGAAAGCCATGGCCGCAGTCACCGCGATCCTGCCCCATGCAGATGCACGCATCGTTGTAGTCATGACACCCCCGTTTCCCTGCTTGTTCTACTTTGCCGAGGCTAGCACGGACCTTTGCAGCAGGCTCGTCAGGTCCTTGCAGGAGCTGATCATTGCCGGCCTCGATCCACTTTTCTCACGTCGATCTTCACGGCGCCAAGGATGTTGACCCAGGACAGTTCGTTGCCTTCCATGTCGTCGCCATCGTCCACACCCAGCTGCAGGTGCGTCGGGTCGATACGCAGCTGCTTGAAGGTCGGATCGACCGTGATCCATCCCTGTCCGTCGTGGACCTCGGCCCAGGCGTGCCAGGCGAACAGGGGCGACGGCTCATCCGAGTAGACCACGCCGCCAAGCTGCCGCGCGGGGACACCGGCGGCACGTGCCAGTGTCGTGAACAGCAGCGTATGTTCGGTGCAGTCACCGGCCTTCTGCCGGAGGACGGCGGTGGCAGTCGAGGCGTCCGCCGCATAGGTGGGGCGAATGTTCCCGGCGATCCAGTCGACGATTCTCGCAGCGATCCGCACCGGGTTTTTCTCGTCACCGACGATCTCCGCGGCGAGCTTCCTGATCGCCTCATCATCCTTCTGCACGCTCGGCGTCGCGCGCAGGAAATACTCGCGCTCTTTCCTGCTGAGGCGGGTGGGCTCCGGCGCATCCGCCTCGCGTGAGAGCTGCACCAGCGCGCGCCCATTGCCCAGCGGCTGCACACGCTGCCGGCCTCTGGATGGAACGTGGAAATCGCCAAGACCGGAGAGTTCCAGCGTGAGTCCGGTGATCAGCCTGCCGTCGCCGAGCGGCTCGGCAACCTTGATCGCAGAGGCGGTCAGCATGTCGATCGCAGCGCCGCCTTGCGCCCTGGCGATCGCCTCATCCTCCGCGCGAATCTCCAACGCCCCTCCGACCGTGCCGCGCAACAACTTGCTGTTGGGCCCCAGCAGCGCTTCAATCCGGCCGCCATCCTGATTCAGCATGACGCGGCTGGCCGACACCGGCACACCTCCCCAGACCAGTGGCACCGCCTCGATGAACTCCATGATCTGCTCTGTTTCGACCTTGTCCTGGTCCAGGGAGATCTCGTGTGTCCTGAACGTCTCGCCCTTCCCCGGCCGTCTGGCAAGCCAGACCTCGGCGTCACGCGTCTGCTGCAGCGTGGTGCGCGGCAACGGCACCACGCGTTCGCTGGCTGCGCCATTCTCGCGGGTGGTGATTCGCAGCCTGTTTCCCTCACGCGCGGCCTCGCGTTCCACGCTGGCGCCATCCTCCACGTCGGTCTCCACGACCGAAACGATCGCCCCCTCACCTTCGAGCGCGAAACGCGTCACGCTCGTGTGGTCGCTTTTCTTCCGCGAGTCGAGCACTTTCAGCTCCACGTGCATCTCGATCAGGTTCTCGAAAACCGGCTTGCCCTGATAGTCGGCGACGCGCGATTCATCGACCATCCACCCTGCCTTGCTGCCGAAGAGATACAGCCCGTAGAACTCCTTCCCCTCGGCATGACGCGCGTACTCCGCCAGCGGCATGTCGCCGGTCACTTGCGCCGGCCCGGCACAGAGCGCCGCGCTACTCCACAGCGCGACACACACGGTCAAGGGGAAACGGGTTGCAGCGCGGCGACGCAGGCTCATTGTGCAGTCTTGCGCTCGCCGATGAACTTCATCCATTCCCCGGAAGTCGGCATGACCGGATAGTCGACGCGGCGCAGGATCTTCCACTTGCCATCCTCGCGGATGAATTCGTCCTCGTAACGACCGGCCAGGGCCGGTGTCGGTTCGCCTTTGGGCCCACGCATGACGAGCAGATGGCGCGAGCGTGCCGTCGCCCGGTCGCCGTTCACATCGATCTCGGGATTAGAGCTGATGTGAAAGCTCTCGTTGTTGACGTAGCCGGGTGGCGGAGCACCGTAGAGGTCGATCAGCATCTTGAGGATCGCCTCGCGACCCTTGTGCACAGTCTTCCCGTTCACCCATTCGCCGTTCCTGGCAAACAGCGCGGCATAGCCGGCATAGTCGTGGGCATCCTGCGTGGCGGAGTAGTCGACCAGCACGCGGCGGATGGCGAGTTCGTCCTCCACGCGTTGCAGCCGCTGTTCGATCGTGGGCCTGCTGGCCTGGGCCACGGCAATGGCCGGCATCGCGAGCGCCGGCATGACGGCCAGCGTTGCAAGCGCAACATGGCCCATGGAGCGATGTACTTTCATGACTGCCTCCCTTGTCATTATTTGCTTTTCGCAGGATCGCGTGTCGCCGGATACTCTGCTGCACGGCAACAATGCCGGTCACGCATGCCGATGGCGAAAATCAGCGTGGCACGAGATACTGCAAAAGAATCGTCTGCGTCAACGAAGGATCGTAGCGCCATGTCAATGTTGAAACGGGTGTTTCTGGTCAGTCTCCTTGCCATGACTACCGGGGCCGCTGTGCCGGCAACCCGCAGCGATACCAGCTCCGCACTTGGCAACATCCTGCAGTCCGAACTGCGGCGGAATTTCGACCGGCTCGCGCGGGAACCGATTCCACCGTACTTCGTCAGCTACACGATTCAGGATCTGAGCGGCACCGTGATCCAGGCATCCTTTGGTGCGCTCCAGCGCAGCGAGCAGGGCCGGAACCGGTTCGGCACGGTGGAAGTACGCGCGGGTGACTACACACTCGACAGCACCCATGCACTGCGCGGCGGCACGTCCGCTCTGGAGACCCTGCTCAGCTCCCAGGGGCCCAGCCGCGTACCGCTGCCGCTCACCGATGTGGAGGCACCGATCCGTGCCGCATTCTGGCGGGCCACCGACCGCGCCTTCAAGCAGGCTACCGAGGCGCTTACCCGCGTGCGGGCCAATGTCGCGGCCACGGTGAAGGATGAAAGCCCGGCGCCGGACTTCTCGCGCGAGCAGCCACAGTCGTCGGTCGCCCAGCCGGCGACCTACACGGTGGACAAGGCCGTATGGGAACGGCGCGCGCGCCGCATCTCGGCGGAGTTTGCCCAGGACCCACTGGTCTTCCGTGGCGATGTGCAGATATCGATCGAGTCGACCACGCGTTATTACAGCAACAGCGAGGGCTCGAACCTCTCTACATCGGGCGTGGTCTGGCGCGTGGGCATCCAGGCTGCGACCAAGGCCGACGACGGCATGGAGCTGCCGCTGTACGCCACGTATTTCGCCCGCACGGCGGAAGGCCTGCCGGCAGAAGCGGAACTGGTCCGTGAAGCGCGGGAGATGGTGGCGCAGCTGGCGCGCCTGCGCAAAGCGCCGCTGGTCGATCCGGCCACCGTCCCGGCCATTCTTTCCGGCCGCGCCGCGGGCGTGTTCTTCCACGAGATCTTCGGGCACCGCATCGAGGGACATCGCCAGAAGAGCGCTGACGACGCACAGACCTTTGCCAAGCGGCTGAACGAGGCAGTGCTGCCGCCGTTCCTGAGCGTCGTGTTCGACCCGACGCTCGAGCGGCTGGGCAACGTGGCGCTCAATGGCTACTACCAGTTCGACGACGAGGGCGTGCGCGCCCGGCCGGTGACCGTGGTCGACAAAGGCATCCTCAAGACGTTCCTGCTGGGACGCACACCACTGGCGGCGTTCCCGCAATCCAACGGGCATGGCCGGGCGCAGCCGGGATCGAAACCGGTGTCACGGCAGTCCAACCTGCTGGTCCAGTCTTCGCAGACAGTTGCGCCGGAGCGGCTGCTGGCGATGCTGAAAGAGGAGATCAGGAAGCAGGGCAAGCCGTTCGGGCTCTACTTCGAGAACATCGAAGGCGGCTTTACGCAGACGGGGCGGACCACGCCCAACGCGTTCAACGTGCTGCCGAATGTCGTGTACCGGGTATATGCGGACGACCGGCCCCGGGAGCTGGTGCGTGGTGTCGATCTCATCGGCACGCCGCTCGCGGCTTTCAGCAAGATCATGGCCACGGACAACCGGATGGAAGTCTTCAACGGCACCTGCGGGGCCGAGAGCGGCAGCGTGCCGGTTTCGGCGGCTTCGCCGGCGCTGCTGATCAGCGAGGTCGAGGTGCAGAAGAAGAGCCAGTCGCAGGAAACCCTGCCGATCCTGCCGGCGCCGTCGTCACGCAAGGGATCCTGAACATGCGCACACGCATTCTGCTGATGGTGGTCTGTGCCCTGGGTATGGCCGGCCCGTCGATGGCGGCACAGGAGGATCCCATTATCGCCGCGATGCAGGCCGAGCTGCAGCGGTCGATGTCGGGGTTGCGGATCGAAGGGCAACCGGTGCCTTACTACATCGCCTGCCAGCTCGATGACACATCCGGCCGCCGGCTGACCGCCCGGCTCGGAGAAGTTTCCGACGAAGGTACTGGCCGCAACCGGGTACTGCGTGTGGAAGTGCGGGTGGGAGACTACGATTTCGACAGTTCGCGCTTCACCAGCACCAGCAGCTTCGCCGCCGATTCCGTGGCCGGGGCGCTGGACGATGACTACGACGTACTGCGCCGGCAGATCTGGCTGCTGACGGACGCCGCATACAAGCGCGCAGTGAACGTGTTCGCCCGGAAGAAGGCCGCATTCCAGAACCGCAAGGCCGGCGAATCGATTCCCGATTTCTCCAAAGCAACGCCGGTCCAGCGGGTGCTGGCGCCGACCTTGCCCACCTTGTCGGCGCCAGCCTGGACCGACTGGACCGAGCGGGTGCGACAACTGTCCGGCGTGTTCCTGTCGAGCCCGGAAATCCTGTCATCGGAGGTCAACCTCACCGAGGAGCGCGGGCGTCGCTACTACGTCAACAGCGAGGGCTTCAGTATCGTGACGCCTGTCGGCATTGCCGGAATGCGCGTGATTGCCGACACGCAGGCGGTCGACGGTCTGCCGGTCCGGGACTTCTTCGAGATCTTCGAGCCCACGCTGTCCGACATGCCCGCAACCTCCGACCTGGTTGCGCGCACCCGCGAGTTCGCGACACGCCTGACGGCAGCGCGGGCGGTCAGCGTCGGCGAGGAGTACACCGGGCCCGTGCTGTTCGAAGGGCGCGCCGGCGCTGAACTGACCGCGCAGGTGCTGGTGCCGGCGCTGCTGGCCACGCGCGCGCCGGACAATGAGCGCTCGACACAGGGGCCGGTGCCACCATTCCTGTCCCGCATCGGTTCGCGGGTGATGGCGGACGAGTTGTCGGTAACCGACACCCCGTCCCTCAAGCGTTTCGGCGCGCGGCCGGTAGCTGGCGCGTACGAGCTCGACGACGAAGGAGTTCCCGCGCAGGACGTGCCGCTGGTGGAAAATGGAAAGCTCCTGACGCTGCTCACCAACCGTGTCCCGCAACGCAACCTGCCACAGTCGAACGGCCACGGCAGGGGCGGTTCGGTGCAGGCCGGCGTGGTGCAGATGACCAGCGCCGCGGCGGTGCCGTCCGCGCAGTTGAAAGCCTCATACCTGGCGTTGTTGAAGAAGGAAGGAAGGCCGTTCGGCTACATCGTGCGTTCGCTTGCATCACCGGCGGCGCTCGCGGGATCCACCACCGATGTCTCGGAAATACTGGCACTGCTGACCGGGGGAGGGCTCCAGGGAGGAGCCGGCGGTCCCAGCGGTCCGGTGATTCCGCAGATCATCCGGGTAACGCCAGACGGCGCAGAACAGGTCGTGCGCGGGATGCGCTTTGGTGCCCTGACGCCGAACATCTTCAGGAACGTGCTTGGCGCATCGTCGGAACGCGAGCTCCTTACCTACCGCGGCTCGCCCGCCATAGCACCGGCGCCGGGTTCGCTCGGCAGTCGCCAGGTGCCGGTGTCGGTAATCGCCCCGGGCCTTATCGTCAATGACCTGGAGATTCAGCCCATGCGCGAAGTAGCCCAGAAGCCGCCGGTGGTTCCATCACCGTTGATTCGTTGAGCAGCCATGCTGGAACGTCGGCTGGTCGGCGAGCCAGCCGTGATTGACCTCAAGCAATACATCGTCGCCGTGCCGGACTTCCCGCAGCCTGGCATTCTGTTTCGCAACATCATGCCGCTGCTCAAGGCGCAATTCGAACCCACGATTGCTGCGCTGGATGGCCTGCTCTCCACCGATGAGTGGGCGCAGGTCGATGCCATCACCGGAGTCGAATCGCGCGGCTTCATCCTGGGAGCAGCGCTGGCATTGCGCCGGGGCAAGGGCTTCATCCCCATCCGCAAGCAGGGCAAGTTGCCGCCGCCGGTGTCGAGCCTGCCGTATCAGCTCGAATACGGCACTGCCACGCTTGAAATGCAGCCGGGGTCCGGCCGCGTCGTCATCGTCGACGATGTGATGGCCACGGGCGGAACGCTGACCGCCGCCACCGAACTGTGTTTGCGGTCCGGCTTCCAGGTAAGCGCCCTCGTGGCACTCATCGATCTCAAGCTCATGCCCGGACTGCGCTGGAATGGATTGGCGCTGCGCGCGGCGCTGGTCTATGACTGAAGGGATTCCGGCCATGCAACGCGCAACGGTTCCGCTGGCTCAACGATCAAACCTGTAGAAATACCACCCGTCCGACCCTGCGACACCCTTGCGCCCGCCGGTGATGGTGTTGAATCCACCCCAGTAATACTCATACGGGCTCTGGGTCCGGTTGTTCGAGACCTTGAGCAGGTAGGGATCGGTATTGAGCCTGTCGGCTTCAGCCTGGTCAAGAGTCTGCGTACCAAAGAAGAAGTCGCTGAGATACCTGCCTTCGACCGCAGCGCCTGCCGCGCCGTGCGGGTCTCCCTTCGATACATAGTTGCCATTGTTGAACTTGACGAAGTCGTCGGGGTTCACGCCCAGTGTCCGGTACACGCCCCTGGCGATCTGCAGACTCATGTTGTCGGTCATGGACCCATCGTTGTAGTCATTCAGGTTGGTGTCGATCAGGATTGCCCGATCCGGCGCCAGCGTGGCAACCAGCAACGCCTGGTCGAAGGGCAGTCGGCCGTAGCCGCCATACGCGTACGATCCCTCTTCGTGGGCGTACATGTGTCCATACGGCATGAAATGACGGAACAGCTCCGTCTCGCGCACACGGTTGTGGCGATAGCTGTTGCCCGGCCCTTCGGTGCCATGCGCAACGATGTCCTCCGCGCCAGGGTTGTAGAACGGCGTATCGCTGAAATCGTACTCCTGCCCCTGCGCGTTGTAGCGCCAGCTGGCCGGGCCCGTGGCTCCTGATCCGCCGTTCACCGCAACCTTCACGCGCTCATCGAAAACAGCTGCAACGAAGGCGTTCTTGCCGCCGATGGAGAAACCCTTGGTGATCGCGCGGGCCGGGTCGATCTTCGCCTGCAACCGGGGATTCGCGGCGACTGCCAGCTGCAGGATGTCGAGCAGGATCGACACCGCGGTGGCATTGGCAATCAGGATGCTGGAATCGGCCAACGCACTGTTGCGTGCGTAGGGAAAGAGCCGATAAAACGTGCCGGTGCGGTTGGGACTTCCCCAGGCTCCCGCATCGGTGCGACTGTCGCCCGCCCAGTTGGGAAACGCGACGCTGGCGATGCCGTTGGCGGTCCAGTTGCCGCCGAAGGATATGGGTGCGCGTTGATCTCCGGGCACCGCCGCCGGCAATGTCACGTTGATGGTCACGTCCAGCGGCATGCCGCCGGCGAAGCGGACATTGGTGGGCGTCACCTGCGCGCTGACGCTGGCATTGCCGGCACCGCTGTAGCTGTTGTCGGTGAGCGTGATGGTGTAGTCCGCGCCCAGCCGCGGCTTGTAGCCGTACTCGTAGAACTGGGCCAGCTCCAGCAGCTCACGCTTGCGCGCAGTCCACTCCTGCGCATTTGTCACCATGCCCTTCGTGCCCTTCTTCCTGTCGAAGAACTGCCAGACATTGGGCAGGGCATGCACCACTGGCAGGTCGTGGGGATCGGGGAATTTCGTGTCGACCCAGCGCAGCGCCGCGAACGCCTCGCAGACTTCGCGCACGGCGGCGCGCTTGCGCGCCAGGCTGGCATCGGGCTTCAGTGCCCGATACGCCCTCATCGCCGCAAGCATCCGGTCCCTGGAGCGTGCCGACCACACCAGGTCGCCGGGATTGCTCTTCGAATTCCAGAAACGGATGGCCTCATCGGCACGCCATCCGCTGAAAGCAAACGGGGCAACGCGGTTCCAGCCGGACAGCGTGACCACACCCCAGTCCCGATTGCGCACGCGCTCGGAATTCGGCAGGTTCGAGTTGCCTTCGCGTCCGGCATCCAGCTGCGTCTTGCTCAGGTATGCAAAGGATTGCCCCTGGTCGGCGATGCCGACCTCGAGACCGATGCGTGTGCCGTTGGTGAGTTCGCGATTCCATGCATCGCCCCAGCCCTCGATCTGCAGCGCCATCTCATAGGTGTAGTTGATGCTCCCCGCCCCAACGCCTTCGCGATAACCTGATGACTTGAAGGCCTGCAGTCGTGGCGAATGATCCTGGTGGCCTGCATTGAAGAACGAGCCCAGCGAAGGAATGCCGGCGTTGATGTACGAAGTCACCGCAGAAAGACCGGGGTTCGCGCCGAGGAAGAAGACTCCCTGAGTGTCTGTCTCCACTCCCCACTGATCGTCGAAGACATCCATGAACACGAACAGCCCATCGCTCCCGGGCGCATAGCCGCCGCGGTTCCACTGCGGCGTGGCGGAGTCGGAGCGGGTGCTGTCGCCGGCAACCTCCACCAGCAGGTAGAGCACCGGCCCGTCCCACAGCATCCGCAGGGTGCCATGCGCTGTGGCATCCGGCGCGGCTGCCGTCATGTCGGCGTTGAACCTGTTGGTGATGGGATACGCGGTGGCCGCATCCCAGGCGGCTTCACGGACGCCGTCGACGATAACGGGCCGGCGCGTAAACCTCGCCATCACCTGGGCTCTCGGCGCAGTAATCCTTGTGCTCCGGTTGTCGGTGCCATTGCGCTCGAGCACCGCCGTATTGCTCACGAAGCGCCTGTCACCCGGCTGGTCGTAGGCGTACTCGCCCGCTGCTGCAGGCAGGGCGAAGGAGGCCACAACGCCGGCCATCGCCGCGACGACCCGACCTGCATTCGGGGGTCGCCATTTCAACGTCCGTGTTCTTGCAGCGACCATCGGGCAGATGATGGTCGAGCCACCCATGCACGACAAGAGCTGGCGGCTGTATCATCGATCCACGATTCCCTGGCCCCGTGGCACCCATCCAGATGAAACGCCGCGCGTTCCTGTTCCGGTCACTCGCCACCCTGGGGCAACTTGGTGTTGCGCTGCCCGTATTGGCGGAGGGCAGCGAACCATCCATCACCATTGCCGCGGCGGGCGACACCGTTCTGGGGTTCAACCTCCAGGATCATTTCGACGAGCAGCTGGCACTGGGACGCTCGCGGGATGAGCTGTTCGATCTGTATTTCCGTGGTGTGCGCGATGTGCTCGGCAAGGCCGACATCGCCATCGTGAACCTGGAATGCCCATTCACCGACCGCGGCGAGAAGCTGCCCAAGAATTTCAATTTCCGCGCGCGCCCCGAGATGGTGGAAATGCTTAAACGCGCTGCCATCAAGGCCGTATCGGTTGCCAACAATCACGCCATGGACTTCGGCGCGGATGGCATGAATGACACCCGCAAGACCCTCGACGACGCCGGCATCGCCCACTTCGGCACGGGGAACAATCTGGGCGAAGCGCGCCGGCCGCTCATCGTGGAACGCAATGGCTTTCGCGTCGGCTTTCTCGGCTACTACTTCCAGAATGCCGACGACATGATCGAGCCACCGGGAATCCACGCACTCGACAACAGCCCCGGCGTGTCCGGCTGCTACCTCGATCTGGAGCAGATCAAGGCGATGGTCAGCACAGACATCGGCGAACTGGCCTCCAGCGTCGACGCCGTGATTCCCTTCTTTCACTGGGGCAAGGAAGGCAAGTACGTTGTAGGCAGATATCAGACTGAAATCGCCCACCTGTGCATCAAGCAGGGAGCGCGCGCCATACTGGGCGCTCATCCACATCGATTGCACGGAGTGGAAGTGTACGAAGGCGCGCCGATTTTCTATTCGCTGGGCAATTTCGTCTATGGCGGAGCGAAAAACCCGGCAGACACACTCACCATGATTGCGCAGCTGCATATTGACCACAAACGCGTGGAAGCCGGCGTCGTGCCGGTGCAATACACCAACTGGCCCGATGCGCCGTTTCAGCCTTTTGTTCTGGGTGGCAGGCAAAGGCAGAAGGCGATTGCGCGCATCGCCGAACTGTCCAGTGGATTCAGGCGCACGTTGCCGATGTTGAAGCGGTAGCGCTGCCGTCGCATCCTTCGATCAGCAGAGGGCCATCGTCCAGGTGCGCAGGTCCTGGTTGCAGGTGCTAGTTGATGTTCAGATGCAGCGTCAGCATCACGGCGCGGTGCCGGAACGCGGGCAGGTCGATGGCTGGCGTAGCGCCGAAGTTGGCCGCTTCGGCACTGAGCCGCAAACCCACCGACACCGGCGCATGTACAGACACCGGCCAGTCGTAGCCCACCGACAGCGTGCCGCCAAGGGCCTTCATCCGGCCATCGCAGCTGTAAGCGCCGCTGCCGTCGGAACTGTACACGTCAGGCTCGTCGTCCAGGATCGCCGCCAGCGCCACGCCCAGCGTGTCTCCCCAACCCCAGGCGGAAGCGGACCAGTGCCTGCGGTAGCAGAAACGCGATACGCCAGCGCCAGCGCGGAAACGCCAGCCGCTGTCGGGCGGCCGGAATTCGCCGAAGGCGTGGATGCGCGTGAAGTTCGGCGCGAAACTGGTGGCGGAGTCGCCGCATCCCCAGTCCGCGCACCCGCCCAGCGGCGCTACCGCGCCGAACTCGAGCCCCAGGCCCAGTTGCGGCGTGAGCCGGTAGCCGAATTCGACGCTGGCGGCCAGGCCCCTGCGATCAGCGGATGGCGCCGGCGCAAGCGAATCCACCGCCGCGCCGCCCAACCCCGCTCCCAGCCACCAGCGCGACCCTGATTCGACCTGCGCCAGCGCAGGAGTCGACCAGGCAGCAAGGCCGGCCAGCATGACAAACAGGGCGTCCACACTGCGGCGCCGTATGGTTGTGTACATATCCTGCCACCATCCCTGGCTGATCCTGATTGCGGTATTCCCCCTCAGTTCCCCATGGGGCGAATTGAGGGAATTTTCGCACTTCGGCGATGTCTGAATTGCGATGGACTCATCAAGGTCGATCCCCTATCGTCCACTACCTTGGCGAGTCGCATCGGACGACTGCTGTACAGAATATTGTCGACGATAGACAAGGATGGGGTAATGGGCAAGAGCGGACCATTGTTCGGGTATGCGCTGAAGCTGACCGGTGCCTGCGTGCCTTTGGCCTGCCTCGCCCTTGCGGCCGGGGATGCATTTGGCCAGGGTGCCGTGAAGCCCGACGTCAAGGCGTTAAACGGCCTGATCAAGAACAACTGCGTCAAATGCCACAATACCGAGGACTGGGCCGGAAGCCTCGCCCTGGACACCATGGATCTGGGTCATGCCGGCCAGGATCCGGCAGTGTGGGAAAAGGCCATCACCAAGCTTCGCGGCCGGCTCATGCCCCCTGCTGGACAGAAGCAGCCGACCCAGACCGATATCGACGCCTTCGTCGCCTATCTCGAGACTTCCGTCGATGGCGCCCAGAAGACTCCCACTATCGGCCACGTTCCGATCGAGCGCCTGAACCGCGGCGAGTTCGCGGCAACGGTCAAGTCGCTGATCGGCGTCGATATCGACGCGAAGAAGGCCCTCCCCACCGAAGTCGCGCTCGACGGATTCACCAATATCGCCAGCGCGCTGGCCGTCTCCCCCTCGTTCATGGAGCAGTACCTGTCGACGGTGCGCAGTGCCGTGGTGCTCGCCGTGGGCCAGCCGGTGCCGAAGATGGCCAAGACCACCATTCCGGTCACGCCGGCAACGGCGGCCGACTTCCCGCTGGGTACGCGTGGTGGAAGCGGACGCGGAGGTGGCGTGAGCTTTACCTATGTCTTCCCGGCCGACGGGGAGTATCGCTTCAGCGTTCCGGCAGAGGATTTCCTGGACATGGGCCTCTACCCGCGGGGCGCTGAAACCCCTGCCACGCTCGTCATCCTCGTCGACGACATGGAAGTGGTGCGCAAGGTGCTCGGCGGACCGGAATACCTGGATCTGCTCGACCGCGACGGCCCCGCCGGCGCCAAGGCCGTCCTCGCCAAGGCGGCGAGCACCGCCCAGATCAAGGCGGGCACGCACAAGGTGGTCATGACCTTCATCGAACGCGCACGGAGCCTGAGCAACGATGCAACCGGCGGCGGCGGCGGGTTCGGCGGCGGTGGCCGGGTCTCGAACATGCCCATCATCCAGACCTCCGTCGTGGTCGAGGGTCCGTTCTCGCCCCACGGACTTTCGATGAACACCAGCCGCGCGAAGATCTTCGTCTGCCAGCCGAAGAACGCTGCCGAGGAGCGGCCTTGCGCCGAGAAGATCGCGCGGCACCTGGCCGCGCAGGCCTACCGCCGTCCCGTGACCGACGCGGATCTGAAGCTGCTGATGCCGTTCTACGACAGCGGCAGGACCGAGGCTGGCGGTTTCGATTCCGGCGTCACCGAACTGGTCACGGCCATGCTGTCGAGTCCGGACTTCCTCTATCGCGCCATCCCGGCGTCGACGAAGCCGAATGAATCGCGCCTGCTGACCGATCTGGAACTGGCCTCGCGCCTGTCGTTCCTCATGTGGAACACCGGACCGGACCAGCAACTGATCGATCTGGCCACCGCCAAACGCCTGTCCGACCCTGCAGTCACACAGGCACAGGTCGCGCGCATGCTGAAGGATCCGCGCGCGAGCGCGCTGGTGGATAACTTCGCACAGTCCTGGCTGAGCCTCGACCTGGACCAGGTGGAACCCACCGATTCGAGACCGGATGCCAATGCCGCGTTGCGGGCCAATCTGGATACCGAGATCCGCCTGTTCCTGGGAAGCGTGCTGCTCGATGATCGCAGCGTGGTCGACCTGCTCAACGCAGACTGGACCTTCGTCAACGCCGATCTTGCCCAGCGGTACGGCATTCGCGGCGTGCGCGGCTCGCAGTTCCGGCGCGTGACGCTCACGGACCAGAATCGCTTCGGACTGCTCGGCAAGGGAGCCGTGCTGATGGGCACCTCGTATGGCGACCGTACCTCGCCGGTGCGACGCGGCCAGTGGGTGCTCGACAAGATAGTGGGCGCCCCGCCGGCACCGCCCCCGCCCAACGTGGCGACGGATCTGACGATCAAGGAGGGTGAGGCGCCCACCACCGTCCGCGCGCGGCTGGAATTGCACCGCACGAATCCGACCTGCAAGGCCTGCCACGGCCTGATCGATCCGCCTGGCCTCGCGCTGGAGAACTTCGACAATACGGGTCGCTGGCGCGACATCGATCAGGCCGCGCGCGCGCCCATCGATGCCAGGACGGAACTGACCAGCGGCATCGTGCTGAACGGTCCGGTGGACCTGCGCCACTACCTGACCAGTCATGCCGACCAGTTCCCCACCACCGTTACCAGGCGCCTGATGATGTACGCGCTCAACCGCGAGCTGGCGTATTACGACATGCCCCAGGTCCGGCAGATCGTGCGCGCCGCCGCCGCGAGCAACTACAAGTTCAGCGCCATCGTCAATGGCATCGTGAACAGCGACGCGTTCCGGCGCCAGGGCGCCGAAGAGCGCAAGCAGATCAAACAGACTGTGGCATCCACGGTAACCAGCGGCAATGCCGCTGCACAGAACCCTTAAGGGAGATCGGCGATGGCAATTTTCCTGACCAAGAAGCACCTGTCGCGGCGTACGTTCCTGCGCGGCAGTGGCGTGGCACTGGGACTGCCGTTCCTTGATGCCATGGTGCCGGCAGCCACGGCGCTGGCCGCGACTGCGGCTGCACCCAAAACCCGCGCGGGTTTCTTCTACCTGCCGCATGGCGCGATCATGAACAACACGCCCTTCGGCAAGGAGGTCGACGGCTGGACTTCCTCCGGCAAGGGCGCGGATTTCAAGCTGGGCCGCACCATCGCACCGCTGGAACCCCTCAAGAAGTACCTCACGACCTTCGACAACATCGAGAACTCCGCCGCCGGTGGCTCGGTGCACGTGCTCAATCCGGCGACCTGGCTTTCCTGCGTGCGTCCGGATACGGCCTCATCGAGCGCCAGCATGGCCACGACGCTGGATCAGGTCATCGCCCAGCGCCTCGGGCAGCAGACCGCGCTGCCATCGCTGGAACTGACATCGGAGACCACCGTCCAGATCGCGGCGGGCAACGGCGGCTTTTATGCCGTCACGGCGTCTTTCGCCGCCCCCAACAAGCCGCTGCCGATGGAGTACAACCCGCGCAAGGTGTTCATCCAGCTGGTGGGCGAAGGCGACACGGCGGCGGAACGCGCATCGCTGCTGCGCAAGAACGCCAGCATCCTCGACATGATTTCCGAGCGCGCCAAGTCGCTGTCCAACGACCTGGGCCCGGGCGACAAGCGGGCGCTGTCGGACTACCTCGACACCGTCGGCGAACTCGAACGGCGCGTGAAAATGGCAGGCAGCAGGGACATGGGGAACGTCAAGGTGCCGGATGCACCAGTCGGCCAGCTGGAAGACTTCGACCAGCAACTCAAGATGATGTTCGACCTGATTGCGCTGGCCTACCAGGCGGATCTGACGCGCGTGGCGACCTTCGTCCAGGCTGCCGAAGGCACTGCCCGCGAATACTCGAATCTCAAGGTTCCCGGCGGCTTCCACCCGATCAGCCATCACTCCAATCAGCGCGATCGCATCGACGGGCTGCTGAAGATCCAGCGCTATCACATGGAGCGCTTCGCGGAGTTCCTGCAGAAACTGGCCGATTCCAGGGAGGGCGAAGGCAGCATCCTCGACCATTCGCTGTTCCTGTATGGCTCGAACATGGGCAACAGCAATGCGCATGACAACTATCCGATTCCGGAGATCCTGATCGGAGGCGCCAATGGCAGGCACATCGGCGGCAAGAACCTGACGCTGCCGCAACGCACGCCGCTCGCGAACATTCATCTGACGATGCTGGACAAGCTCGGCATCGGGCAGCCGAGTTTCGGCAACAGCACCGGCCTGCTCACCGAGGTTTGAAATGTCGCTTGACCGCAGAAACTTCCTGAAGAGCTCGCTGGGTGGGGTCGCCGGGCTTACGTCGGTGCCGCTGCTGGGTGGCCTTGCAGGCTGCCAGCATCTTCCCGTCAGTCAGTCTGCAGAACCGGCGCGCGCGAAGGCGCTGTCGATCACGAAGGTTTCGGACCGGGTCAGCGTCATCGCCGACGCCCCCGGCAATGTGACCGTGCTGAATACCGGGGACGGTGTGCTGCTGGTGGACAGCGGTTCGGTGGAGCTGGCTCCATCCGTGCAGAGGCGCCTCGGCGGCGCTGCCGTGCGCACCCTGTTCAATACGCACTACCACGCCGACCAGACCGGCGGAAACGCGTTGTTCGCAAAAGCAGGCGCCGAGATACACGCCCATACCATCACCAAACAATGGCTGGCGGCCGACTACTACGTGCCGGCCGAAGACCGCTGGGTGAAGGCGCCTCCGAAAGAAGCCGTGCCCAAGGTGACGTTCCGGGGCAAGGGCGAGATGAAGGCCGGCGCGGAGCGCGTCGAATTCGGCTATCTGCTGGAAGCCCACACCCGCGGCGATGCCTACGTGTTCTTCCGCGATTCCAACGTGCTGGTGGCCGGCGACGTGGTCTCGCCGCTGCGCGATCCGGTGCTCGACTGGTTCGCAGGCGCCTGGCTCGGTGGCCGCGCCGACGCCATGGATGACCTGGTCAAACTCGCCAATGACCAGACGCGGATCGTGCCCGCCTACGGAGCGGTGATGACGTTCGCGGAGCTGAAGGCCGAGTGCGAACTGATGAAGAAGCTCTACGACCTGACCGCGGACCTGGTGCATCGCGGCCATGATGCGAAGGACATGATGAATGACGGTGTCCTGAACCAGGTGGGCCGCAAGTTCCAGGATCCGGCCCGTTTCCTCTACGACGTCGCGAAGGGTTTTCAGGCCCATTACACCAATTTCGGGGGCAACGTTGTCTAAGTTCACCCACCGTGTCCGGAGATTCCGGACCATCGCCGCCATCGGCCTGCTGTCGTTCGCAGCAGCGGCGATTGCAGCGGCTGCAGACCAGTCGCAGACGCTTGTCGATCTGGTGCGCGCAGGCAAGCGCGAAGCCGTGCTGGCCGCAATCGCCTCGCCTGGCGTCGACGTCAATGCGAAGGCGCCCGACGGTTCCACCGCCCTGATGTGGGCGACCTTCGGCGCTGATCGTGAACTGGTGCGCGCGCTGCTGAAAGCCGGCGCCAAAGCCGATGTCACCAGCAAGTACGGCGATACCGCACTCACCGAAGCCGTGAAGCTCGAGGACATGGAGCTGTTCCGCACGCTGCTGGATGCCGGCGCCAATGTCGATTCGCCCAACCTGGACAAGCAGACCGCGCTGATGCTGGCCATCAGCATGGGCAACCAGGAGATGGCGAAGCTGCTGATCGAGCGCGGGGCGGACGTCAAGGCGATCGAAACCTTCCGCGACCAGACTGCGCTGATGTGGGCCGCCGCCGGCAACCAGCCGGAAATGGTCGACCTGCTGCTGGCGCGCGGCGCTGCCGACCAGGTGAACCTGCGTGCGAAATACGACGACTGGTCGCGCCAGATGACGTAGGAGCCGCGGGCCCAGTTCGGAACCCGGCAGACCGGCGGACTCACCGCATTGCTCTATGCCATTCGCGGCGGCTGCAATCGCTGCGTCGTTTCCCTCGTCAAGGCGGGCGCTGACGTCAACAAGCCCAATCCGGACGGTGTCACGCCGCTGATCAATGCGATCGACAACCGGCACTTCGACATTGCGATGTACCTGCTCGACCAGGGCGCCAACCCGAACACCTGGGACATGAGCGGCCGCACTCCGGTCTATGTCGCCGTCGACATGAACTCCTACAGGGGCGGTGGTGGCGGGGGTGGTGGCCCGGGCGGCGCCGTCAACCCGGGTGGCATTGGCGGCGTGGTCGGCGGCGCCGGACCGGGAGGTCCTGGCGGCGGTCGTGGCGGGACAGGCGGTGGCGCTGGTGGTCCGGGCGGCGCCGGTCGCGCACCCGGTGTCACGGCGATGGATGTCGTCCACCGGCTGCTGGACATGGGCGTCGACGTCAATCACGAGCTCACCCGCAAGCGGCCTTATGGCAATGGCAGGGCCCGCTTCACCGACTACGACATGCGCGGTGGTGCTGGCCCCCTGTTCATTGCGACACTGGCCAACGACCACGAGGCGATGGAGGTGCTGCTGAAGCACGGCGCCGAGGTGGACCTGAACAATGTGTTCCAGATGACGCCGCTGATGATCGCCGCTGGCATGAGAGGCACGGGTCGTGGTGGCGCCGCCGGTGACCAGGCACGCACCATCAAGTCCATCGACCTGCTGCTGGACGCCGGCGCGAACATCAACGCCCAGGTCACCAACAGCCATACCCACACGGCCGTGATCATGGCCTATGTTGCGGGCCGCGATCAGGAAGGTCGCACGGCACTGTTTGCTGCGGCGGAAGGGGGAGCGGACAGGGTGGTCAAGCACCTGCTTGAACGCGGCGCCGACGCGACCATCCGCGATGCAACCGGCAAGACCGCCCTCGACTATGCCCGCGCTGCCCCGCCGGCAGCGGCACCCGGAGCAGGGGCGGCTGCAGCCGCAGCGGCACCCGCAGCCCCTGCAGCTGCACCAGCGGGAGGTCGGGGCGGACCAGCAGGCGGAGCGGGTGGCGGCCGCGCTGCAGTCGTCGCGGCTCTGGAAGCGGCAATGCAAAAGTCGGGCGCGGGTGGAACCGCAGCACCGGCCAGATAGCAGCGCGCACCATGCCGCCCAAGGGCTGCGGCTCCGATGATGCGGTTCCACTGCAAGCGGGAGGTTCTGCGCCGGGCTATTTCAGCGCCGCTGCGATCGCAGCGCTTGCCACCGGCACCATCAGCTCGTACCCGGAAGCGTTGGGATGCAGGCCATCGGAGGTGCGATCCGCGCGCAGCATGCCATCCGCGCCGACGGTCGCGGTGTAGTAATCGGCGAAGCCGGCACCGGCAGTCTGCGCGTAGGCCTTGAGCCACGCATTGAGCTTGAGGATATCGGCCGGGGGTCGCGTGGCGGACTGGTTGATCGGTCCGCCGCCACGCTCGGGCGGATTGACCTTGGCGTCGGTAATCGGCATCACGGAACACAGGATCACCTTGATGCCATGCACCTTGGCCAGTTCGACCATCGCCATCAGGTTCTGCTGGATCATGGTCAGGGTCTGCGGGCCATTGTTGCCGGCAATGTCATTGGTGCCTGCGAAGATGATGACCACGGCGGGTTTGAGCGCGATGACATCCGGATACATGCGCACCAGCATCTGCGCAGTGGTCTGCCCGCCGATGCCGCGGTTCACATACGGCTTGCCCGGAAAACTCTCCGCCAGCTTCCAGCCATCGGTGATGGAATCGCCCATGAACACCACGCGATCCCTGGGCAGCGGCTGGCGCAGCAACTCGATGTTGGCCTGCTGGTAGCGCCCCAGCTGGTTCCAGTCGGCGAGTTGTTCTGTCAGCCGGGTGGCATTGCTCAGCAGGCAGCAACCTGCCGGTTTCTGGGGAGCAAACTGTTCGATCAGCTGTGCGTGCGCTGCCCTGCCGGTCAGCAAGGCGCAAAGCACGACTGTGACAAGACCTTTGTTCCAGTCCTTGTTCATCTTCTGCCCCCTCAATTGCCCAACCTCGTTGGCCGAGCGGCGAGCAGCATAACGCCGTTCGTGGTCGGCAGTCTCGCCGCCGGCCCACGCCCCAAATCTGCGTGTCTGCACGGGCTATTCCTGTTGCCAGTCCCGGCATACTCCGGTAACGTTTCCGGAAACAAACATGGAACCACGTTGCCCATGAAAAACATCACCACACCACACCCCGGCACCCGCCGGTTGCAACGGTTTCGCGCCCGACAGGAGCGCAGCGGTCTGGTCAGGGTTGAAGTCGGCCTGCCGGCAAACGATGCACAACTGGTCCGCGCACTTGCCGGACAATTGCGCGCCGGTGGTGCGGCCGCGGGTGAGATACGAGCAGCGCTTGCTCCCCTGATTGCCGGCACCAAAGCCCGCACCGGAGCGGAATTGCTCTCCTTCTTTCGCGCTTCGCCGCTGGTTGGCCTCGGGCTGGATATGGAGCGTGACAGGAGCACGGGTCGCGACTCACCACTGTGAGCACCAGGCATGGCTACCTGCTCGATACAAACGTCATCAGTGAGTTCATACGCGAATCACCCAACGCCAGCGTAGTGCACTGGCTGAAGCGGCAGAATGCAGAGTCGCTCCATCTGTCGGCCATCAGCCTCGGAGAATTCGTTTACGGCATTGCACGACTGCCAGCGAGTTCACGCCGTGAGCGGCTCGAACTATGGCTGAAGGTGGACGTAAGGAATCAATTCGCCGGTCGCGTCATCGAATTCGGCGCATCACAAGCGGCGGCCTGGGGCCACCTCAGGGCGCAAACTGAAAAGCGTGGCGCGCCCCGCGGTGCCGTGGATCTGCAGATTGCCGCCACCGCGCAAACGGCGGGCCTTGCCCTGGTCACGCGCAACACCAGTGACTTCGAGGGCCTTGGCATGACGGTAGTCAATCCGTGGGGCAGAGCATGAAACCGGGGCCCGCGTCGCTTGCATGAATCCGCAAGGGTGCACGGCGATGCCATGGATCCTGGAACAGTGGCCCGCTCACCTGGATGAAAGCGCTTCCTTGACCACAGACCTGTCGATGAATTTCGCGAGTTCCTCACGGCTGCGGGGAGCGCGGTTGCTCACCTTGGCGACCCAGGCCTCTTCCGTCACCAGCACATCGAGCATGTCGGGAATGATCTCGACGGGAAATTCCGTCTCCGGCCAGCCCCAGCCGATCTGCTCGAGGTCGAAGTTGATCACGCTTGAAATATGCGGCCAATACGGCTTGGGATCCTTCTTCAGGGCCTTGCTCGCCTGGGCGACGGCGCGCACGAAAGCGACAATCGCGCGGCGCTTCTCCGGATCTGCCAGGTCCTTTCCCCTGGCGTGCAGGTTGAATGCTTCGCGGTACACCTTGCGATCCTGCAGCACGATGGCATCCTTCCCCAGCAGACGGACGGCGTATTCGGGCTCCGGCTCGAAGGTGGCAATGACATCCGCATCGCCGCGTGCCAGCGCCTCCGCCATCCGGAACTTGCCCGCCGGCTGGCCGGCCGGAGTCGGTGGCTGATTGACCAGTACCACATCCTCCTCTTTCAGCCCCGCGCTGCGCAGCATCGCCACCAGGTAGTACTGGGCCGAGGTCATGCGCGGCACCAGCACGCGCTTGCCTTTCAGGTCGGCCAGCTTGTTGATGCCTGCGGAACGCCGCGCCACCAGGCGATAGAAGCTTTCGCTGACAGTCATGATGATGCGCAGGTCCGGATTGTTCACCGACTCGCGCAGCAGCTGCGTTTCCGCATTGGTGGCAAGATCGGCTGCACCCGAGGTGCTGCTGACAACTCCGCCGGAAGGCACCGTGAGCTGCTGCGGATAGAAGCTGTTGGCTGCCACCACCACCGGCGACAGCTCGATCCAGCGGGCGCCCGCAACCTTGATGGGAACCAGCGGCGCTTCGTTCTTCGCCTCTTTCTTGCCGGTTGACGCGCAACCCAGCAGCAGGCCTGCCATGGTGAACAGCATGGCCAGGGTGGTATTCCGGCTGAAGGATCGATTCATTGTCATGGGGAACTTCCGCATCAGGGTGACTTGTTTGCAGCCGGCGCATCCGGCGGCTCCTGGTAGCCATTGCGATCGAGCCGCAACTCGGGGCGCAGCGCGCAGGGCACGCAATCCGGCTGGTGCAGTTCGGGCACGCGCCCGCTCACCGGATTGGTGTAGGTGAACCACATGGGCAGGATGGTCGGCCATTGCCATTGCTCACCCGTCCCACCCTGGAAATGCTCTTCGCGCTTGCCAATTGACGCCAGCGTGACATCTACGGCCGCGTTGCCGGCGGCAGCTGGCCTGGGTGCGGGTGCGGCTGCGGCGGCTGCGCCTTGTGCGACTGGTGCAGCCGGTGCCGGTGCAGCAGCGCGGGGAGCGGGAGTGCGGGGAGCCGGATCCTTCGCCTTCGCCCAGACGCCATCCTTCCACGCCACCGGCGTGATGTAGGGCTCGTCGAGCGTCAGCTCCCAGATGCGCCACACGCCATCCTCCAGCACATAGCGGTCGTTATACATGCCGCCCCAGAACGCGGCGGCGAAGAAGTCGCCCGCCTTGCCCACCGTCTTGCCGGTGCGCGGCTGGAACAGCTTGAAGCGGCCCGTTGAGGAACGGCCATCTTCGGAGACCAGCACCACGGGCTGTATCAGCCAGTGATACGAAATGCCGGCCTGCTTTTCCGGGCCCGGGCCCCGCACGCGCGCGGCGATGAGCCGGTCGCGGCCGATGTGATAGCCCTGGAATGGCGTCTCCTTGAATCCCTTCGACGCCATGACATTGGCCCAGCCGGCATTGTCGGAATCGTCGACATAGTAGCCATAGGCCGCCGACACATTCGTGGCGCCATCCCAGGCGGCGGAACGCGCGAGACGGCGGCGGGCTTCGTCGAGCGTGACCGGCGTGGACTTGCCCGCTGCGATCGCGCCAGTCAGCACGCCGGTCGCCACCATTTTTGCGCTGCCAGCCGCCTTGACGGCCTTGCCGGTGACCGGATGCACGCCGAGGAAGGCCGGCATCGTCAGGCCCGGCGCAGCAGCATCTGCAGCGGGAACCGGCGCATCCGGCGCATTGGCACCGGCCGGCACCGCATCGACGATGCGGCTCCTGCCCCAGCCCTGGAAGATGTCGGTCTTCATCAGCGGAAAGCGGCGCAGTTCGCGGATCTTCCACACGCCGTCTTCCTTGACGAAGCGTGTATGGAAGGTGGCGACCTCCCACCAGCCCTTCTCCTGATCCGCCTCGCCGAGCATGCCGAGTTCGATGCCGCGCGCAAATGCCTCGTTGCCGCCCGGCGCGATGGTCACGGTCACATCATTCTGCAGGCGGTCATTGAGCTGGCCATGCCTGAGTCCGGCAGAGCCGATGCTCTCCAGCCAGCGGCGCACGCCCGCTGGTCCGCGCCAGATGCCCTGTCCGCCAATCTCGACCACACCGTTCTTCGCGAACAGGTCGACCACGTCGTCCCACATCTTGCGGTCCGCATAGTAGCCGTAGGCCGACTGCAGGTTGCGGACGCGGTCTTCGTCGTTGAGCGTATCGACCCGCTTCTGCAACGCCGCCAGCGTCGCCTTCGTCGCGGGAGCAGTGCCGGTCGCGGGCGCAATGGGGATGCCGGCGGTGGTGGGATCGAAATGTTTGGGGACCACGGGCAGGTCGCCACCGCCCCAGTTGATCCAGCCGTCTTCATAGGGGCCGTCGTACTGCGGGAAATAGTGCGCCGTCGCGATCTTCCAGACGCCGGCCTGGCGCACATAGTCGTTCTCGAAGACACCGCCCTCGATGCGTGCCTTGTCGCCGTGGCCATGGAAGATGATGGCCTGCCAGCGGACCTTGGCGCTGCCGCCATCGGCCGCGAGATTCAGCACCGGCGCATCGATCATCATCGACGAGAGATCGTCTGCCTTCACACCTTCATGGCCGCCGCCGTAGCGGGTGCGGAGGAAGGAGGCGATTGCGACGGGGCCCTTCGCGGTCTCGGCCGGCTTGATCATGCCGTCGAAGACGAAGCTGCCATCGGTGGCGAACAGCGCGCCGACCTGGCTCCACAGGCCATATTGCGCGTATTGCGCATAGCTCGCCTGCAGCTTCTTGACCGCGCGAACGCTTTCGGTGCGCTCGACATCGCGGGCGAAGCCATCGAGTGCGGTATCGGCGTGGACGGACGTGGCGAGCAACAGGGCAAGCATTGCGCAAATCGGGGCGAGCGGGCGCGTCATCGGCACTCTCCTGTGCATTTCCGTATTCTTCTTGCAGGCAGGTGGGCAGAATCAACTGCCTGCAGGCAGATGTCCACCCTTGCAGGGATTACTTCCGTCTGGTGCAAGTAGGTGCTGTGCCCGCCCCATGGATGAGCCTGTCGGCGACGACCTTCAGCGCGCAGGGCAACCCTCTTCACCTGAACCTTGCCATGGCAAACACATCCACGTACTCGCCATTCCGGAATGCGTAACGGTCGAACTTTCCTTCGCGCACGAATCCATGCTTCTCGTACAACGCAATGGCCGGTGCGTTGTCCGTGTAGACCGTCAACTCGAGTCGCGTGAGGTTGAGCCACTGGTCGGCAAGATCCAGCAGCGAACCCAGCAGCGCAGCACCGATCCCGCGGCGATGCCAGGCGTCGTGCACGACCAGACCCAGTTCGCCCACGTGGCGACGGCGGATCGCAAGCGGAATCGTGACGGCGGCGCAGCCCACGACCCCGCCCTGCACGCAGGCGACGAGCACGCGCATGTTTTCGGGCCGCTCGATGCAACGCTTCCGCCACACTTCACGTGAAGTGAACGGGACCTGCATGGTGCCGTAGACGACTTTCGGCTGGGCGTGCAGCACCTGCAGCGCTCCGAAGTCGTCGGGCTCTGCGCTTCTGATCTCGAGTTTCCCTGCGTCCATAAAAAACCCCGGTTGGCGAGCCTTCCGGGGTCTTCAGTCGGCAGGCATCGCGTTTCAACGAGCTGCCTGGATGTCGCACACGATCAGGCAGTCCACCTCGTGGTGGTCAGTACCAGAATCGTCATGTGCATGCGCTTCATGTGCTGAATCCTACGCCGGGATGCGAAAGTCCTGCAAGCCTAAGGACAGGTATGATCCGGAGGTGGCGGTGCAGCATGACAACCCGGAAAATCCACGACTCTCCAAGCGGATGGGCGAGCTCGGCCTGTGTTCGCGCCGCGAGGCTGACCGCTGGATCGAGAACGGGTGGGTGAAGGTCGACGGCAAGGTTGTCGACACACTGGGCGTGCGGGTCTCGCCCCAGGCGCATATCGAAATCGACCGGGCGGCGCGGGACCACCAGAGCACGCAGGTGACTATCCTGCTGCACAAACCGGTGGGCTATGTGTCGGGGCAGGCCGAAGACGGCCATGAACCAGCCGTGGTGCTGATCCGCCCGGAAAACCGCTGGTCTGCCGATCCATCACCCACGCGGTTCCAGAGCGTCCACCTGCGCGGACTCGCACCTGCCGGAAGACTGGACATCAACTCGACCGGGCTGCTGGTGCTCACGCAGGACGGGCGCGTCGCCAGGCAGCTGATCGGCGAGAACTCCGCGATCGAGAAAGAGTATCTGGTGCGCGTCGAGGGAAGACTTTCGGACGATGGCATGAAGCGGCTGCAGCATGGGCTGATGCTCGATGGCGTCGTGCTCAAACCGGCACAGGTGTCATGGCAGAACGACGATCAATTGCGCTTCGTGCTGCGCGAGGGACGCAAGCGCCAGATCCGCCGCATGTGCGAGCTGGTCGGTCTGTATGTCACCGGGCTGAAGCGCGTGCGCAGCGGCAATGTGCCGCTAGGTGGTCTGCCGGTGGGCAAGTGGCGTTACCTGCGTCCGGACGAGAATTTCTGAAGCCCGAGCCTCGCGTCGCTACGACGCCACGGGCCCGGACATTGCCAGGCTCTTCGGGCGTCGGCGCACTGTTGCAGTGGCGGCGCTCCGGCGCACCTTCAATGCACAGACCGCCGCGATCACGCCGCAGGCCAGCGCCGTCAGGTCGAACCCCGCCATGATCCAGTCGCCCTGCGGCAGGCTGTGGCCGAGATGGCGTGACGTCGTCAGCGCGTTCAACACTGGCAGCAGCCCGTAAGCGGCCGCGCACAGCCAGAGCATTTCCACGCGCGCTCTCTCTGGCGACCGCAGCATCGGCCAGGCGAACATTGCCGCCATCGTCAGGTACATCGCGTGCACTTCCCATGCGGCACGCGTCGTCATCCCGACCGGCAGCAGACGATTGGCCCAGAAGTACGCGGCAATGGCGATGGGCATGCCGATGATGGTGCCGATGTTCAGCCGGTCTACCAGCCGGATGCCGAAGTGCAGCGGTTGCTGCGCAGCCAGCAACCGCGTCCGGCGCGCATTCCCCCACAGCAGCAGGCCGGTGCCGATCATCGCGGTGCCGCCCACGCCCATGAACAGGAACAGCACGCGCAGGAACCAGTTGGCGAACAGGCCCTTGTGCAGGCCCTTCATCACATGGTCCGCGTTGGCCGATGGATAATGATCGGCCTGAAAGTTCTCGAGGAATCTGCCCCTGGCGCCATCGAACACCAGCATGTTCTCGGGGAATGCAATGCTCACCGTCTCCTGCGGCCTGAACAGCACGCGCGCGTTGGCATCGCCCGGATTGCGCACTTCCACCGCTGTGGCGACGTCCCTGCCCCAGGCGCGGTCAACCTCGTAGAACATCGGTGGCAGCGCCACCAGCGGCGCCGCGACATGGGCCGCCTGCGGCAGCTTCGGCTGCGGATAGGGGTAGACGCCCTGGTAGAACTGGCCGCCGGCCGAGCGGCTGCCCCCTTCATAGAGCAGGTTCGGCACCGACGGCATGAACTGGTAGGTGAAGAACAGGAAGCCGCTGTAGGTGACGACCAGGTGGAACGGCAGCGCGGTGACGCTGAGCAGGTTGTGCGCATCGAGCCAGCTGCGTTGCCCCTTGCGCGGACGGAAGGTGAAGAAGTCCTTGAAGATGTTCTTGTGCACGATGATGCCGGTGACCATTGCCGCGAACATCACCAGCGTGCAGACCATGATGATGAGGATGGCCTTGTCGTACGGGATATAGGCCAGCTGGTAGTGCATCTTGTACAGCACCTGGCCGCCGCCGGTGGCACGCGCGCTGTAGTCGATGGGCTGGCCGGTGTGTGGATCCAGTGTTTCGCGGTGCGTGACACCGCGGACACCGCCCTGCGGTAGATCGGTCCACGCCACATCGAGCGACGGCGCTTCGCGGCCGCCGATCAGCTGGATGTTCCAGCGCTCCGCATCCGGTGCAACCTTTTGCAGATGAATCTGCGCCACCGCCAGTTGCTCACGCTGGCTGCCGGCCGCCGCGAAGTACGGCCGATCCGGCGTCATCCAGTAGTCGATCTCCTTGTCGAGGTAGCCAAGCGTACCGGTGAGATAGACGAAGTACAGCACCCAGCCGATGACGAGGCCAAGCCAGGTGTGCGCCCAGGACATCGACTGGCGGAACCCTTCCTTCATGTGAGACCTCTGTGGACCAGGTACCACGCATCGATCAGCGCCAGCGGCAACGCCACCAGCCCAAGCCCGAACCACGCCCGCTTCGCGCTGCGGGCGGCAAAGCACCAGATGATGATGCCGGTGTAGTACAGATAGCCGGTCTGCGACGCGAACAGCAGCGCCTTGTAATCGTCCCACGGCAGCACGGCGATCATCGCCAGGTGCAGCAGCGTCACCACTGCGTAGCCGCCGGCGGTTGCAGCGATACAGCGGGACAGCACGCTCCAGCGATACGCGGCATCGACGACGGCCTTCACAGCGCGAACCCCAGTGCGATCAATGCGACGCCGAGGCCACCGAACACAGCGCTGCTTCGCGGACGATAGGTCAGCAGCATGCCCTGCAGGAACGCGGCCAGCGCGAGGATCGAAATCCACAGTATCAGGCCGATCCACGGACCGGACTGGCGGACGCAGGGCCAGAGCGCCAGCAGCGCGCAGCCGTAGCCCGCTGCGCGCAATGGCCACAGGCGCCGCCCGTATGCGGATTCGTCGGCAAATACCTGCCGGTAATGCCGCTGCAGCGACAGGCTGAGCAACAGACAGCCAAGACAGCTCAGACCGAAGGCGATACTGGCCACGCAACCTCCCCTGCCAGGCGGCCGGCGTTGTGCTTCAATCCAGACCCATTTCCTTCAGCACGGCGCCGGCGACATTGAAGCCTTCAGCGGCCGCCGGGATGCCGGCATACAGCCAGACCTGCATGAGCGTCTCGCGGATCTCTTCCTTCGACACGCCGTTCGCGATCGCACCCTGCACGTGATAACGCAGCTGCGGGCTGCGCCCCAGCGTCGCGAGAATTGCAATCGTCAGCATGCTGCGTGTCTTGTGGTCCAGCGTCCCGCGGTTCCAGGCGTCGCCAAAGCATTGCTCGGTGACGATCTCCTCGAAGCGGCGCCTGAAAGGCGTGGCGTTGTTCAGCGCATCCTCCGCGCCGGCCTTGCCGAACATGTGGCGGCGCAGCGCAAGGCCCGCTTCTTCCAGCTTCTTGTCCATCTCATCCCTCCCGTTTCGATTTTGCGGACGCCCCGATCGCAACAAAGGCGCGCGAGCTGTCGCTGGCTGGCCCTTCCACTTCGCGCGCAAAGGCAAAGCGCTCGCGTGCGAGCCGGAACAGCGGCAGATCGAGCGCGATCTCCTCGCCGAGATCGGCGGCAATGCGCACATCCTTGGCCAGCAGGCCGAGCGCGAAGCCGGTTGCAAACCTGCCGGTGATCACATGGTCCCTGGCTACGAGTTCCGTCACGAAGCTGCGTCCGGTCGAGGCGTTGAGCACATCCACCATCGACCTGGGGTCGAGGCCGAAGTTCTCGCCGAGCGCCAACCCTTCGGCTACAGCGATCATCGTCGCGCCCGCAATGATGTTGTTGATCGCCTTCATCGCATGACCATTGCCGAGCCCGCCCAGGACAAACAGCTGGCTGCCCATCGCGGACAGCACGGGCGTGACCTTCGCGAGCAACTCATCCGGACCGCAGCCGATCATGATCGCGAGCGTGCCCGTCTCGGCGCGCATGCGGGCGCCCGACACCGGCGCATCGACCAGCGTCAATCCCTGCCCTGCGAGCACGGCGCCCGTCTCGCGCGTCAGCATGGGCTCCGCGGAGCTCATGTCGATGAACACCGTGCCGCGCTGCATCACATTGAGCAGCGCCTGCCCTTCCGCCCGCGTCAACACTTCCTGCACCACCTTGCCGTCCGGCAGCATGGTGATGACGAACTCGCAGGCTCCGAGCCCGCCAAGCGATTCAGCGAAGGCGCAGCCCAGCTCGCCTGCAACCTGCGCAGCCCGCCCCGCCGCAGCATCATGCAGCGTGACCGCGAACCCCTTCCTGACCAGATTGGCCGCCATCGGCGTGCCCATGGTGCCGACGCCGATAAAGCCGACGCGCGTCATGCCTGCCCCCTTTTGGTTGTGGAGAGAACACTACAGCCTGCGTGGCAGATTGGCGAACACCAGCGCGCACGGGACCCTCATGTTGTCCTTGTGCCCGGCGGATAGTACGTTTGGCGGACCTGAAATCCGCCGTAGCGTTCTGCCGATCGAGCCGGGGCCCACCGATGAATACCACCAGACTCCTGCCGGGGCTGATACCTGGCGTCGTGCTGCTCGCACTGCTCGCGCAGGCCGGATCGGCCGCCGATGCACCGCCGCCCGGCATGTTCGTGGCACCAGCGCGGGCGATCACGCAGGTGAAGGGTGATGTGTATCGCGCCAGCAATGGCGGCTGGTACGTTGGCATCCTCGATACGCCGGACGGGCTGCTGCTGGTCGACACGCTGAACGTGCCGTTTGCGAAATGGCTGAAGGACGAGCTGGCGAAGAAGTTTCCGGGCAAGGTGGTGAAGTACGTGATCCTGAGCCACAGCCACTGGGACCACACCGAGGGAGGAAAGGTGTTCGCGGACACGGCACTGTTCCTTGCCCAGGAAGGCTTTCTCCGCAACATGGATGGACGCTACCCGGCGCTGCCCGGCGACATCACCGACCGCAACAACGATGGCTACCTGGATGTGGCCGAGTTCGAGAACCCCGCGCGCGAACGCCCCCGGTACTGCGGAGCCGGCGGCAATTCGGTCACCAGCAAGGACAAGGACGGCGATGGCCGCGCTTCGCCGGCCGAGTTCTTTGCCGACACACCGCGGCCGGACATCGTGTATTCCGACCGGATGACGCTGCGCTTCGGCGGCAAGACCATCGAACTGGTATTCCCCGGCAGGAACCACGCGAATGATGGCACCGCCGTGCTGTTCACCGACGAGCGCGTGCTGTTCACCGTGGACTTCCCGGCCGATGCGCTGGTACAGGACAGCATGCGCTCGCTGCCCAGCGCCTGCGGCCCCTTCGACGGTCATCCGATGGACGAATGGATCAAGTCCTACCGCACGCTGGAAGCGCTGGACTTCGATATCTCGGTGGGCGGACATGGCAGCGCGCTGTTCACGAAGCGCGATCTCGCCGAAGGGCGCGGGTTCATGGAATACCTCAAGCACGAGGTCGAAACCGCCATGAGCAAGGGGCTGAGCCTTGCGCAGATGAAGCAGTCGATCCGGCTGGAACCCTACAAGGACTGGCGCCACTACGAGCAGTTGCGGGTGGCGAACATCGAGGCGGCCTGGTTCAACCTGAAGACCTACAAGTAATTTCCTGCGATAACCACGCCACAGGAATGGGAGCAGCGCATCAATTTTCCCGCTTGCCGGCCGATAGGCGGGGATGATCCACGTGCTGTCACGCCCGGCTGCATTGACCCTTGCCCTGGCAGCAGTCCGTGGCGGGAACGACTCATGAAGACCGGCCGGCACCTCCGGCCCGGCAGTCCCGCCGTATTGATCGGCGCATTGTTGCTGGTGTTCACCGTATGGCTGCAGGTGGCGCTCAATCCGGGCGGACCCTGGGCCACGCTGCTCGACAATATCCACTGGACCTTCGCCTACAGTTTCGCGGCCCTGATGGTCTGGCTTGCGCTGCGCGACTGTAACGCCGACGACCGCAGCGTGCGGCGCTGGATCGCCATTGCCCTCTCCTGCCTCGCCGTCGGGCAATGGATCTGGGACCTGCAGGTCTACCTTGGCTGGAATCCCTTTCCGGGACCTTCGGATGCGGCCTTCGTGCTGCCGGGCCTGTGCGCCCTGATGGCTTTCGCGCAGATCGGGCGGCGGCGGCTGCCTGCACGGCAGCAGCGCCTGGCATTGCTGGACGTAGCGGGATTCGCGCTGGCGGCGCTGGCGCTGGTGCTGGTGATGTATCTGCCGCGCGGCACGCAGAGCTCCGCGCTGCAGCTGACCGTGCTGACCGCCTACCCGGTGCTGCTGCTGTCGGCCAGTGCCGCCGGGCTCATCATCCAGCTGTACCTGCGCCTGCGCTGGACATGGCGCTGGATGGCCGTGTTCGGCGGGCTGGTCGGACAGAGCATCGTATGGATGTTGTGGAACAGCGGGACACTCGACAACACCCTGACCGCAGGCGCGAACCTGAATCTGGCCTTCTCCGTGCTGACGCTGCTGCTGGGCTGGGGTGCTGCAGGCTGGCGGTTGCAGGTCAACACCGAAGCGAAATTCGACCGGTTCTGCGAGGGCTGCATCCGGCAGATGCCGCTGGCGATGGTGGCCATGACTTCCACGGCCGTCGGTCTGCTGGTGCTGGCAGAGGGACTGCCGGATGTGCTGCGCGCGATCCTGCTGGGCCTGGCATTGATCCCGCTGCTGTCGGCGCCGCTGCGGCAGTCGATGCAGCTCAGCGAGCGCGATCGTCTGCTCGAAGCCGAACGTGGCCTGGCCGAAAGCCGCGCACGCCTCGAATACCTGGCGCATCACGACGCGCTGACCGGGCTTGCCAACCTGGCGATGCTGCGCGAGCGCGCGAACCAGGCCATTGCCACGGCGGACCAGACGGGCCGGGGTGTGGCGCTGCTGTTCATCGACCTGGACCAGTTCAAGGAAATCAACGACACGCTCGGACATGCCACCGGCGACGCATTGCTGACCCACACGGCACGGCAGCTGGAAAATATCGTGCGCCACGGCGACACGGTATGCCGGCATGGCGGCGACGAGTTCGCCATCGTGCTGCCCGGCATCAGGAACATTGCCGAGGTGGTGCGCATCAACGACAAGATCATGCGCATGGCGGGTGGCAGCGCAATGGTGAATGGACATGAATTGCCGCTGTCGCTGTCCATCGGCGCCGCGTTCTATCCACATGACGCGCACAGCTTCGAAACCCTGCTGCAGTGTGCGGATATCGCCATGTACCAGGCCAAGGCGGTGGGCCGCAACGGCTACCGCTTCTACGACACGCAGATGAGCGCCGATGCCTCCGACCGTGTGCAGCTGCGCGGCCGCCTGGCGCGGGCATCGGAGCGCGGCGAGCTGCTGCTGCACTACCAGCCGATAGTGGACATGCAAAGCGGCGCAATTGCCGGCGCCGAAGCATTGTTGCGGTGGCAGCACCCCGAACTGGGGCTGGTTCAACCCGCCAGTTTCATCCCGATGGCCGAGGAAAGCGGGCTGATCGTGCCCATCGGCGACTGGGTGCTGCAGGAGGCCTGTCGCCAGGGCGCGGCCTGGCAGTCGGCTGGCCTCGCTCCGATGACCATCGCCGTGAATCTGTCCGTGCTGCAGTTTCGCCGCGGCAACCTCGAGAAGTCGGTGACCAGCGCGCTGCGCGCCAGCGGCCTGCCGCCCCGGTTGCTGGAGCTGGAAGTGACGGAATCGGTGTTGATGGAAGAACGCGACATGGTGACCGCGACGCTGGAACGGCTGCGCAAGCTCGGTGTGCGCGTTGCCATCGATGACTTCGGCACCGGCTATTCGAGTCTCGCTTATCTGAAATGCCTGCCGGCCGGCAAACTGAAACTGGACCAGTCGCTGATCCGGGACATCGATACGCAATCGCGCGACGCCGGCGTGGCGCGGGCCGTCATCCAGATGGCGCACGAACTGGGTCTGACCACGGTGGCCGAAGGCGTGGAAACCACCGCCCAATGGCAGTTGCTGCAGAACTTTGGCTGCACCCAGGCGCAGGGCTTCCTGTTCAGCAGACCGGTGCCGCCGGAGCAGTTCGACCTGCTGTGCCGCAATCCTCCCGCGGCAGCGGCACTCACCGCATAAACCTGAACTACCAGTCCCTCGTCGGCACCGTTCCCGTCGGCCATGGCGTAGGCAGATTTCCTTCAGAGGGAATCCAGAAGGCGTTGATATCCGCAATCTTTCCCTGCGACACCAGGAAGATCTCGCTCACGAATGCCGCACCCACCAGCACATCCGGCGCCTTCTGCGGCTTGCCGTTGCGATCCATCGGCAGCGATGCCGGCGACAGCTTGCCCATCGGATCGCCAAAACGCACCAGGCTCATCACCGCGCCCGTTTCCATATCCACTACGGGATAGCGCCGGTCGCGCACCTGCATGCCCTTGAAGTTGCCGGCATCGAAACCCGAACGGGCTGTACCGACCACCGAGCTGCCGATGCGGGTGTTGGTGTAGAGAATGCCGTTCTCGCGCCGGTCTGTTTCCGGCAGCAGCGGCGCGGCGATGTACTGCGGCGTGCCGTTGGTCTCGAAGCCGCGGAAGTAGGCATCCGCCGCCGCCAGGATTTCGAAGCGCGAATTGCGTTCCGACACGGGAATGGTGCGCGCCCAGGAACGCGGCGGCTGCGTCAGGTCTTCAGGCTGGTGGCCGACGATGGGTGAATCGCCGGCGATGACCATTGCCTCCACCTCGGTGATGAGCTTGTTCTCCACCTTCAGCCGCAGCGACACCATGGTCTCGATGCCGCGTTCGGGCAGCACCGCGTGGATACCGATGCCGCCGGTTTCCGGATCGTAGAGATTCAGGCGGTAGCGGGGCAGGCCTGCGGCAGTGGTCCACAAGCCCTGGCCGAGCTTCTTCACCACGCCGGTTTCCGTGTATTTCACATTGGGCGCCAGCGGCAGCTTCGACGGATCGTGCGCGGCCAGCGCGGCGAAATAGCTGTCGGCGATCTTCGCCAGGCAGGCGCGGTCGCAGGCGAAGTGCGCCGACTGCGCCGCAGCTGGCAACGCCAGGCAAATACCCGCCGCAGCGAGCAGCATTGCGGTCAGGAATCGGAACGGATGCATACGGTCCACGGCTCCCCCTGGTTCCAGGTGTTGGCAAGGCGCGAGAATACGCTACTATTTCGCGCCTGCCGTAAGTCATCCAATGGAGAATTCGAAATGAAAACGGGGATTGCCGCTTGTCTGCTGCTGGGGGTCGCGACACTGCCGGCGTTGGCGCAGGGTGCCGCGCCCAAATGTGATCGCGCCTGCCTCGAGGGCTTTGTCGACAAGTACCTCGACGCCATGGATGCCAACAAGCCCACCGATGAGCTGTTCGCGAAGAACACGAAATTCACCGAAGACGGCATCCAGCTGCCGCTGGGCGGCGAAGGCCTGTGGTACGGCATGTCCGGCAAGGGCAACTACAAGTTCTACGTACCGGACATTGAAACGCAGCAGATCGCGTTCATCGGCACGCTCAAGGAAGACCTCCGCGGCAACGGCCAGGGCAACCTGGTGGCGATCGCGCTGCGCCTGAAGATCGTGAACAACAAGATCACCGAAGCCGAACAGATCGTGCTGCGGCCCGACAACACCAACCAGGTGACCGGTGGCGCCCGTCCTCCGGCCAATGCGGCTGGTGCTGCACCTGTCGCCGCCGCTGCGCCAGCCGCAGGGGGTTCGCGCTTCCCGCCAGCACCCGAAGCCATCGACAAGATGGGCAAGCCGCATGAGGTGTTCTTCGAGGAGATCCCCGTCGCCAAGCGCGCCTCGCGCGACGAACTGATCAAGACGGCGAACTACTACTTTGCCGGCCTGCAGCGCAACGATGGCAAGGGTTACTACCCCTTCACCGACGACTGCGTGCGCTTCGAGAACGGCATGGTGACCACGCGCGAGTGCAAGAAGCAGTTCGAGAATTCGCTCAAGGGCATCGTCTCGCGCATCCGCGACCGCCGCTTCGTGGCGGTGGATCGTGAGCGCGGCATCGTGTTCGCCTTCGGCTTCTTCGATCACTACAACATCAACTGGACCTGGCAGCTCGGCGAGCTGTTCAAGATCGAGGATGGCAAGATCCGCCGCATCGAGGCCGTGTTCCACCGCGCGCCCTTCGGCATCAACTCCGGCTGGAGCACCTACGAGCAGGGTATTTCGGAGGAGCCGCGGACCATCCGCTGAGGACCCGCCATGAACGCGAGCAACTCCCGGCTTCTTCACGCAGTCTTGAACGGCTCGATGCCCGGCGCCTCGTCGTGCTCGATGAGGCGCAACATCGGCTGCAGCAGCTGATTCAGCAACGGGTGCCGATGTCGCGCCCAGATAATCGTCGCCTCCGGCCGGCAACCCAGGCGCGCCTTCGGCTCGAGCGCCGTACGACCGAAGGACACGCGCTGACAGCCGAATTCGATCGCCTGCGCAAGCGAGGCGTGCAGCAGGCGCAGATAGACTGGCACGCCATCGGCGGCTGCGGATCGATCGAATCCTATGTGGTACGCCAGCGCCGTATCGCCATCCTTGAGCGTGACGATGAAGCCGAGCATGTCGGCACCCCTGCGCGCCACGTGCACTCGCAGGTTCTTTCCGCCAAGCGCCGCGAGTTCCGGCCAGTAGTTTGCCGGAAGAGTGAAAGGCCTGAGACCGGCGTTGCCATGCACCTGAAGGTAGAGGTCCTGCAAGACGCTCGCCTGCGACGCGACGTCTGTCAGCACCTCGACCTGGCAACCGGCTGCATCGAATTTCCTGAAGACCCGGTTCCTGATATCGCTGCGGAACCTGGATGTCAGGCCCTGCAGGTAGTCCTCGTGGCTCCGCCATGCAGGATCCAGGCTGAGCATCATGTTGGGCTCGGTTTCCACCGCTCCATAGCTCAACTTCGCCAGCACTGCGCTGTCCCCGCGCGCTTCGCGGTCGAAATCCTTCATGAGCACGATATCTGTGCTGCCAGCCAGTTTCTCGGCGCGGCGCACGCGATACACCACCTCGCTCACGGCCTGCCAGGCCTGATCACGATTGACGCCTGGCACAATGCTCACGCCGTGTAATCCGTAGACCAGCAGATTGCCGCACACCAGCACGCGCGGACGAATTCCCGTACCCAACTTGCGCAGCGCCTGACGGCGCTTTGGATCGCCCAGCTGCGTGTGATCCAGCGTGACGACCTGCAGGCACACCGCCGCGACGGGCGCGTCGCCATCGCTGATCAGCGCGTAGCGCGGCTCCACATTGGGAGGACGCACGCCTTCGAACATCCGTTGATAACCGGCCGTGTGAAAGAAGCTGCCTCCAGCCGTCGCAATGCTCCAGGTCTCGCCGGAAAGTTGCGAAAATCGGTCAGCGATGGCGATGGCAAAAGGGGAGCGCCCGCGCAATCGCCGCCGCTCTTCCATCGCAAGAGAAATCCTGCTGGCGAGTTTGCGCATCCGTGGCTATCTGCCGCTTGCCGGATTGCGATAGTGGAAAGGAGGCGTGAACCGGGATGGGAACCGCTGTCCTTCGACCTCGCCCGGAGTCGCCCATCCGCCCTTGTAGTTGACCAGGTAGGTCCGGTACAGGTGCAGGCGCCTGAACTTCCAGACGCCATTCTCCTTCACCAGTTCGTTCTCGTAGATACCGCCGCCCCACATCGGGCGGCCCTGCGCGTCCCGCGTCAGCTGCAGCAAGCGAGAGCGCATTCTTGCGGTGTGCCCGTCGGCGGCGACATGGATCACGGGCTGCAGTTGCAGCTGGCTGTTCAGCGCACCTTTGACGGGACCTTCGGGACCGGACTCCTTCAGGAAGGCAAGGATGCGATCGCGGCCCGCATGCTGCACATCATCGATCTCCAGAACCCCGTCTTCCGTGAAGAGCGGGACGATGTCCGACCACAGCGACTTCTCGGCGTAGTAGCCATACGCGCCCTGCAGATT
>JAATEY010000008.1 GCA_015655465.1 Gammaproteobacteria bacterium | reverse complement strand
CATTGATCGCGCACTGCACGCCGGGACCCTTGCCGATGCCGACGCAATCCCCCACGCCCTCGACTGGCTTCAGGTCCTCGGGGTTCCCCATGGCGCCCACATCGACGATGCCCTCGTACTTGAACCGCCCCACCAGCCGCCTGAGCCAGGTATCGACGACAGGCAGCTCCGTGACACGCCTGGTGGCGATGTCGACTTCATCCGGTACGTCCGACTGATCCGGCGTGAGCGGCCCATGCGGCTGTGCGTTCGCACTGCCGCAGGCAAGCATGGCGGCACCTGCCAATGCAGGCAGGCGCATGAAGCGCTTGCACATCATCGCCTCCTTCCGCCGCCGGAAGGCACTTGCAACGGCCCTCGTGGCGGCCCGCGTCCGGGCGGTCTCGCCGGCACGGGACGCGCCTGCGATGACTCTTCTGCCGGAGCCTGGGCCTGCGACACGCGGTTCAGCAGGAACGTGAAGCCGACCAGCCGCTTGCCGTCCTTTTCGAAATCGATCTGCATCTGGATGACCTTGCCGTCAGGCCGGGCATAAGTCCGCATGACCCGCTGGCAGTTGGGAGTGCCCGCGCAGGGCTCCCTGGACATGAAGGTGTCACCAGTGATGAGGCCCACTCCGCCTTCGGCCACACCCTCGCTATCCACCAGCAGGTAGCGGATGCCCAGATCGTCGGGCTCGAAGCCGTACAGGATCATCGCCGGCGACAGGTTGGAGACTCCGCCGAATATCTCTTCGCCGTCCGGCCCCCTGGTTTCCGGCCAGGTCACCTTGATCTCGCATTGCACGCCGGGCGCAACGCCGAAGCCGACGCAGTCCCCGATGCCCGTGACAATGCGCAGGTCCTCGGGATTTCCCTGGCCGTGCAGATCGACATAGCCCGAATAGGCGAACTGCCCCAGCAGCCGCCGCATCCAGGAAAGTATTGTCGACGGCTTCCTGGTGGGCTTCGCGGCGCTGATGACCACCTCACCCAGTTCGTCCACCTTTTGCGATGCGGAGGGCGGGGGTACGACTGGTTGTGTGCGCGCTGCGCTGGCGGCAAGACCAGCGCCGGGCAGCAGCAGTGCCAGCGCAAGCACCCAACTCCTGGATGCAGATGAGGCGCGCGAGCAGGCCGACATGGATCCTCCCCCGGATTTTGGCCGAGTGTGGCACGTAGCCGCCGCGATGGGCATTACAAACGCGTGAGTTCGTTCATGGCGTCTTGCGCAGCTGTTCAGCGCTGATGTAACCCACCGTGTGTCCGTCCTTGAAATAGACTTCCACCCAGTCCTTGAGGCGGGTCAGCTCATAGGCATACTCGCGGTCGCCCGTGGTCTTGATGACATCTGCCGCCCCGTCGGGCTTCTCCCTGACTTCGGTGGCAGCATGCATCTGTACTCTCCGCAGCCAGGGGACTACGAGTTCCAGATTCTTCTCGGCCAGTTCGTGCCCGCTCCGCGCGGCCCGCGCAAACCAGTATGCCGCGCGGGAGTTGTCGGCACGGACACCAGCGCCACGGGCATACATCGCGCCCAGGGCGTACTGGGCCTCCGTATAGTCCTGATCGGCGGCCTTGCAGTACCAGACAACCGCCTGCTTCGGATCTGCCGGCACTCCTCGCCCGTCACTCAATGCCACGCCGATCTCGTTCTGCGCACGGGCCATGCCCTGTTCCGCTGCCCTGCGCCACCACAGCGCCGCCTGCTCATCGTCCTGCGGCACGCCTTTTCCCTGGGAATACAGACCACCCAGCACGAACTGGGCTGGAGCATTGCCCAGTTCGGCAAGCGGTCCGAGCAATGCCAGCACCTGATCGTACTGCCCGGACTGCAGGTATTGATAAGCCTGCGCGAGGACCGGATCGCTGTCTGGATCGACTCCTGCGAACTGTGCCTGGGCAGACTGCCCGCCTGCTGCGGACGAGAGCGACAGGCAGAGCGTGAACAGCGCGGCAGTGAATCGCATGACCGCAATCAGATGAACGTGTTCTCCAGCACCAGCACACCCGCGCCGGTGTTCGAGATCGGCGCGTGATAGTGCTTGTGCACCACCTTCACGTTGTCCTGCAAGGCCCCGCGCATCACCAGCCACATGATGGTCTCGATGCCTTCGGTGCCGGTGCGGCGCATGATCTACGGATTAGTGAACTTCGTGAACCATTCCGGGTCGCTGGCGATGCGATCCATGGTTTCCAGGTCGAAGTCCACGTCGATCAGGCCCGCCCGCTCGCCCTGCAGCTGGTGCGACATGCCACCGGTGCCCAGGATCACGACCTTCAGGTCTTCGGAGTAGGACTCCACAGCCCTGCGCAGTGCCTTGCCCAGCTTGTAGCAGCGCGCCGCAGAAGGCACCGGATGCTGCACCACGTTCACGGCCAGCGGAATCGTGGTGATCGGCCACACCTCATGCGTGCCCCACAGGGCGCGGATGGGGTTGACGAAGCCGTGATCGACCTTCATCTCCTGGCAGGTGCAGATGTCGAACTCCTGCTCGACCAGCTTCTCGGCGAGGTGCCACGAAAACTGCGCATCGCCCTTGAACGGGGACACGGGCTTCAGCGCCCAGCCTTCATCCGCGTTGTCGTAGGTATCGGCGCAGCCCAGCGCGAAGGTGGGCACCTTGTCGAGGAAGAAATTCAGGCCATGATCGTTGTAGACGATGATGGCCACATCGGGCTGGTGCTGCTGCAGCCAGTCCTGCGCCGGCTTGTAGCCGTCGAAGAAACGCTTCCAGTACGGCTCCTGCTGCAGGCTGTTGGCGATGGCATTGCCAACGGCCGGGATGTGCGAGCTGGTCACACCGCCGATGATCTTAGCCATTCCAGTAACCCTCGCGCTGCTTGATCTTGTCGACCAGACCATCCGCCCTGGCAAGCAGCTTGGCCTGGAATTCCTTGGTCGTGATGCCCTGGAACTGGGCGCCGGCGTCCTGCACCGAAGTGCCGCGCGGAATGGCCATCTTCGCCATGTAGTAGATGTTCGCGCCCGCACGCAGCATGCCGAGGAAGTCCTTCTTCAGGACGAATTCCTTGTACTTGCGGGCCACGCCGTACTTGTCGCAATACGCGGCAGGGTCCGCATCGAACTCAGTGCGATTCGCTTCATCGCAGAACGAGACCAGCAGCTTGTTCAGCGGCTAGGCGCCATGCGAATGTTGGCCGT
>JAATEY010000218.1 GCA_015655465.1 Gammaproteobacteria bacterium | reverse complement strand
GGTGCTTTTGAACAGCTGCGAGACGCGCCGGACCTCATCGAAATCGACGGGCAGCAGGATGGCCTGTGGACACAGCCTGGCGGCCTTCATCAGCCCCATGGCCGAACCCACGCCGAACTGGCGCGCGGCATAGGTGGCGGTCGTCGCCACGCCCCGGCCAACGTATCCATCCAGGCGAGGAAACGCCTCAACCGGAATCCGGTCCAGCGGTGTCTGCGCCAGCACATCGTCTTCCCTGCGCCGCCGGCCGCCGATCACCACCGGCAGCCCCTTGAGCTGCGGATAACGCAGCAGCTCCACCGACGCGAAGAATGCGTCCATGTCGAGATGCGCAATGCGTGTGGTCGCTGTCATGCGGTGGCAAGAATACGCGCCTGCCGCGCCAGCGCCACGCCCGGCTGTCGTGCCCGCCGCTACTGTGCGATGGGATCGAGCAGCAAACCCTGCTTGAATCGAAGCAGGATCCTCCGCGTCGCCTTCCAGTCGAGCAGCGGATTTGCCTCCAGGGCCAGGAAGCTGGCTTCGTAACCTTCCTTCAGGGCACCGATCTTCCGGTCCGGAAAGATCGCCGCCGGAGTCGCAGTGCCCCACATGCGCAGCATCGCCGCGTTGTTGAACATTCCAAGGCCCTGGAGATAGGCGGCTTCGGCCACCGTCGTATCCGCGGGAGTGTCGGCGCCGATGACGATGGCCACGCCGTTGGCAACCAGCGTCTTCATGTTGAGCGTGGCCGCTGCGAGCATCGTGGCCGCCATCGTCCGCATGTCAGGTGGCAGCGAGTCGGTTGCGGCCGCCTGCGCAATCGTAGTCACTACGGGCACCCCCCGACTTGCTGCCAGCTTCGCAACTTCAGGTGACACCACTCCAATTGACGGCAGGTGTGCGATCTCGTCGGCGCCACCTTCCACCGCCGCCTTGAAGTCCCCGGCGCTGGTGATGTGGGCCGAGACGCGCAGCCCACTGGCATGCGCCTGGCGGACGATCTCCCGAAACACCTCGGGGCTGAGCGCGTGCTGACCCATCAGCGGCGGCGGTCCCACGAAGGGCGCGTTGTCGGTGAGCCAGAGGTAGGTCTTGATGAAGTCGCTCTTCTGCGCAAGGATCGACGGCCACTTGGCCTTGAGTTCCGCCGCGGTGTCGATCTCGAAATAGCGGACGTTGTTCAGCGTCTCCAGTGTGTAGCCCCGGAAGGCCCCCCGAGGCAGGATGTTGGCGGCGAGGAAGGCATGCAGCGCACTGGTGTGCGACGTCAGCGTTCCATTGGACAAGGCAACATCCACGCCGGCTGGCGTGTTGAGCCGGATGGCCGCTTTCTCCGCTGCGGTCATGGGCAGGTTGCCCTGGCTCTGCACGTAGAACACGCCGGCGGCGAGGTAGCCCTTGGCAGATCGGGCATCGCTGCCCGGTATGCCCTGGCCGAACGAGTGGCTGTGCGCGTCGGCAAACGGCGGCACGATCCAGGTGCCGCCCAGGTCCAGTGTCTGATCGATGCGCGTCGGCTTGGTGAAGGTGAATCGTCCGTCGACGCTGTACACCTGCCTGCGTTCGAACGCCTTGCCGTCGAACCACTGGCCGTTGATCAATGCTATGTTGCCCGGACTCCGGGTTTGCGGGCCCACCTGGGCGGGCGCCACCGTCGCCATGAGAAGCGACAGCACTGTGCCGAGCAGAACGGGGAATCGTCGTTGGTGTTTCATGGCTCCCAATCTGTACCCGGGGAGCAGCGATGCACAAGGCGCAGACCGTTACCGGGCGGTACGTACGCAGCAGGATCAGTCACTTGGAACCGACGTTATCGAGCGAGGCGATCCGCGCGCAGCTGGCGAGAATCGTCGCCAGCGCCACGTTTCGCGGCGCGCAGCGCCCCATCCGGCTGCTGCAATACATTGTCGAGCAGACGTTGTCGGGCCAGGCCGCCACCCTGAAGGAATTCACGGTCGGCATGGACGCGCTGGGCCGTGGCGCCTCGTTCGATCCGCGCAGCGATGCGATCGCCCGCGTGGAGGCCTCGCGGTTGCGCAATCGCCTGGATCTGTACTACGCGAAAGAGGGCGTCTCGGACCTGGTATGCATCGCGCTGCCGCGGGGCGGCTATGTCCCGACGTTCGAGCCCCGCTCCATCGAGGTTGTGCCGCGCGCGGCTCCGGCCCGGCGCTGGCAACCGATCGTCGGCGCCGCCGCGCTGCTCGCCATCATGGCCGCCATCGGGCTCTACCTGGTACTGAAATCCGCACCGCCTCCACAATCCGTCGTGGTGCTGCCTTTTCTCGCCGATCCGCAGACGGAATACCTAGCCGACGGACTGGCCGAGAACCTGATCAACAACCTGTCGCGCCTTCCCAGGCTGCGGGTTACCGCCAGGTCGATCGCTTTCACCTTCAAGGGCAAGGCGATGGACCCGGTGCGCATCGGCAGGCAACTCAACGTCGGGGCCGTCGTCACCGGCCGCGTGGCCTTGCATGAAGGCATGTTGAACGTGCAGGTCGAGATGGTGGATGCCACAACGGGACGGCAGATATGGGGTGAACGCTACGAACGCAAGGCTGCAGACATCCTGGCCGTGCAGGAAGCCGTCGGCGTGCAGATCGCGGACAACCTGATCCGCAAGCTCAGCGGCGACGAGCAGAAACAGCTGACGAAGCGTTACACCGACAGCCCGGAGGCCTACCAGCTCTATCTGCAGGGACTCTTCCTTTCCAGCAAGCCGACGCGGCAGGGAATCCTGAGCGCCATCGGGTACTACACGCAGGCGATAGCGATAGACCCGAAGTTCGCGCGGGCGTACGTCAATCTCGCCACCTGCTACGAGCTTCGCAGCGCGGAGGAGGGGCCCGGAACCTGGCTGCAGGAAGCCAAGAATGCGGTACTGCAGGCACTGCGCATCGACGACACACTGGCCGAAGCGCATGCCGAGCTGGGCTTCCTGAAATGGATCCACGACCTGGATTCCATCGGTGCGGAAAGGGAACTCAAGCTGGCGCTGGAGCTCGACCCCCGTTCCGCCACCGCGCATTTCAACTATTCCAGGGTGCTGGCTGAAAACAGCCGCTTCGAACAGGCACTGGCGGAAGCCAGCGAGGCCATCGCGCTCGACCCGCTGTCGATGCAGATCCGCAAGCGGCTGCCCTACGTGCTGTTCCTGGCGCGCCGCTATGACGAAGCCATGGCCGAATACCAGAAGCTCATCGAGCTGGCGCCGGACTTCGTGCAGGCCCAGCGGGAGCTGGGCCTAGTCTATGAGCAGAAGGGAATGTTCGCGCAGGCGCGGCGGCAGTTCGAGCTGATGGGCACCATGCCGGAGAATTACGCGACCACCATGGCGCAGGCAGATATCGGACATCTGCAGGCGGTATCCGGCCAGCACGCCGGGGCGCGGAAGATCCTGACGGAACTGGTCAGCAAGTCCGGTCGCGGTTATGTATCCGCTTACGATATCGCCGTGATCCATGCCGGGCTGAACGACTCCGGGCCGGCGTTCGCGTGGCTCGCCCGGGCCGTCGAGCAGCGCCCCTTTTTCATCGGCTGGCTGAACGTCGACCCGAGGCTGGATGGCTTGCGCAAGGATTCGCGTTTTGGCGAACTGCTGAAGACCCTGGATCGGGGTGAGTCGCTGGTTCGCGTGGACTGAGGTGCCGCAAAGCCCGAGGCTTCCGACCTCATGATGCGGTGGCTTGCTACGGGCGTTGCGGAAGCGCCTGCGGCCTTGCCTCGATTTCCTGCAGGCGCGTCAAAGTGTTCCGCCTCTCGGCATTCTGCTGTTCGAACTGCTGCCGCAGGGCTTCGAGCTGCCTGGTGTTCAGATGAGGCGCGGCAGCCTCGAGGACGCGGCTGTTGCTTTCCTCCTGGCGTCTCTGGTTTTCTTCCAGGAGCTGCGCCACGCCCGCCCGCGGATTCGCCGGATCGACAGCTGGACGCGGCGGCGGCGCTGCCTGTCGCTGCTGTTGTTCAGTGATCATCACGGCAGTCAGGGCCCGCGTCTGTGCATCTGTCAGGGGCTGACCCGCGGACGCCAGCGCGCTGCCCATGGTCACGACCTGATTGCGGGCTGGGCGTGTCTGCTGGTACTCCTGCCACTGCGTGTACCTGGCATTTCCCAGCTGTGCGCGGATCGCGTCTTCCTGCTCGCGTTGCAGCGCCTGCTGACGCCGCGTCATGTCGGCCACGTCCAGTAAGCCCGTCGCGCTGCGCAAGGAGATTTCGGAGGTCATGTTCAGCTGGTTCCCGGCGATCAGCTCGAACAGCTGGTTGGCCTCCTTCTCGGAAAGCCCCAGCTCCTCTGCGAGGCCGGGATAGGATCGCGCCGCACTGATGCGCAGTTGCGCCAGCCGCGCTTTGCGATACTCCGGATCCTTCATCAGATCCTGCTCACCAGTAATGCTGGCAATGGTCGTCAAAGTGAGCGCTGAGGTCCTCGCTGCTGCCGCAGCTAGTGGCGATTCGGGGGGCGGACCCTGCGGGACCGGCGTGGTTGCCGGACGGGTCGATGCCTGGGAGGGAGCAGCAGCGGGCGCTGGCAGCGCGGGCAGCGGGATGGAAACCCTTGCCTGCGCCAGCTGCGTTCGCAGTTCCTCATTCGCTTGCCGTTCTGTGCGCAACTCGCGCCACAGGTTGCCGGACACGATGCCGCAAATCACCAACAGCGCTGCACAAACCAGCAACAGCTTCTTCATTGCCCACCCCCGCTTGCCACGGTACAGCAGAAAAGGAAGAAAGCAATTTACCGCCAGGTTATGAGTCGGAGCCGTTGCTTTCGAATCTCGCACCAGTCAGGTCGAGCGCGAGGCGGCACAGAGGTCGTCGAACTAGCGCTCGATCTGGCTGCGAAGGGCGCTCAGCTGCCGCGCACTCAGATAGGGTGAAGCGGCGTCGAGAACGCGCTGGTTGCTTTCTTCCTGACGCCTCTTCAGTGCTTCCTGGGCCTGCACCTGTGTCTGGGGACTTGCCAGGTTGACCGTGCGCGCCAGCGCCAGGATGTCCTGTTTCATGCGCTCCTGTTCTCCGATCATCGCCATCGCGATGGTCCTGGTCTGGGTACTGTCCAGCGGCAAGCCGGCCCGCGCCAGCGCGGTGGCGTACGTGCTGGCCTGAAGCCGCGCAGACTGGGTCTGCTGGTAGTCCTGCCACTGCGTGTATCTGGCGTCGCCCAGCAATGAGGTGAAAAGTTGGCACTCCATACGGTGACGCCAGGTCTGCGTTGAGCGGACTCGGTGCTTGCCATGAATGTCTTCTGAATCTGGAGAAAGTCGCGAGTTTGTTGTGCTGATTCCGCGGCGTTCCGGTTGGAGACTGCAGCACTGCAATGCCCAAGTCCGCCGCCACCCTCGTTGAACTGGAAAACCGAATACTCACGATCCGGGGGCTATCAGTGTTGCTGGATTCGGATCTGGCCAAACTGTATGGCGTCGATACCAAGGTGCTCCTGCAGGCCATGCGCAGAAACTCCGACCGGTTCCCGCAAGATTTCGTTTTTTCCCTGACGGATCAGGAGGTTGACGTTTTGAGGTCACAGATTGTGACCTCAAAACCTGCCGATGGGCGCGGTGGTCGGCGCTATACCCACTACGCATTCACCGAGCAAGGCGTGGCCATGCTTTCCAGCGTGTTGCGCAGCGCCACCGCCGTCCAGGTGAACATCGCGATCATGCGGGCGTTCGTACGCCTGCGTCGCGCATCGCTTGTCAGTGGCGAGTTGATGAAGCTCATCGAGGATCTGTCCGAACGCGTTGACTCCCACGATGTGGTCATCGGCGAGCTCGTCGAGGCCATTCGCCAGCTGGCTGTTCCCCCGCCCAGAGATCGGTCGCGGCCTATTGGGTTCACAGTTGATCTCGACGCGGATCTGAAGTGAGTTGGCTGGCCGGGGTAAGGTGTTGTCCTTGGCCTCGACCACTGCCATCGGCAGTCCGTGCTTGCGCAGCGCGGCGTGTCGACGGGTGCAATCGTCGAGCGTATCGACGCCGGCGAGACTCCGGCCGAGCTGGCGGCAGACTACGATCTGTCCGTCAGCCAGATCGAGGAGGCTGTGCTCCATGAGCGAGTTGCTTGAAGCCGCCGGTCTTCTTCACAGACCGGGATCTGGGCAAGCAGTTTCCTGAGATTCTGCGGGCTTCTGGCCTGCTGGTCGAGCGTCACGCCGACAACTTCGAGCCCGATTGCGCTGACGAAGACTGGCTGGAGCAGGTGGGGCGGCGAGGCTGCGTGGCGATTACCCACGACAAGCGCATACGTTACAAACCGAACGAGTTGGCGGCTGTGACGCGGCACCGGGTCTCTTTGCTGGTTGTTGTAGGTCAGGCGCCGCCATACATCGCCAAGGTCTACAGACCTGCTGCAAGCGATGTGGCCAGGGATCCAGGCGCAACGGGAGGTGTCGAGCTGTGGTATCCGGCGGCAGCCAGGACGCCAGCGTCCCCGCACTTGATGTTGCATTTTGCAACATCAAGAAATCGTCGCTTTCGGGCGCTAACTCGAACGCAAAGTCCGCGTGGAACCGGTCACGATTCCTGCGGAACTGCCGATTCAATCGAGCCGTGACACCGCATAGCGCCGCAAGATCCGAATCAGTCAGCACGCGGGCCATGGAACACGCGGATGCTGTCAGAAATCTGCGGAGTAGGATCTGTTGCCGGTTTTGCTGGAACCATGTGCAGATGATCCGGGCGCCGGTCTTCGCGCGATCAACCACTCGTCGGGTTCAAGGCGCCACTCGCTGCTGCTGCAGCCGGATGCTCTCCCGGGCCTGCGCGACCTGCTGTTCCAGGCTGCTGCGCAACGCTGCGAGTTGCCCGGAACTCAGGTGCGCCGAGGCAGCATCAAGAACGCGGCGATTGCTCTGCTCCTGCCTGCTCAGTACCTCCGCCTGCAATTTCGCCCGCCCCTGTGCGTCCATGGTTCCGGCATCACGGAACATCGACTGCAGCTCCTCGCTCTGGCGTCTCTGCTCCAGTGCCATCGCGGCCGCGACAGGCTGCAGCTGCGTGCTGCTGACCGGCTGGCCGGCCGCAGCCAGCACGCTGGTGAGTTGAGCGGTTGCCTGGGCGCGGGCCGGGAGGGTCTGCTGGTACTGCTGCCATTGTGCGAATTTGGCAGTGCCGAGCAACGCACCGAGCGCTTCCTGCCGCTTGCGTCGCGCTTCCTGCTGGATGCGCGCCGTTTCCTGCTGCGTGGTCTGTTCGTCTGCCCTGCTGGCTGCGAGGGCATTGGTTTCCATGTTGGTGCTCAATTGCAGCTCGGCCAGCAGGTCGAAGAGCTGGTCTGCTTCGCTTCCAGACAGCCCGAGTTCCTCCACCAGCCCCGGATAGCCCTCGATCTGACTCGCACGTATCTGCGCGATCCGCGCCTTCCGGTATTCGGGGTCCTTCAGCAATTCGAGCCGGGTTGCAGCGACAGTCGCGGGGTCCGTGCTCATGAGGCCGCTTGTCGCCACCGCCTTGGCCGCTGGTGCCAATGCGGGCGAGATGGCTGCAGGTTGTGTGTTTGCAACCGGTGGCTGCGGATCATTCGCGGACTGCACCGGCAATGCAGGCGCGGCCGGAGCGGGCTCCTGACTTTTTGGTTGGGCCAGCGGCGCCTGTAATTCGGCACGGGCCTGTCTTTCCGCCCGCAGCTCCCGCCACAGGCTGACGGATACGATTCCCGAGACCACCAGAAGACCGGCACAGATCGGCAGAAAACTACGCATGGGCTCCCCTGTCTTGTATC
>JAATEY010000328.1 GCA_015655465.1 Gammaproteobacteria bacterium | reverse complement strand
GGTCATGCGCCAGGCGCTGGAGGCCTGCCATCGCGGCTGGGGCACCAGCATCATCATCGGCGTGGCGGCGGCCGGCCAGGAGATCTCCACCCGGCCGTTCCAGCTGGTCACCGGCCGCACCTGGAAGGGCACCGCCTTCGGCGGCGCGCGCGGGCGCACCGACACGCCGAAGATCGTCGACTGGTACATGGACGGCAAGATCCGTATCGACGAGCTGATCACGCACACCATGCCGCTGGCGAAAATCAACGACGCCTTCCACCTGATGCACGCGGGGGAGTCCATCCGCTCGGTGGTCGTGTACTGACGCGCCGCGCGTGGCCCAAATCGCGCTGCCGTGGTGCAATCGCTCCGTACTGGGGCGGATTTTGCCCCTTGAGCCCCTTGTTTTGCGGCCTGCGGCGATGCCGACATATGGCACGGCCTTTGCTACCTAGAGCTCATGGCCTCAGAACTAATGTCACGAACCGAATCCAGCACGGGCACTGCCGACCGCATGTCCGTGTCCCTGCCGGACCTGCCGGCACCCACCAGCGTGAACCTTGGTCTGCTCAGCAGCTCCTTGGCATTTCACGTGCGCAAGGCGCAACTCGCGCTGCAGCGGCGCGGGCTGCGCAACATCTCCGCCATGCACGTGGGTCCAGCGGAGTTTGGCGCCCTGGTGCTGTGCGAGCAGAACCCCGGCATGGCCCAGTTCCAGATCGCAGCGGCGCTCGATATCGACAAGGCCAGCGTGGTGGCGATCATTGATCGGCTCGAGGAACTGGGCTGGCTGCTGCGCCGTCGCAGCAATCACGACCGGCGTCGCTACGGGCTCTATCTCACCGCAGAAGGTGCACGGCAGGCACAGGTGCTGCGGACCCAGGCAGAAGAAGCTGAATCCTTTGCGCACGACATTTTCTCTCCCGACGAGCTGAACCAGCTGCTGGGGCTGCTCGCCCGCCTGGGCTGACGGCGCGCTACACTGGGCGTTCATCACTGACGCCCAGGAGACTCCATGACTGCGGGGACGCAACCCACGGTTGCTGCGCCGCAAGTTGCGGCCGTGGCCTCCCTGCCAGTGCGCCGCTGGCGTGCTGGCACGTGGCAGGAAGCTGTCGACAGCGTCGCAGCAGAGGTGCCGGTCGCGCTGTCCTACAATTCGATCCCCCATGTCGTGATGATGGCCACGCCGTGTGATCTTGAGGACATGGGCGTTGGCTTTACGGTGAGCGAATCCCTCGTCGCCGATTATTCCGAACTGCGTGACGTCCAGCTCGACACCTCTTCGGGCGCCTTTGAATTGCGCCTGTCCGTCGCAGGCTCGCGACTCGGCGAAATGCTGCAGCGCCGCCGCAATCTCACTGGTCGTACCGGTTGCGGGGTCTGTGGGGCGGAGACCATCGAGGACGCCATCCGTCGCCCGCCGCCGGTGGCTGCCGGTGGCGAAACATCGCGTGAACGCCTGGTTGCAGCGCTGCGCCGCATGCGTGAGCTGCAACCGCTGGGCGCGCTGGCCGGCAGCCTGCACGCGGCAGCCTGGGTTGCCTGGGAAGGGGAAGTGCAGCTGGTCCGTGAGGACGTGGGGCGCCACAACGCGCTCGACAAATTGATCGGCGCCAGGCTGCGGCGCGGCGACAGCCTTGCCGACGGCTACGTCATGGTGACCAGCCGCGCCAGCTACGAAATGGTCCAGAAAGCCGCGACGCTCGGCATTCGCATGCTCGTGGCGGTGTCGGCGCCGACGGCGCTCGGCGTGGAACTGGCGCGGGATTGCGGCCTGACCCTGGTCGGCTTCGCGCGCGACGAGCAGCAGGTGGTCTACAGTCATCCGCAGCGGCTGCTCTAGTGCCATTCCGGATTGCCATCGAGACTGTCTGGCGGTTCACGCAGGAGCAGGACACGCGCTCCATGCTCGTCATGCTCGACTTCCTCTACGAAATCCGCGCCACCGGCAAGATCACCCGGGCCGCGGAGCGCGCACAGGTCTCGTACCGCCATGCCTGGAACCTGATCGAGAAATGGTCCGAGTTCTTCGGCACGCCACTGGTCGAACGGCGCCAGGGGCGCGGCACCATCCTCACGAACTTTGGCGAGCGGCTGGTCTGGGCGGGGCAACGTCTGCAGGCCCGCCTGGGACCGCAGCTGCAGAACCTGGCGCAGGAGCTGGAGAGCGAGATCAACGCACTGCTGCCCGAGGGCGGTGCCGATGTGCGTATTCACGCCAGCCATGGCTTCGCCGTCTCCGCGTTGCGCGATCTGCTGGGACGCGAGGCGGATCTGCGGGTGGATTTCCGTTACGTCGGCAACATCAACTCCTCCGCCTCGCTGGCGCATGGCGGTTGCGATCTGGCCGGCATGCACCTGCCGCAGGGCGAGCTGCGGGCCCGCAGCATGGCGGGCTGGCGCGATGTGCTGTCACCCACCGAACATCGCGTGATCAGCTTCGTGAAGCGAGAGATGGGACTGATCGTCCGCAAGGGCAACCCGCGCGGCATCCAGTCGCTGCGACAGCTGCTGGAGCCGGATGTGCGCTTCGTGAACCGGGATCCGGAATCCGGCACGCGCATGTTGTTCGATGAACTGCTGGCGCAACACGGACTGGACGGCACGCGCATCCAGGGCTACCAGCAGGTCGAGTTCACGCATGCGGCAGTGGCCGCGTACGTGGCGAGCGGAATGGCGGATGCGAGTTTTGGAGTGGAAGCGGCCGCCCGACAGTTCGACCTCGAATTCGTGCCGGTGGTCACCGAGGACTACATCTTCGTCTGCCTGCGGCGCAGCCTGGAGAATCCGTCGGTGCAGAAGATCCTCGAAGTGATGCGCGGCGAGGCCTTTGGTCGCGCCATTGCCGCACTGCCTGGCTACGCGGTGACAGAACCCGGTGCGGTCAAGACCATCGAAGAGGTGTTCGGATCCTGAAAGCGGCGCGAGGCCGGTCACCAGCGATAGAAATCCGCGATGAACCCTGCGGCATGGCCTTGCGGCTGTGGCGGCAATTCGACGAAACCGTCCGTGCCTGCCAGTGCGAGGAAGTCGCCGGAACCCTGCGGAGGACGCGCACTGGCCAGGGCCAGCGTGGCAGCTTCCGGAAGCAAGGCTACCGGCATGAAATACGTCAACTTGCGGCCCTCTGTGCCTTCCGCCAATGCAACACGCTCGCGTGCCGGGGTTTGCCACAGCATCGATGCACGCAGCGCGGGGAATACATAACGCGCAAGGCAGACCAGCGTCGAAACCGGATTGCCTGGCAGGCCGAATACCAGCTGGCCACCCGGGCCGACGCCGAACCACAAGGGACGGCCTGGCCGCTGCGCAACCTGGCAGAGGACTTCTTCCACGCCAAGCGCCTTCAGCACGGCGGGCACATAGTCGAACTTGCCCTTCGATACGCCGCCGCTCAACACCAGCACATCATGGTGCCCGAGAATCCCGCCAAGGCGCTGCCGCATGACTGCCTCATCGTCGGGCAGATGGGTTTCGTCCACAGCCTCGAAGCCCTGCAACTGCAATGCCGCAATGACGCCATAGGCATTCGAACGTCGCAGCTGATGAGCGGCGATGGGCAGGCCGGGCTCGATGAGTTCGTTGCCGGTGGAGATCACCATCACGCGCGGCTGACGGCTGACCGCGACTTCGGCAAGTCCGGCCGATGCGACGACGGCGACCTCCGCAGCACCGAGACGCATGCCGATGGTCAGCATGGGAACGCCCGGCCTGCTGTCCGAACCGCGGCGTTGCACGTTGCGCCACGGTTCTGCACCGGCATCCGCGTGCAGCGTGAGCATGCCTGCGGCGAGATCGTATTTCTCCAGCGGAATCACGCAGTCGGTGCCATGGGGCAGTACCGCGCCGGTCATCACCTCGATGGCCGCATCCGGCGCTGCCAGGTGCAGCGGCAGCTCGCCGGCAGCCTGCGTGGCCTGGATGCGGAAGCGGCGGCTGCCGGCATCGAAGGCGCTGCTCGCGATGGCAACGCCATCCATGCAGACGCGGTCAAATGGCGGATTGTCGCGTTCGGCCAGAACATCCTGGCGCAGGATCCGCCCGCGGCACAGGTGCAGCGCCAGCGTCTCCGCAGGCATTGGCGTCATGCGCGACAGGATGGCCCGATCGGCTTCGCCCGGAGTCAATGCCCTGTTCAGGTTGTCACCTCGTGCACAATCGGGCCGCAAGATTATCATGCAGCCCGGAACCCTCTCGGGAGCCTGCTCACGGCAAACATTGCCCCCGGCATGTGCGCTGCGGGTGCCTGGACAACCTCCAATGCGAACCAGGTCACACGCGGGTGGTACGCGAGTATCATGTGGGCGGCCGATACTTTCAGATATGAAAGTCGCGTCATATTCCTGCGGATGCAGGCAGCGCAGAGAATGCAACTCCTGCATGGCGCGTTGACCGAGGATCGCTATTCCATGTCCGTATTTGACGAGACCCAGGCCCAGGCTGTCGACGCGCTCAGCGCCCGGTTTGCCGGTATTCCGGGTCCGTTGCTGCCGCTGCTGCGCGCCGTGCAGGATGAACTCGGGTTCATTCCATCCGAAGCCATTCCGAGGATTGCGGAGGCCCTGAATCTCTCGCGTGCCGAAGTGTACGGGGTCGTCAGCTTCTATCACTACTTCCGCCAGCACGCGCCCGGCCGTCATGTGGTGCAGTTGTGTCGCGCTGAAGCCTGTCAGGCAATGAACAGCGAAAGCACCGAGGCACATGCGAAGAATAGTCTCGGCATTGACTATCACGGCACCAGTGCCGATGGGCAGTTCACGCTCGAGGCTGCCTACTGTCTGGGCAACTGCGCTGCCGGTCCGTCCGTGATGATCGACAACAAGTTGTACGGTCGCGTTACCCCGGAACGCCTCGATCAGATCCTCGCCGACTGGAGGACACGCCAGTGACGGTCAGGGTTTTCATATCCCGCGATGCAGCTGCCCAGGCCCTGGGTGCGGATGAAACGGTGGCTGCCCTGCAGAGTGCTGCACAGGCAAAAGGACAGGCCATCCAGATCGTCCGCGTCGGTTCCCGGGGCATGGTCTGGCTCGAACCACTGGTTGAAGTGGAAGTGGCGGGTGAGCGCATTGGCTACGGCCCTGTCGAGGCGACAGCCGTGCCAGGTCTGCTGGATGCCGGCATGTTGAGCGGTGCGTCGCATGCGCTGCGCCTCGGCAATGTCGACCAGCTACCCTTCATGGCGAAGCAGGAGCGTCTGACTTTCGCCCGCGTCGGCATCATCGACCCGCTCGATCTCGACCAGTACCTGCAGCACGGCGGCTACGAAGGATTGAAGCGCGCGCTGTCGATGAGCGGCGCGCAGGTGGTGCAGGAAGTCACCGATTCCGGTCTGCGTGGTCGCGGCGGCGCCGCTTTCCCCACCGGCATCAAGTGGAAGACCGTGCTCGACCAGCAGGCCGACCAGAAGTACGTGGTCTGCAATGCCGACGAAGGCGATTCCGGCACGTTCTCGGACCGCATGCTGATGGAAGGCGATCCGTTGACGCTGGTCGAAGGCATGACCATTGCAGGCATCGCGGTCGGTGCCACGCAGGGATTCATTTATCTGCGCGCGGAGTATCCGCACGCCGAGGCTGCGCTGCGCGCAGCCATCGCAACTGCCAGGGCCAGGGGTTACCTCGGGCGCGATGTGCTGGGCAGTGGCAAGGCTTTCGAACTCGATGTGCGCATGGGCGCAGGCGCCTATGTCTGCGGTGAAGAGACCTCGCTGCTGGAAAGCCTGGAAGGCAAGCGGGCAGAGGTGCGGTTCCGTCCGCCGCTGCCGGCCATCAAGGGCCTGTTCCAGAAGCCCACCATCATCAACAACGTGATCTCGCTGGCCAGCCTGCCGATCATCCTGCAGAAGGGCGCCACGTTCTACAAGGACTACGGCATGGGTCGCTCGCGCGGCACCTTGCCCATCCAGCTGGCCGGCAACATCAAGCATGGCGGCCTGGTGGAAAAGGCCTTCGGTGTCACGCTGCGCGAGCTGCTGTACGACTTCGGCGGTGGCTCGGCCAGCGGTCGTCCCATCCGCACCGTGCAGGTGGGCGGTCCGCTCGGCGCCTATATCCCCGAGAAGGATTTCGACACGCCGCTGGACTACGAGGCTTTCACGGCCATCGGTGCCCTGGTGGGTCACGGCGGCATCGTGGCTTTCGACGACACGGTCGACATGGCACGCATGGCCCGTTACGCGATGGAGTTCTGCGCAGTCGAATCCTGCGGCAGGTGCACGCCTTGCCGTGTCGGCTCGACCCGCGGCGTCGAAGTCATGGATCGCATCATGCAGGGCGGCGCTGAACGCCCGGCCAATATCAAGCTGCTCGAAGACCTCTGCGACACCATGCAGTACGGCTCGCTCTGCGGCCTGGGCGGCATGACGCCGTTCCCGGTCATGAGTGCGCTCAAGCATTTCCCTGAAGATTTTTCCCGCAATCGCTGAAGACGGAGAACCACCATGTACTCTCTGGAATACCAGGATCAAGGAACCCCGCCGGTCGATGGCGCTCCGGTAACCCTTTTCATCGACGGCGCTGAAGTCACGGTACCCGCGGGCACCTCGGTCATGCGGGCTGCGGCCGCCGCCGGCACCGCCATCCCCAAGCTCTGTGCCACCGACACGCTCAAGGCCTTCGGCTCCTGCCGCGTGTGCATGGTCGAGATCGAAGGCCAGCGCGGCTTTCCCGCGTCATGCACCACGCTGGTGGCGTCCGGCATGAAGGTGAAGACGGAAAGCGACCGGCTGAGCAAGCTGCGTGCGGGAGTCGTCGAGCTCTACATGTCCGACCATCCCGAACAGGATGCCGCGGGCGAGCGCAGCGAGCTGCGCCAGGTAGCCAGCAAGCTTGGCCTGACGACCACCACGCGTTACGGCAGGGATGGTCAGACCCATCTGGAAGCCTGCAAGGACGAAAGCAACCCCTACTTCAGCTTCGATCCTTCCGCCTGCATCGTCTGCTCGCGCTGCGTGCGGGCCTGCAATGAAGTGCAGGGCACCTTTGCGCTGACAGTGGAAGGGCGCGGCTTCGAGTCGCGCATCGTCGCCAGCCAGGACGATGGTTTCAAGGAATCCGAATGCGTCTCCTGTGGCGCCTGCGTCGAGAGCTGCCCCACCGGCGCGCTCACCGAAAAGACCATGCAGCAGGTGGGCCAGCCGGTCGAGGCCGTGAAGACCACCTGCGCCTACTGCGGCGTGGGCTGCTCTTTCGTCGCCGAGGTGAAGAACCAGGAAGTGGTGCGCATGGTGCCCGACCGTGACGGCGGCGCGAACCGCGGTCACGCCTGCGTGAAGGGCCGCTTTGCCTATGGCTATGCCACGCATGCCGATCGCATCACCAAGCCGATGATCCGTTCGAAGATCAGCGATCCGTGGCGGGAAGTGAGCTGGGACGAGGCCTTCCAGTACGCAGCCTCCGAGTTCCGCCGTATCCAGGCGAAGTACGGCCGCTTCTCGGTGGGTGGCATCACCTCATCCCGCTGCACCAACGAAGAAGCCTTCCTGGTGCAGAAGCTGATCCGTGCCGCGCTCGGCACCAACAACGTCGACACCTGCGCGCGCGTGTGCCATTCGCCCACCGGCTATGGCCTCAAGCAGACGCTGGGGGAATCCGCCGGCACGCAGAATTTCGACTCCGTGATGAAGTCGGATGTGATCCTGGTGATCGGCGCCAATCCCACCGACGGCCATCCGGTGTTCGGTTCGCGCATGAAGCGCCGGCTCCGCGAAGGCGCAAAGCTCATCATCGCCGATCCGCGTGAAATCGACCTGGTGCGTTCGCCGCATGTCCAGGCCGACTACCACCTGCAGCTGCGTCCCGGCACCAACGTCGCGCTGATCAACTCGATCGCACATGTCGTGGCCACCGAGGGCCTCATCGACGAGCAGTTCGTCGCGGCGCGCTGCGAGCCGGCTCCGTTCCAGCGCTGGAAGGACTTCGTCTCGCTGCCGAAAAACTCACCCGAAGCGATGGAAGCCGTCACCGGCGTGCCCGCGAGGCATGTGCGCCAGGCGGCGCGCATGTTCGCCACCGGCGGCAATGGTGCCATCTACTACGGGCTGGGCGTGACCGAGCACAGCCAGGGCAGCACCATGGTGATGGGTATCGCGAACCTCGCGATGGCCACCGGCAATATCGGCCGTGAGGGCGTGGGCGTGAATCCGCTGCGTGGCCAGAACAATGTGCAGGGCGCCTGTGACATGGGTTCCTTCCCGCACGAACTGGCTGGTTACCGGCACATTTCCGATGAAGTGACCCGCGCGCAGTTCGGCAGGGAATGGGGCGTCACGATCGATGCGGAGCCGGGCCTGCGCATTCCCAACATGCTCGAGGCCGCCGTCGACGGCAGCTTCAAGGCCATCTACATCGAGGGCGAGGACCCGGCGCAGTCCGATCCGAATACCCAGCATGTGACCGCGGGTCTGGCAGCGATGGAGTGCGTGATCGTGCAGGACCTGTTCCTGAACGAGTCGGCCAAGTATGCACATGTATTTTTCCCGGGCGCCTCTTTCCTCGAGAAGGATCGCACCTTCACCAACGCCGAGCGCCACATCCAGCGTGTCCGCAAGGTGATGGAGCCGCTGGGCGGTCTTGC
>JAATEY010000348.1 GCA_015655465.1 Gammaproteobacteria bacterium | reverse complement strand
GGCATGGCATCGAGGGTGAAGCGGGCCGTCACTTCGGAGATGCGGCCGGCGCCCTTGGTCACCACCACGAAATTGATGATGGTCAGGATGATGAACACCACCACACCGACGGCATAGTTGCCGCCGACGACGAATTCACCAAAGGACTCGATGACCTTGCCGGCGCTGGCCGTGCCGGTGTGGCCATGCATCAGCACCACGCGGGTCGAGGCCACGTTCAGCGCCAGCCGCAGCAGGGTGGTCAGCAGCAGCACGCTGGGGAACACGCCGAAGTCCAGCGGACGGGCCACGTAGAACACCGCCATCGTCACCACCAGCGACAGGGCGATGTTGAAGGTGAACAGGATGTCCAGCGCCCATGGTGGCAGGGGCAGGATCACCATCGCGAGGATGGCCAGCAGGCCGAGCGGCACGCCGAGACCGCTCTTCAGGATGTCCTGCAATTTGAAAGTGTGACCTGGTTCCATGTTCTTCAAGCGTCAGGCATCTCGATCGTAGGCTTGGGCGGCGGACGGAGCCTGTCGCGGGTCGCGGCGCGGAGCTGGAAGATATAGGTCAGCACCTGCGCCACGGCCACATACAGGCCCGTCGGAATTTCGTCACCGATGTCTGCATGTCGATGCAAGGCACGGGCCAGCGGCGGCGCTTCGAAGATCGGCACCTTGTGTTCGGAAGCCACTTCACGGATTCGGGCTGCCATGAGGTCCATACCCTTGGCTACGACGGTTGGCGCCCGCATGGTCTTTTCGTCATAACGCAGGGCCACGGCATAGTGCGTCGGATTAACGACGATCACATCCGCCTTGGGAACGTCATCCATCATGCGGCGCTCGGCCATCTCGCGCTGCAGGGCCCTTATCTTCCCCTTCATTTCGGGGGAGCCATCGGATTCGCGGTTTTCCTGCTGTACTTCCGCGCGGGTCATGCGCATTTCCTGGTGGTACTGCCAGAGCTGGAAGGGCACGTCGATGGCGGCAATCAGCACCAGCGCCGCTGTCAGGGCGATCAGGGCCTGCCCCAGCACCGCCATGGAATGGCCGATGGCTGCCTGGATCGGCTCGCTGCCGAGTCCCAGCAGCTGATCCATGTTGTTCCACAGCACCAGCGCGCCGGCGGCGCCGACGATGGCGAACTTGCCCAGCGACTTGCCCAGTTCCACCCAGGAGCGCAACGACAGCATGCGCTGCAGGCCTGAAAGCGGACTCAGGCGCGAAAAATCCGGCGCCAGCGACTTGCCGCTGAAGGACCAGCCGCCAAGGGCAAGCGGCGCTCCCAGGGCAGCGACCAGTGTCAGCAGCAGCACCGGCGCAACGGCATACAGCGCCATGGAAGAAAGCTCGCCGAAGGCGCGCGCCATCGCACCCTCGTCGAAAATCCGGTCGCGGGTGATGGTGAGGGCAGAGCTCATCATGCCGCTGAGCTGGCGCGCCACGGAGTCGCCCACCACCTTCAGCGCGATGCCCGCGGTCAACATGACTGCCGCTGCGGTCAGGTCCCGCGAACGCGGAATGCGCCCGTCACGCCGCGCGTCCTCCAGGCGTTTGGGGGTTGCCGACTCTGTACGATCCTGGCGTTCGGTATCTGCCATGGCCCTACCTGACCCGCATCAGCGACAAGGTGAAGTCCATGGTCTCGCGCATCAGCGTGATGAAGCCCGACTGCACGGCCGGCAGTCCCGCCACCACGATCAGCAGACCGCCGATCAATGTCACCGGAAAGCCGATCGCAAACAGGTTCAGCGATGGCGCCGCACGACTGACCACGCCGAAGGCCAGGTTCACGATGAGCAGTGCCGTCAGGCCAGGCAGCGCCACCATCAATGCGCCACGGAACAGCTGGCCGCCATACAGCCCGATCTGCCACAGGGCTTCAGAGCCCAGGCCCGTGGTGCCGATGGGCATGGTGCCGAATCCATCCACCATGGCCTGGATGATGGCGATATGCCCGTTCAGCGCCAGGAAAGTCAGCGTGGCGATCAGCGTATAGAACTGGCCGAGCACCGGCGTGCCGGTGCCGCGCAACGGATCGACATTGAATGCGAATGACAGGCCCATGGTGTTGGCGAGCAGCTGCCCGCCCATCGCCAGGGCGTCGAAGACAATCTGCAGCACGAAGCCGATCGCGATGCCGATGATCAGTTGCTGCGCGGTGATGACGATCCCGGCGCCGGAGAATGGCGACACGTCGGGCAGCGGCGGCAACAGCGGCGCAACCACCAGCGTAATCGCAGCCGCCAGCACGATGCGGAAACGGGCCGGCACAAAGTGCGCGCCGAACACCGGTGCCACCATCAGGCAGGCGCCGATGCGCAGGAATGGCCAGAGCCAGGCCGCCATCCAGGCTTCGAGCTGTCCGGTGGTGAGCGTCATCGGAAGCTGTCAGCCGACCAGGCCGGGAATGCTCTCGAACAGTTCGCGCGTGTAGCCCACGATCAGCTTCAGCATCCACGGCCCCGCCAGGGTCAGTGTGGCAGCCATCGCCACCAGTTTCGGGATGAACGACAGCGTCATCTCGTTGATCTGCGTTGCCGCCTGGAACACGCCGATCAGGAGGCCGGTAACCAGCGCCACCACCAGCATCGGCGCCGACAGCAGCAGCGTCACCTCCAGTGCGTGCCTGCCTATGGTCATGACGTTTTCAGGAGTCATCGCAGCGTCCTATTTGTAGAAACTGGCAGCAAGCGTGCCCATGACCAGCGACCAGCCATCCACCAGCACGAACAGCATGATCTTGAATGGCAGGGAAATGAGCACCGGGGACAGCATCATCATGCCCATGGACATCAGCACGCTGGCAACCACCAGGTCGATGATCACGAACGGAATGAAGATGAGGAAGCCGATCTGGAATGCGGTTTTCAGTTCGCTGGTGGCAAAGGCCGGCACCAGTATCGACAGCGGCACGTCCTCGGGCTTGTCGAAGCCCTGGCCGCCGGAGATCCGCACGAAGGTCGCGATATCGCTCTCGCGGGTCTGCCCGAGCATGAATTTCTTCAGTGGCACTGCAGCGCGCTGCAGGGCCTCGGTGGTTTCGATGGTGCCGGCCATGTAGGGCTGCACGGCGTTCACGTTGATCTGGTCCACCACTGGCGCCATGACAAAGAAGGTCAGGAACAGGGAGAGGCCGATCAGCACCTGGTTCGGCGGCGACTGTCCGGCACCGATGGCCTGCCGCAGGATCGACAGCACGATCACGATGCGCGTGAATGCGGTCATCATGAGGAAGATGGATGGCAGCAGCGTGACCGCCGTCATCAGGATCAGCAGCTGCAAGGTCAGCGAATAGCTCTGCCCACCCGGCGTCCCCTGCACCACCACTGCGGGAATTCCCGGCGCAGCGGCCGTCGCAAGCGCCGGCAGCAGCATGGCGCCCGCGACGCAGGCCAGCAGCGCTGCGGCCCTGGGCAATCGTGGCAGCTTCATCGACCGAGACTCTTCTTGAGCAGCGCGGCGAAGCTCGGCCGCTGACCCGCAGCGGCGTCGGCAGGCGTGTTCGGTACAGCTGTTTCAGGCGGCAGGATCTGCAGCAGGCTGACCTGCCCGCTGGCTACGCCCAGCAGCAACCGCTCGCTGCCCACACGCACGATGACCGCACGCTCCTTGGCACCGAGCGAAGTCTGCGCCAGCACTTCGATGCCGTTGGCACCCGCGCCGGTAACCACGCGCAGCCGCTTGAGCAGCAGCGCCACCACGAACACGGCTGCCAGCACCAGCAGCAGTGCAAAGGTCACCTGCCCGATGCCGCTGGCGCCGCCGGAAGGCAGGCTGCTCGCCACCCCCGGGGCAGCGAATCGCGCCGGCGCTGCAGTTTCAGCCGCATGCACCGTGGCCAGAATGAAGACGCCGGCGACAGCCGACAGCCTGGCAATGCTCTTCGGGATATGCACTGTGAACCTAGCGCAGCTTGCGGATGCGTTCCGCGGGGCTGATGACATCGACGAGGCGAATGCCGAACTTGTCGTTCACCACCACGACTTCGCCATGCGCCACCAGCGTGCCGTTCACGAATACGTCCAGCGGCTCGCCGGCGGCGCGTTCGAGTTCCACCACCGATCCCTGGTTCAATTGCAGCAGGCTGCGGATCGGCAGGCGCGTGCGACCGACTTCCAGCGACAGCGTCACCGGCACGTCGAGAATGACGTCCAGATTCACGTCCCGCACCGGCGCAAGCTCGGCAGCCGGTGCAGTCGTCTGCCCCGCCATCATTGCCTCGGCTGCCGCGATATCGGCAGCTGAAGGACCTTTGGATTCCGGTGATCTTTTTTCCGTGCTCATGACTGGCCTCTACTGCATCACGAAGCTGGTGAAATACACGGCTTCCAGCGCGTCGGGCTTTTCGCCTTCGGCCGCAATGATCTTGCGCACCGCAGCCAGCGCCGCTGCACGCAGCGCCTCCTTGCCTTCGTTGCTGGAAACTTCTTCGACCTGCTTGTTGCCGAACAGCAGCAGCAGGTCATTGCGGATGATCGGGGTGTTCCGGCCGAGGAATTCGACCACATGCGGGTCACGGGTCATCAGCTGGACTGCGACCTGCAGGAAGCGCACCGAACTGCCGGGACCGAAATTGACGACGAACGGCGGATCCAGCGCCACGAACTGTGCGGGGAGCCTGACCTCCGGCTCGTGCTTCTTCGCGCCCGCCTTGGTGGCGTCAACTTTGCCGCCAAGGGCGAACCAGGCACCCGCGCCGCCGCCACCCAGGACGACTACGGCAGCCAGAATGATGATCAGCAGCTTCTTGCGGGACTTCGCTGGCGCAGCTTTGGCTGCAGCAGGCTTGGCATCGGACATGGGATCGGGCCTCTATCGTTACTACAGCCCGTCATGAAGCAATGCCTATGCCACCGGCTGCACCGGGCATTTATCCCGTTGATTCACATGATTTTTCACGCAATATTGCACTGTGATCTGGCGCACAGTGCCAGGCCTGCGACGGGAACCCGTCATCAGGCCCAGGCATCCAGCAGCGCGGAGCGGACGCCACGCAACACTGGCGCAACCGGGGCAGCTTCTGCCGTCGCGGAAATGTCCGAGCCGGCAGCTACCGGAACCTCGCTGCGCCGTGCCTCCTGACGCGGCATCTCCTGCGACACACCGGCGTGCCCCAGGGCAAGTCCGGATGCTGCGAACATCTCGCGCAGCCGCGGCAGCGCGTCGGTCAATGCCACGCGCGTATCTGCATGCTGGGCGCCGAACCAGATGCTGGTGGAGTCCTGCGATACGCTGATGCGTACTTCGAGCGGACCAAGATGCTCCGGCGTCAGGCTCAGTGAACCCTCGTGCTGTCCGCGCATGGACATCATCACCAGCCGCGAACCCAGTTCATTCGCCCAGCGCGGCGAACCGACGGCGGAACGCACCGCGTCGGGAAGGGTGGATACCGGACCGGCTGCACTGGCCACGGCCTCACGTGTGTTCGTATAAAGATTCGGGCCGGCAACGGAATGCTGATCGACATCGGCGCCGCCCGGGTGCGCCGACGTGCGTTCAAGCAAAGTACTCATCAGGCGCTCGCCCATCGACCTTGCATCCGCCAGTGCATCGGCACTGGCAGAGCCGGCCGTGAGGTCCCCTGCCACTGCGTCGCCTGGCGCCGGGACGGGGACTTCGTCCTGGGCCACGGCAGCATCCCGCAGCGCATTGGCACCGAACGCCCGCATCAGGATCAGAGGGCTGGCAATGCTGGCGGCACCATTGGCCGCGCTACCTGGCGCAGCCTGGTCGCCACCCTGGAAATTCGTAGCGAGTGCAGCTTCGCCGCTGCCATCCAGCAAGTCGGCATCGGGCGGCGCTGGCTCTGCAGGCCTGCCGGTATTGAGCAGACCCGCCAGCAACGCCAGCGCGGCTGCGGACTGCATGCCATCGGGCACGGTTGTTTCAGGCTCATCGGCTGCCGCTGCCGCCAGTACCGCGGTGAAGTCGCCATCACCCGCCTCCTGCAATGCAGGATCCGGCGGCGACTGCTGCGCCAGCTGTGGCGGTGACCGGCTGACCATTCCTGCTGCTGTATTCATCATTGTTCCAACCTGCCTGTGGAGCCGCGCGCTGGCTGACGCTGCGCGCGCTCATCAGTCTCCTTCTGTTCGAGCCGGCCGTCGTGCCGCCGTTCGTCGCCCTGCCATTTGCCCACGACTGAATCAACCGCCTTTACACGCTGCGCCGCGCTCTGCCAGAGCCGGGTGCTGCCTGCCACGCCCTGCCGCGCCTGCGCAACGATCTGCTCCTGCTGGCGTATCGCATCTTCCAGTCGCCCGAGAAACACCTGGAAATCCCGCAATGCCAAGGCATTCCTGCCGGCCCTGGCGGTCTGCTGGAAACCGTGCAGATATTCCGCGTGGTATTGCTGCAGTTCCTGCAGGCGCGACTGTGCCGAGTCGAGGCCCTGCTGCGCAGCGCCCATGTCCCGCGCCCGCTCGCGCTCGGTACTGCCCAGCACCCGCTGCACCGGCACCATGCGTTCCGAGCGTTTCATCACGCGCCACCGATCAGGGCGTCGAGCTGCTGCACGCTGTCTGCCAGCGACACGCGTTCATGCAGATCCTGGTGCAGGAATTCGCGGATATGCGGCTGCGCCGCAATGGCCGCATCGACCCGTGGGTCGGCGCCGGCCTGGTAAGCCCCGATCGCAATGAGATCGCGATTCTGCTCATAGGTCGACAGCAACTGCTTGAGTCGCCGTGCCTGCTGCAGCTGGCTTGCGGGCACGACGTCATGCATCACGCGACTGATCGACGCTTCCACGTCGATGGCGGGATACTGCCCGGCCTCTGCCATCCGCCGCGACAGCACGATGTGTCCGTCGAGAATCGCGCGGGCAGCATCCGCGATGGGATCCTGCTGGTCATCCCCTTCGGTAAGCACGGTATAGAACGCCGTGATCGAACCGCGATCCGGCGAGGAATTTCCGGCGCGCTCCACCAGCTGCGGCAGCCGCGCAAACACCGACGGCGGATAACCCTTGGTGGCCGGCGCTTCTCCGATGGCCAGGCCGATCTCGCGCTGCGCCTGGGCGTAGCGCGTCAACGAATCCATGATCAGCAGCACGTTCTGCCCCTGGTCGCGGAAATACTCGGCAATGGCCGTTGCCATCGATGCACCGTGCATGCGCATCAGCGGCGGACTGTCCGCCGGCGCCGCCACCACCACCGACCTGGCGCGACCCGCCTCGCCCAGGATCTTGTCGATGAATTCCTTCACTTCGCGGCCACGCTCACCGATCAGTCCCACGACGATCACGTCGGCTTCGGTGTAGCGGGCCATCATGCCCAGCAGCACGCTCTTGCCCACGCCACTGCCGGCAAACAGGCCGATGCGCTGGCCGCGCCCTACCGTCAGCAGCGAATTGATGGCGCGCACGCCCACATCGAGCGTGCGTTCGATGGGCGCGCGCTGCAGCGGATTCATCGGCACCCCACTCAGTCGGGTGCGATCTTCCGCATAGATGGGTCCGCGGCCGTCGAGCGGCGCACCTGCGGCGTCGATCACCCGGCCGAGCAGCTCCGGACCCACACGCACGAAACCTGCGCCAGGACGCGGTATGACGCGCGCACTGGGCTTGACGCCATGCACATCGCCGGTGGGCATGAGGAACAGGCGATCGCCGGCAAAACCCACTACTTCCGCCTCGATGGATGAACCGCTGCCTGCCATCACCTCGCAGCGGTCGCCGATGGCGGCCTGGCAGCCCACGGCCTCCAGCGTCAATCCGATCATGCGCGACAGCTGCCCCTCCACCGGCGGTGGCGGCAGACTGTTTGCACGGCGAATGGAACGCTGCAATTGCTCGATCCACGGCGTGGATGAATGTCGCAATGCCGTCATGCCTCGGCCTCGAGACGCTGCGGACCGCGCTCATCGCCGAGCAGCAGCGACAGCGCTTCGTTCAGTCGCGTTTCGACCCGGGCATCGATCTGCGCGTAGTCGGTATGCACCCGGCAATCCCCGCGGGACAGCACCGGATCATCGACTACCGACCAGGCCTGCTCGGGACCGGCAATACTCAATCTCTCGCGCACCAGGGTTGCATCTTCGGGATGCAGCAGCACCCGCACGCCGCGCGCACTCGCCGGCAGCAATGCCACGGTGTCGCGGACGATTCCTATGATCTGTGTCGGCTCGGTGCGCAACTCACGCCGCAGCAGGGCGCGCGCCAGCGCGACAGCGAGCTGGGCAATCTGGCCATGCACCGCGTCGTCCAGCTGGGCCAGTGGCCGTGACAGCGCCTGCAGCACCGATTCCAGCCTGAGCGCGGTGGCCTCCAGCTGGCGCTGCCGTGCCTCGATCTCCGCCCGTGCCGCCTCGAGTCCGGCTGCCCTGCCGGCAGCTTCCGCTTCGTGCCAGGCGCGGCGCTCGCCACCCAGCATGTCCTGTGGCCTGCGCACTCCACGCGCGACACCCGCTGCACCTATCGCTGGTGCGCTCCAGGGCTGTACCGTGATTTCCTGACTGCCCACCGGAAAATCAAGCTGCGCCACGCTCACTCCTATTCATCCTTCTGCACCCATTCCTTCACCACCTGCGCCACGCGCGCAGGATCCTTCGCGACCAGGCTGCGTGCCGCCGCGATCTGCTGTTCATAGGCGATCGCCGTACCGGATCTGCTTGGCGGAGCGCCGGCATCGGCGCCGCCCGCACCGGCCGCAGCCGGCAACTGCGGAGGCATCATCATGACCTTGGTGGCAGCAGTCAGATTCCTGACCAGCGGACGCACTACCATCAGCAGCAGCAGGACCAGTACGACCAGGCCGCTCAGCAACTTCACGATGTCACGCACCATCGGGCGTTCCCAGATGGACGGACCGGCGAGTTCCTGCGCTTCCGCTTTGGGTTCCGGCAGGAAGCTCTCGTTGATGACCGACACCTTGTCGCCCCGCGCTTCGTCAAAACCAACCGCTTCGCGCACCAGGGTGGTGATGTGTCCCACCTGCTCCTGGGTCAGCGGTGTCTCGGTCACCTTGCCGTCGGCTGCCGTGGTGCGCATGTTGTCGATGAGCACCGCGACCGAAAGGCGCTGCAGGCGACCGGCCGGCTGCCGCGTATAGGCAACGGTGCGATCGATCTCGTAGTTGCGGGTAGCCTGCCTGGAAGTGTTGTCGGGGGATGTCGCCGCCACGGCTGCATCGTTGCCTGGCTTGCCTTTGGCCGCGGGCGCAGCACCAGGCGGCAGCGCCGTGCCACCTTCCGGCGGCTGGTTCGTCAGCGCGCCGGGCACACCCTTTGCGCCGGAACCAGCATTGTTCAGTTCTTCACTGGTCTGCTCGCTGCGCACCACCTGGCTATCCGGCTTGTACTGTTCGCGCGCCTCTTCCGTCGTGGACATCTCTATCGTCGCGGTCACCTGGGCGTGCACGCGCCCCGGACCAAGCAGCGGTTCCAGCAGCGACTCGATGCTCTGCGAATAGTCTTCCCCCAGGCGCCGGGCCATATCCATCTGCTGGTCGTGCGCTGCGAACTCGGAGTTCTTCTCCGGTGAATTCAACAGCCTGCCCTGGCCGTCCACCACGGTGACCTGATCCGCAGTCAGCTCGGGAATGCTCGAAGCGACCAGATTGACGATCGAGGTTACCTGCTCGCGATCCAGCCTGTATCCGGCGCGCAGCTGCAGCGTCACGGAGGCACTGACCCGTCGGCGGTCGCGCACGAAAGCCGACTGCGGCGGCACCGCCAGGATGACACGGGCCTGCTGCACAGGTTTCAGACTGGCAATCATCTGCGCCAGCTCCTCCTGCAACGCACGCTGGTAGCGTTTGTCTTCCATGAACTGGCTGACGCCAAAGCCGGGATCCTTGTCCAGCCCGGAGAGCCCGCCCGTAGCGCTCACACCCTTGCCTGCGGTCTTCATGAGTGCGTCGGCATAACGGTCCGCCGGCACCAGTACCGAGGTGCCGTCGAGCTTGTAGACAATGCCCGCCTGGTTCAGCGACGCAGTCACCTCACCCAGGTCCGCACCAGCCAGATTGGCAGCCAGCAGTTTGTATGTCGGCTCCTGCGACCACAGGGCAATGCCCACTCCGGCCGCGACCGCCACGGCAACGCCGAGCAGCAACAGCATCGGGCGCAGCCCCGCTATGCCGCCGCCGGCCGGAGGACTCATCTGTGTGGCTTCAGAACTCATTGATTGGCCTCATCTCAAAGCGGCATGTTCATGATGTCCTGGTACGCACTGACCAGGCGATTGCGGATTTCGACCGTCGCGCGGAACGCCACGGTGGCCTTCTGCGATTCGATCATGACCTGCGACAGTTCCACGCCCGGATCGCCGCGCTCGAAGCGTGTGGCAAGGCTGGAAGCCTGCAGCTGCGATTCATTGACGCGATCCAGGCCCTGCTTCAGCACATTGGCGAAGCTGACCTGCGCCCCGCCGGCAGCACCCTGCACACCGGCAAGTTCCGCACCGGGACGCAGCTGCGGCGTGCTGCCGATCTTCGTCTGTTGCTGCAGGGCGCGTATCTGCGCCAGCACGCCGTCGATCTGCATGTTGCTCATGTTCTGCTTCCTTCCCGATCAGGCTGCCGGCACATCGAGGCCGGCAGAACGCAGCTGGGCCAGCTTGTAGCGCAGCGTGCGCGGACTGATGCCGAGCTGCTCGGCCACTTCGCGCCGGCTCTGGCCACCGCGCAATGCATCCATCAGGATCCGGCTTTCGGTGGCGCGCAGCGAGCCGCGCAGCGCCCTGCCAAACTCGACCACGGTTGCCGGCGTCCTGGGCAGCACGACTTCGCGCAGCACTTCAAAGCGGATATGCGGCGCTTCGATCACCGCGGCATTGGCCAGGATCATCGCCCGCTGCAGCAGGTTGTCCAGTTCGCGGATGTTGCCGGGCCATGGGTAGGCGAGCAGCAACTGCGCGGCATCGGCCGACAGCGCGGGAATGCGCTGCCCGGGCTGGCTGCGCACTTCCAGCATGCGCATGGCCAGCGGCAGCACATCGTCGCGCCGCTCGCGCAAGGCAGGAATCGCCATCGGAAACACGCACAGGCGGTAGTAGAGATCCTCGCGGAAGCGGCCTGCCTTTAACTCGGCCCGCAGGTCACGGTTGGTGGTTGCGACCACGCGCACGTTCAGGCTGAGCATGGCGCGTGCGCCAAGCCGCTCGACCTCGCGTTCCTGCAGCACCCGCAGCAGTTTGGCCTGCAGCGACAGCGGCATCTCGGTGATTTCATCC
>JAATEY010000183.1 GCA_015655465.1 Gammaproteobacteria bacterium | reverse complement strand
CGGCTTGTTGTTGAATTCGCTGATCAATGCACCGCGCGGCACACCGGCGGCGGCCAGGCTGTAGCCCGGGTTCGCCACATATACGCCCCGCACGGGCAGGTTGAAGTGCCGCGCCTGCTGGTAGGACAGGTCATGCACCACGGCTTCTCCAAACTCGATGTAGCTTGCCGGTGTGATGGCATCCAGGTCTCCGACTTCGATCTGCACGCTGCGACTGGCGCCACCGCGCTGCACCTGCAGGGAAATCCTGCGCCCGATGGCACTGTCGAGCAGCTCTTCCAGCGGTTCAAAGGTGGTGATCGCGCGCCCGTCGACGCCGACCAGGATATCGCCCGGCTGCAATGCCTCGAAGGCGGGGGACCCCGGTTGCACCTGCCCCACGACCAGCATGCCGGTATTGGCCGGGAAGGCCTTGCGCATGTTCGATTCCGTCTCGCCGGTCAGACCCAGCCGGCGCAGCTCATCATAGGGCGTGTATTCGAACACGGTCTGCAAGGTGCCGCGCGCCACCGGCTTGCCGGCGCGGATCAGGTCCACCGCGCGCTTCACGCGGCCCAGCGGCAGGTAGAAGCTCGATGCGTTGCCGGTGGCACCCCCCGCATTGAGACCCACCACGCGTCCCTGGATGTCGATCACCGGCGAGCCGGATGACCCCCCTGAAGTACCCGACGCGGCCTGCAGATAGAAGGTATTGAAGTCGTTGTAGCTTCCCGCGCCGTAATCCGGCGCTTCCCGGTCGAGCCGGGCAATGGTGCCAGCCAGGATCGACAGCTGCTCACCGGCATTGTTGCCGATGACGCGGATTTCCCTGCCGATCTGCGCGCCCTCCGGATGCAGCGGCAGCGACGCCGGCTTGATGAAACGCAGCTTGGACGGATCGTAGCGATACAGGCCGAAGTCATGCACCGGATCGCGATACACCGGATACAACTGCACTTCCTCGCGATTGAGGAAGGTCGCCTCGGCCGTGACCGGCCCCGGTGTCACGACGTGACGGTTGGTAAGTATCAGGCCGCGCTCGGCATCGATCACGAACCCGGTGGCCTGTGCCGAGCTGTTCCATTCGGTGTCGAAGGCACGCGTGGAATCGATCTTGATGGCCACCACGCTCTGCGCGATGCGCTCGAGCGTTGCGGCCCAGGGGGCGTCTTCGCGCCGCGGCGCCGTGACCTGTTCCGCCGCGGGCGCCGCTGCAGGCCGACCTCCGGGTGCCGGAGGCAAACTCTGGGCACCGGCCAGTGTGGCAGCCAGCAAGATCGATCCGGCCATCCACTGCCGCACGCCATTCTTCATCGGTGAACCTCTAGAAAAAAAGAACCAGCAACCAGGTCAGCCCCAGCAATCCGAATGATGTCAGTACCGCCGCCGACCCGAGGTCCTTGGCCAGACCGGACAGTTCATGATGTTCGAGCCCGACACGATCCACGGTGGCTTCAACGGCGCTGTTCAGCAGCTCCACGATCAGCACCAGGATCATGGGCGCCACCAGCAGGGCGCGCTCCACGCCGCTCTTGCCGAGATAGATCCCCAGGGGGATGACCACCAGCGCCACGGCCAGTTCCTGCCGGAAGGCCGCCTCGCCGCGGAATGCGCCGCAGAAACCCCGGTAGCTGGCTCCGAAGGCCCTCAGCACCCGGACCATGCCGGCTGGTTTCGGTCTTTGCATGCGGCCTCAAGTCTAACAAGCTGCCCGACCGGGAGGGGGTGCACTTACAATGCGCGCCATGCTCACCGCTCGCCGCCAGACCTTACAGGTACTTGTCAGCAAGGTCGCCATCGGCGGCGCGGCGCCCATTGCCGTGCAGTCCATGACCAATACGGATACCGCCGACGTCGAGGCTACCGTGACGCAGGTGCGCGCCCTGGCGCGCGCCGGCTCGGAACTGGTCCGCATTACGGTAAACAGCGCGGAAGCTGCCGCTGCGGTGCCGTTGATCCGCGACCGCCTGCATGCCGCCGGCATCACCGTGCCGCTGATCGGCGATTTTCATTTCAACGGCCACAAGCTGCTGCGTGAGTATCCGGACTGCGCCACGGCGCTGGATAAATACCGCATCAATCCGGGCAATGTAGGTCGCGGAGCCAAGCGCGATTCGCAATTCGCAGAAATGATCGAAATCGCCTGCCGGCTCGACAAGCCCGTGCGCATCGGCGTGAACTGGGGCAGCCTCGACCAGGAGCTGCTGGCGCGGCTGATGGACGAGAACAACGCCCTGCCCGTTCCCGCCAGCGCCCAGACCGTGATGCGCGAGGCCATCGTGCGCTCGGCGCTCGACAGTGCGGAACTTGCAGTGGGCGTGGGCCTGCCGCGGGACCGGATCATCCTTTCCGCCAAGGTCAGCGGCGTGCAGGATCTGCTGGCCGTGTATCGCAACCTGGCGGCGCGCTGCGATTATCCGCTGCACCTGGGTCTTACCGAAGCGGGCATGGGCTCGAAGGGCATCGTGGCTTCCACTGCCGGCATCGGCGTGCTGCTGGCCGATGGCATCGGCGACACCATCCGCGTGTCGCTCACTCCGGAACCCGGCGGCGATCGCACGCAGGAGGTCATCGTGGCGCAGGAGATCCTGCAGACCATGGGCCTGCGTGCCTTCCTGCCGATGGTGGTGGCCTGCCCCGGCTGCGGCCGCACCACCAGCACTTACTTCCAGGAACTGGCGCAGCGCATCCAGTCGCATATCCGCCATCGCATGCCGCAATGGGCAAAGGACTACACCGGCGTCGAGGAAATGACCGTTGCCGTCATGGGCTGCGTGGTCAATGGACCGGGCGAAAGCCGGCATGCCAGCATCGGCATCAGCCTGCCCGGCACCGGCGAGCGTCCGGTTGCGCCAGTGTATGAAGACGGTGAAAAGACGGTCACGCTCAAGGGTGAGCGCATCGCCGAGGAATTCCAGGAACTGCTGGAACGCTACATCGAACGCACTTATCCGCGGCGGGCGCCGCAGGGAGTCCAGCCATGACCGATCTGCATACCCGTCGTTGCGTTCCATGCGAAGGCGGCATTGCGCCGCTGCCGCGCGCCGCTGCCGAAGAAGTGCTGCAGCGCCTGGACGAAAACTGGCAGCTGTCGGTGGACGCCACCTCGATCCAGCGCGAGTTCCGCTTCAAGGATTTTTTCCGCACGATGAGCTTCGTGAATGCGCTGGCGCATATCGCGAACCTCGAAGACCACCATCCCGACCTGGAGATCGGCTACGGCTACTGCCGCGTGCGCTTCACCACGCATGCCATCAAGGGATTGTCGGAGAACGATTTCATCTGTGCGGCCAAGATCGACCAGCTGCCGCCTGCCTGACCAGGAACCGGCGGGCGGGTGCACTGCGCCCGACCATGGCCATGCCTTCCCTTGCGAGCCATGCCCGCAGTGCGCCCGATCCGGTGAACAGCAGATCAAGGGAATCGACCGTTGCTGCGACCAGCGCATTGCCGGCACGCCGCTCACGCTCGTAGCGCCGCAGCGCCGCCAGCGCACCAGGACTTTCGCGCGCTGGTCGCAGCGCCAGCGCCGCTGCCAGGGCGACCACATCCTCGAGACCCTGGTTCACGCCCTGCCCGGCAAGCGGATGGATCACATGCGCGGCATCACCGACCAGCACCGCGCGTTGCCGCGCATAGTGCTGCGCCGCAAGCCGGCGCAGTGGAAAGGCCGCGCGCCTGCTGGTCAGTCGCAACGCACCCAGCACACCGGCGCTGGCGGCGGTGAGTTCGGCTTCGAAATCGCGCGGCTCCATGGCCAGCAGTGCATCGGCACGCTCGTTAAGGGCAGACCAGACTATCGAACATTCATCACCCGGCAGCGGCAGCAGCGCCAGCGGCCCGGTCGACAGGAAGCGCTGCCAGGCCGTACCGCCATGGGATCGCTCGCCACGCACCGTTGCAACGATGGCACGCTGCCCATAGTCACGGCTGTCGGCCTGCACGCCAAGCGCTGAACGCACGGCAGATGCGGCGCCATCCGCACCCACCACCAGCTCCGCGACAACCTGCGTCGCGCCCAGGTCAAGCGTCGCCGCGTCGGCATCCACCTGCAGCACGCGCAGGGTTTCATGCAGGATGCCTATCCCCTGCTCCGCACAGCGGTGCAGCAACTGCGCCTGCAGCGCGTTGTTTTCGACGATGCTGCCCAGATCCGGCTCACCGGCCTCGGCCGCATCGAAGCGCAGCACATCGGGGCTGTCGGGCGGTACGGACTCATGCCACACCAGCATGCGTTCATAGTCCGCAATGCGGCTGGCATCGAGCGCATGCCAGACACCAAGCCCGGTGAGCAGCGCACGATTACCCGGCGAAATGGCCGACACGCGCAGTTCGAAGGGCGAACCATGCAAAGGTGACACTGCCGGCATCGGCTCGATCACTGCAATGCGTGCCGCATCGATGCGTGCACGCTGCGCCAGCAGCAACGCCAGCGTGGCCCCGACTATCCCGCCACCCACGATGGCGACATCCACGCGCATTGCCGTCACCGGCTGCCACGCCGCGTCAGCGGCAGTCCGCGCGCCAGCCGCCCGGTACGCGCGCCGAACCCCAGGCTTACCTGGCTCAATGCCCGCTTCGCCGGCGGCAACAGATCGAACAGCAGCAACCCCGCATCGCGCGCCGCCACCGCCAGCCGGTGTTCACTGGAAAATACGCGCACCAGGGTATCGGTAAAACCGATCACACCATCACGATCACGCGCGCGACCGGCGGCGTAGGGCGCCAGCAGCTCCGCGGCGCCCACATCGGCAGGGCCGGATTCAGTCGCCGCATGCAGCAACTCGGCAAGCGCAGCCGCATCGCGCAGGCCCAGGTTGAACCCTTGCCCTGCCACCGGATGCAAGGACTGCGCAGCATTGCCCAGCAGCACGACGCGCGGCGCCACCGAACCATCGGCGCGCGACAACGACAAAGGGTAGCGAGCCCGTGCCCCGAGTTGCAGCGCACGCCCCGCGCGCCAGCCGAAGGCATCCTGCCATTCGCGCATGAACTGCTCGGCAGGCAGCTGCAGCAGGCGTTCCGCGTCATGGGGTCGTGCCGCCCATACCAGCGTGCGCCAGGCGGCACTGCCGGCAACCCGGATCGGCAGCAGGGCCATCGGACCCGCCGCGGTGAAGCGTTCATAGGCCACCCCATCATTCGCCCGATCGCTGCGCAGGCTGGCCACGATCGCCACCTGGTCATAGTCGTCAACGGTTGCACCCAGGCCGGCTACCGCACGCACCAGCGACTGCGCGCCGTCCGCAGCAACCACCAGCTTTGCGGATATCGATACCGGTTCCGTGGCCTGCACGAGTTCCAGTGTTGCCACATCGTCCGCAACGGTCAGTGCCTGCAGCCGCGCCGGCATGAATGGCGTGACTGCGGGCGCCGCCGCCAGCGCGCGCCACAGTTCGCGCCCCAGCACCCGGTTGGGCACGACATAGCCGAGCGCATCGAGCGAAAGCTCCGCAGCCGCCAGCCGCGCGAAGCCGAAACGACCCGCATCGGATACATGTATCGCCGTGATCGGCGCAGCTTCCGGCGCCAGTGCCGGCCACAGGCCCAGAGCCTCGAACACGCGGCGACTGGCATTGCCCAGCGCCGTGGTGCGGTCATCGAAACTCGGCTGGCTGCTGCTGTCCGGCGCATGCGCCTCGATCAGCGCAATGCGCAGCGGCAAACCGCGCAATGCCACGGCGAGGCTGGCACCGACCAGCCCGCCACCGACAACGGCGATATCGAAGTGCTGCGGGACGGCGAGGCCGGTCACACGCGAGCCGACATGACCGCTTCGATCGCATCCGGCGCACTGGGCACGTCACCTGTCAGGATCTCGCAACCTGAAGCCGTGACCACCACATCGTCCTCGATGCGGATGCCGATGTTCCAGAAGCGCCTGGGTACGCCGCGCGAACCTGCAGGAATATAGATGCCCGGCTCAACCGTCATCACCATGCCCGGCTCCAGCACGCGCCATTTGTCGCCAACCTTGTAATCACCCACGTCGTGCACATCCAGCCCAAGCCAGTGGCCGGTGCGGTGCATGAAGAAGCGGCGATAGGCACCATCCTTGATGAGCTTCGGCACCCGCCCCTTGAGCAGGCCGATCGACACCAACCCGCGGGTGATCGCCTGCACCGCCGCCTCGTGCGCCTCATTCCAGTGATTGCCGGGCTTCGTGGCGGCGAAGGCCGCGCGCTGCGCCTCCAGCACCACTTCGTAGACTTCGCGCTGCGCGGGCGAGAAGCGGCCATTCACCGGCCAGGTGCGGGTGATGTCCGAAGCGTAGTACTGGTATTCCGCACCGGCATCCACCAGCAGCAGGTCGCCGTCTGCGAGCCGTGCATCATTCTCGTGGTAATGCAGGATGCAGGAGTTGGCGCCGCTGCCGCAGATGGGCTGGTAGGACGCCGTGGCATTGTGCCGGCCGTACTCATGCACGAGCTCGGCCGCAATCTCGAACTCGTAACGACCGGGCGTGGTAAAACGCATCGCGCGCAACTGTGCCGCTGCCGCAATGCGTCCCGACTCGCGCATCAGGCCGGTTTCCACGCGACTCTTGTACAGCCGCATGTCGTGCAGCACATGGTCGAGCGCGATCATCTCCTGCGGCGGATGCCGGCCATGGCGCGCCTGGCCGCGCAGCGTCTGCAGCCAGCCCAGCACCTTCTGGTCGAATTCCGGATGCGTGCCCATGGCGTAGTACACGCGCTCGCGGTTCTCCATCAGCCCCGGCAGGATCTCGTCGAGGTCTCCGACCGGAAAAGCGTCATCGGCGGCGTATTTCTCCACCGCACCATCAGGTCCCGCACGCCGGCCGTCCCAGGTCTCGCGCAATGGATCGCGATCGCGCACGAACAGGATGTACTCCGCTGCCGGTCGCCCGGGCACCAGCACCGCCACGGCTTCGGGCTCGTCAAAGCCCGTCAGGTAATGCAAATCGCTGTCCTGGCGGTAGGGATACTCGACATCATTGTTGCGATGGCGCACCGGTGCAGCCGGCACGATGGCGATCGAGTCGCGCCCCATCAGCCGCGCCAGCTGCTTGCGGCGGCGCGCAAATTCAGCGTTGGTGGCCTTCAATGCGGTGGCCCGCGCCGCGACTCCCGCTACTCCTGCCTGCCGCGCTTTCAATGCAGCACTTCGCGGGAATGTTGCCGCGGTGGATCGCGCAACGGCTGCAGCTGTTCATAGAGCAGCTGCACGCCTACGCGCACGAACTCCACCAGCTCGGCATAGGCCGCTTCATTCGATTCCTCGGAATCTTCCGGATCGACGTCGACATGGGTGATCTCCGCCATGTCGCGCAGCACCTCGGCGGCCTCGCCCTGCAGCTGCGACACATCCGGCACGGCCACCCCGATACCCAGTCCGTAGAGAAACCCCTGGCACCATTCACCCAGCGCGGTGGTGCGCAGGGCGATGGGATCTTCATCGGGCGGCAGCAGTGGCTGGAACGACATGTCGGTGTCGCCCAGTGCGCCGCTGGTGGCGTTGAAGACCGCCTGCAGACTGGCGGCTGCCCCATGGCCGGCACGCCCTTCAGGCAGAATCTCGGCCAGCCATTCATCCAGGGAGCAGCCGGTAGCACATAACGAGCCAACCAGCGTGCCATGGGCTTCCGCGGCGTCGGCCAACGCATGGGACTGCGCCAGCGCGCGCTGCAGCTCGTTGAATGTCCGGGTGGAAAGCACCATCGGGATGGATTATGCCTCAACCTTTCGCGCCGTGATTGACCCCTCGCCCCACCGGCGGCACTATTACCCGCACATGATCCAGAACAGCAAGCACACCACGGTGGAAACCGAACTGCAGCGCCTGGAAGTACGCGTGGGCGAGCTCCTGTCGTTGATACAGCAGCTGACAGAAGAAAATCGCGCCTTGCGCCATCGCCAGGACAGCCTCGCCAGCGAACGCGCGGTGCTGCTGCAGAAGAACGAGCAGGTACGTGCCAGCGTGGAAGCGATGATCGGCAGGTTGCGCCTGCTGGAAAACGGCGTATGAGCCTGGACGCTGCCACACCCGTCAGCGTCCATATCCTCGGCAAGGAATACCTGATTGCCTGCCCGCCGGCAGAGCGGGATGACCTGCAGAAAGCCGCTGCCCTGCTCGGCACGCGGCTGAATGAAATCCGCGAAGCCGGCAAGGTCATCGGTACGGACCGCCTGCTGATCATGACCGCGCTCAACATGGCCAATGACCTGGCGAAGCTGCAGGCCCGCGACGAAACCCGTGGCACCGAGCTTGGCGTGCGTGTCAAGCAGATGCGCGAGCGCGTGGAACGCGCACTGGCCCAGGGGCAGCAGCTCGAACTGTAGTAAAGTGCCTCTGCGTCGCCTGCGGTGTTCGATACGCGGACCGGGTTACCCTCGGACCTAATTGAAAACCCAGGGGCGGGTCATACGGCCAGGCTGTGCAAGTCCGCCTCGAGCGGGAAGCCTTACCTGCCGATTGCCTGCCCCACCTGTTGCTCTGGTTCGAGAGCAACGGTTCGCACCGGCACTTGCGGGTGGCGCCTCTTCTTTGACTTCCGCGATCAAAGCCCAGGCATTGACTACAGAAATCCTCCCGGCGAGCAGCGATCGCAGCGCACTGCGCCGCCAGCTGCGCGCCCGTCGCCGCGCCATCGCCGGCCGGACACGGGAACTTGCCGCCCACAGGCTTGCGCGACTGATCGACAGGACCCGCTGGCTGCGACCCGGTCGCAGCATCGGCATCTACCTTGCCATGCCGGAAGAACTGGACACCGCGCCGCTGCTGCAACTGGCGCGCCGGCGCGGCTGCACCATCGCCCTGCCCCGCATCGTCAGCAAACGGCACAGCCGCATGCGTTTCTTCGAGTTTGATGGGCGAATTTCCCGGGGAGCATTCGGGATTCCCGCGCCTGGTGGCAAGCGCGGACTGTGCGCCCGCGAACTGGATATCGTGTTCATGCCTCTGGTCGGCTTCGATACCGGCGGCAATCGCATCGGCATGGGCAAGGGCTTCTATGACCGCTGCTTCGCACACCGCATCGGGCTGCGACACTGGCGGCGCCCGTTGCTGGTTGGAATCGCCTACGACGTCCAGCAGGTGGCGTCGCTGCCCGCTGCGAAGCACGACGTACCGGTGGATGCGATTGTGACGGAGTCCACAGTGCACCGGATTCCACGGAGCAACCCCTGATGCGCTACTGGCTGATGAAGAGCGAGCCCGACACCTTCGGCATCGATGACCTTGCCGCCGCCCCGAAGCAGACCACCAGCTGGGAGGGAGTGCGCAACTTCCAGGCACGCAACATGCTGCGCGACGACATGCAGGCGGGCGACCTGGCCTTCTTCTACCATTCGTCGTGTCCCGAGCCAGGCATCGCAGGTGTGGTCGAAGTGGTGCGGTCCGGCTATCCGGACGCTTCTGCCTGGAACGCACGCAGCCCTTACCACGATCCAAAAAGCCTGGAAAACAAGCCACTTTGGTACACAGTGGATGTACGACTCAAACAGCGCGCCAGGCAATTGCTGCCGCTCGCCGTGCTGCGCGAACATGCGACGCAGCAGCTGGACGGACTGCTGCTGCTGCGACGTGGCAACCGGCTTTCGATCACGCCGGTCGACCGCGCACACTGGAAGTTCATCCTCTCCCTGCTGCGCTGACACCATCGATGCACGGCACGTCGATGGTGTTGGCATGCGTTTGCATGAGCAGCATGCGTGGGTGCATCGGGTTGCGGGGACGCAACGTCGCTAACACGCTTGCTTGTATTTTTGCAACGCGTGTATATACTCGGTCCCCGGACTAACCTGTAACTGGAGAACTCTCATGGCGAAAGCCAAGAAGAAGGCCAAGAAAAAGGCCGCTAAGAAGAAGTAACTCGACGGTGACCGGCGAGTGCGGATGAAAATCCAGCTTGCCGGATCACCAGAAAAGCTACTTACACTGTGCCCGCGAAAGCGGGCACAGTCATTTTCGGCAAGCTGAAAAACACGGCATGAGCGAACAACAACAGCAATTGAAGCGCCTGGTCGCCGCAGCGGCGCTGGAGTATCTGCGGGATGGAATGATCCTTGGTATCGGTACCGGCTCAACCGTCAATGCCATGCTCGACCAACTCGTGCCCTGGGTTCCAAGACTCAAGGGTGCGGTCTCGAGTTCGGACGCGTCGACCTCCCGCCTGCGGGCACTGGGGGTGCCGGTGCTGGACCTGAACGAGGTCGATGACCTCGACGTCTATATAGATGGCGCCGACGAGACCACCCACCAGTTGCAGCTGATCAAGGGCGGCGGCGCCGCCCTCACCCGCGAGAAGATCATTGCTGCCGCGGCCACGACCTTCGTCTGCATCGCCGATGAATCCAAACTGGTGGTGCAGCTCGGGCGCTTTCCGCTGCCAGTCGAAGTAATCCCCATGGCACGGCAGCTGGTAGCCCGGCAGCTGACAGAAATGGGTGGCCGTCCGGTATTCCGGGCCGGTGTTACCACCGACAACGGCAATCACATCCTCGATGTGCATGATCTTGTCATCAAGGACCCGGTGGCCATTGAGAGCGATATCAACCAGCTCACCGGCGTGGTCACCGTTGGCCTGTTTGCGCGCCGGCCGGCCGATGTACTGCTGCTGGGCACCGCCGCGGGCGTGCGTCGCATCGATCGCGTCACATAAACAGGGGTTTCCCTGCTCCGGTTGTATTGCCCGGCCCTGCCGGCCCCTGTTAGGCTTGGTCCCATGCGTCAACAGCAGCACATGATCGTTCCAGCCTTCCCCGGCGGCGAGCTGCTCATTGCGCGCCTGCACCTGCGACGCTCGCACTAGTCGACGCGCGCGCGCCTTCGGGCGCATCATTTCTCCATCTTTGAAGTTTGCTGTCTGACCGCCTCGCCCGGGCAATGCGCCCTGCGTAGCGGTCACAGGCCGGAGACGACCATGCTGACCGACCCTTCGAACAAGTATCGCCCATACACCATCGACGCCGTCACCGACCGGCGCTGGCCCGATGCCCGCATCACCCGGCCACCGCTGTGGTGCAGCGTCGACCTGCGCGATGGCAACCAGGCGCTGATCGAACCGATGGACGCCGCACGCAAGCGGCGCTTCTTCGAACTGCTGCTCGGCATCGGCCTGAAGCAGATCGAGGTCGGCTTCCCCTCCGCCTCGCAGACCGACTTCGACTTCGTGCGCGAACTGATCGAAGGCGGCCTGATTCCGGATGACGTGACCATCCAGGTGCTCACCCCGGCCCGGCCGGAACTGATCCGGCGCACCTTCGAATCCCTCAAGGGTGCGAAGCGGGCGGTGCTGCACTATTACAATGCCACCGCGCCGGTGTTCCGGCGCGTGGTGTTCAGGCAGGATGAAGCTGCCACCATCCGGCTTGCGGTCGACGCCGCGAAGCTGATCCGCGAACTGGCCGCCGCCCAGCCAGAGACGCAGTGGACCTTCCAGTATTCGCCGGAAGCCTTCTCGGGCACCGAACTGCCCTTCGTGCTGCAGGTGTGCGAGGCCGTGCTCGATGCCTGGGAGCCGACGCCAGCCAACAAGGCCATCCTGAACCTACCGGCCACCGTCGAGGTGGCCACGCCGAATATCTATGCCGACCAGATCGAATGGTTCTGCCGCCAACTCAAGCGTCGCGACAGCGCCATCATCAGCCTGCATCCGCACAATGACCGCGGCACGGCGGTGGCTGCGGCGGAACTGGGCATCATGGCGGGCGCCGACCGGGTCGAGGGCACGCTGTTCGCCAATGGCGAGCGCACCGGCAATGTCGATCTCGTGACGCTGGCGCTGAATCTTTACACCCAGGGCGTTGCGCCCGGCCTCGACTTCTCGAACATCAACGAGGTGGCGCGTTGCGTGGAGTACTGCAACCAGCTGCCCATCCATCCCCGGCATCCGTACGTGGGCGACCTGGTGTTCACTGCATTCTCGGGTTCGCACCAGGACGCCATCAAGAAGGGCTTTGCCGCCCGCGGCGACGACGATGCCTGGGAGATTCCGTATCTGCCCGTCGATCCGCGCGACCTCGGACGCAGCTAT
>JAATEY010000160.1 GCA_015655465.1 Gammaproteobacteria bacterium | reverse complement strand
CCTGGCCAGCAGGTTGACCGAATACTCGCCGGGCTGGGCGTTGAACGTGAACCCCCCACTGCCAAAGATCTGGCCGACCGGGTCCGGCCCCCTGGTCACAGCCACGGCGAGGTCGCTCAACCCCACCGGAAACTGCAGGTCGCTGACCGCCAGATCGTAGGCACCGGCTGCCGTGATCTGCACCGGGCGGGTGTCGAACAGCGCGCCCACGCCCCGCGCCTTTGACACCAGTGCAGTGCCGGCAACGACCGGCTCCAGCGCGACGCCGAGCATGCCGCTGGAAGCCGCGCCCTTGGTGGCCGTGACCAGTACGAACGCTGTTCCGGCAACCAGGGGCCCGGCCGCCGTGCCCGGAGCGCCCAGGGAATTCACGCTGCCTGCCTGTACCACCATCGCACGCAGCGTGGTGAGGGCCGCGGGAAACTGCAGATCGCGCAGCACCAGCCGGTAGTCCGCGCCCGCCGGCACATTGACCGTGTAGCGGTAACCGGCGGCAGTCTGCGCAGTGTTGAGACCCTCGGGCGCAATGCCCGCCGTCTCATAGGCCAGCTGGCCGGTGCTGCGGCGCAGCTGCAGATCGTATGCCCCCACGCCGCTGGAACCGGCCGCGCTCAGCAGGAAGAGCTTCGCCGTGCCGGCCAGGGCGCCTGGTGCCGTGACCGACCCTTCGCCGGAGAGGCTGCGCAGGATATTCGCGCCCTGCACGAGCAGCACGCGCAGCTCACCCAGCGCCGCACCCGGTGCGAGCAGATCCGCCAGCGACAGCGTGTAGTCTCCCGCCACTGGCAGGGTCACGCTGGATGGCTCCGGCAGGTCGCCCACGGCATAGGCGTCGGCGGCAACCACAGCCGCTCCCGGACCGGTGAGCGACACCGTGTACAGGCCTTTGCCGGCGGATGCGGAAGCCGCTGCGGCCACGACCAGGTCAAAGGCGCCGGCCTGGGAAACCGTGAAACTGCTGGTGCAGGCGGCAGCGACGCAGTCAGTGGGGCTGGACTTGGAGATCGGGGCAAGCGGCCCGCTGCCACCCACGGAGAACACCGCCAGATCCGCGAACTGCAGCGCCGCCGGAAACGCAGCGTCGCGCAGCGCAACCTGGTAGGTACCAGGCTGCAGCGTATACCGGGGGGGACTCTGCCCGGAGCTGACGGGCGTTCCCGCCGCGATCTGCGCCGTCGACGCCGCCAGCAGCTGGTTCGATGCCGTCCGCACTTCAACGCGGAACAGCCCGAAGGCGGAAGGCACCTTGCCCACGACCTGGATCTTGTAATCACCAGCCGCCGCCTGGAACTGCTGCGTTCCCGGCGCTGAAAACGCCAGCACTTTCGTGGCGCCCTGCGTGACCACCGCCGCAAGCGTGGTGAACCCCACCTGGCTCTGCAGATCCGTGAGGGTCACGGACACCGGGCCGGCCGCGGACACCGTGAATCCGATTGGTTCGGGCAGGCGCGCTGCCAGGCTGGCACTGGCGGCAACGGTACGCGCGTCCGCGACGGACGCCGCTTCGGCGGCAACTGCCATGGCGACCATGCAGGCCGCAGCAGTCAACGTGAACAGATACCGCTTCATCCGCCTTGCTCTCCCGGAACCTGGGCGAGGCTGGCCGGTGACCCGCAGGTCAGCCGGCGCCGCCAAGCTGCTGCAACGTGGTCCGCGCCTCCTCGGCGCCCACGAACGAACTGCTGACCGCAAGCGCGGCCTGCAGGCTGACCTTCGCGCCAGCCCGGTCGCCGGAATGGAACTGCGCCATGCCCAGGTGGTACTGGAGGTCGGGGGACTTCGGCGCCTTCTGCACGGCTTCGCGCAGCAGCGGCAGCGCGGCGGCGTACTCGCCGCGGCGATACTTCACCCAGCCGCGGGTATCCAGGATGGGCGCCTCGGACGACTTGCCCAGCTGTTCGGCCAGTTGCGCGGCACGATCCAGGCTGGCCTTGTCGGTGCGGTGGGTCGCCAGCAGCATGGCGAGGTTGTTGGCGGCGGCAAGCTGGCCGGGCGTGCGCTTGAGGATCCCCTCGTAGGTGGCGATGGCGTCGTCATGACGCTGCATGGCCTCCTGCAACATGGCCAGTTCCGACGCCAGCTCCGCTGCGCCATTGGTCTTTGCCACGCCATCCACCAGCGTGGCCAGCGCCTGTTCGCGCTGGTTCTCCGCGGCCTGCGCATGGGCGAGGCCGCGATAAGGCGCCCACCACGCCGGATTTGCGGCGCTGGCCTTGCCGAAGGACTCCTTCGCCTTGTCCAGCTGGGCCATGGAGGCCAGGACCTCGCCATGCAGATTCCACGCGCGCGCATCGGCCGGCGCCTTTGCGATGCGCTCTGCAAGGCGGGCAAGCGCGCGCTGCGGCTGCTTCTGCACCAGATCCAGATGCACCAGCGCCATGATGGCGGTCATGGGATCTTCGGCCAGGCGTTGCGCGCGGTCGTACTCGACTGCAGCCTGCGCCGTCTTGCCCTGGCCCTCCAGCAGGCCGCCGGCGAGCATGTAGCCCGTCGGCTGATCGGGGCGCAATTTCTTCACCTCCGCGGCAACCGCAATTGCAGCCGCCGTTTCTCCGGACAGGGCCAGCACCTGGGCCAGTGCCACGCGCACTGCCAGGTTGTCGGGCAGGTCCTTGGCGAGCTGCTCGAGCATGGGCTGCGCCAGCTTCGGCCGACCGGTGCGTGCCAGCAACTCCGCCAGCTCCAGCCGCGCCTGCGGATCGGCAGGATTGACCTGCACGGCCGAGCGCAGCATTTCCTCCGCCAGTGCGGTGTCGTTGTCCTGCAGGTGCGCGCGCGCCAGGGCGCGCATGATCGGCTGCGATGTCGGCTGGTCGCGCAGCACGGCACGCAGGTCGGTGATGGCCGCAGAGGCCTGGTTGTTCGACAGCGCAATGCCGGCACGCAGCACCAGCGCGTCGTTGTCGCGGGGGTTCTCCTTGAGCACCTCACCAATGAGTTTCTCGGCACCGGCCGCGTCGTTGCGGCGGACCAGCAGCGCCGCGAGGCGATCACGCGCCGCAAGGCCGTGCACCTTCACGCCTTCGGATTCGATCACGCTGCGGTACTGCGCCTCCGCCTTGTCGGCTTCACGGTTCGCTTCATGGAACTGCCCAAGCGCCAGCCGCAGCTCCGCATTCTTCGGCTCGGCCTTCACGAATTCCAGCATCTGTTCGCGGGCCCGGTCGGCGCCGCCGGTGCCGGCCAGGAAGCCCACCAGCGAATTCTTCGCATCGATGCTGTCGGGTATCGCGCTGACCGCCGACCGCAGTGCAGCTTCAGCATCCTTGGGCCGCTTCTGCAGGACATAGAAGCGGGCGAGGCGCTGCCAGGAAGGCAGGTCCTTCGGCTGCCTCTGGGCGATCTCGCGCAACTGCGTCTCGGCATCCGCAGCCCGACCGGCGCCGTTGAGCAGCTCGGCGAGAATGACCCGCAGGTCGACGCTCCTGGGCAGCCGCTGGACGGTGTCGCCGACGAGCCGGATGGCGTCATCGGCGCGGTTGTTCAGGCGGTACTGCGCTGCAAGGAAGGCCACCGCCATTTCGTTGTCCGGCGCCGTGTGCACCGCAGCCTCGCCATCCTCCAGCGCGCCGGGCCGGTCGCCGCTCATGGCCCGCAGGCTGCCTCGCACCACCCGCAGTTCCGGATCGCCCGGCGCGATCGCCAGTGCCGGCTCGATGGTCTCGCGCGCCTTGTCGGCGAGCCCGCCGAGCAGATAGATACGTCCCAGCGCCGCGCGTGCGGCGACCATCTTCGGATCCTGCTCGATGGCCGCCTGGTAGCTGGCTACCGCCTCGCGCAGCTTCGACTGCTTCTCCGCAATGCGCCCCGACTGGTAGCGGGCTTTGGCATTGTTGGGATCGATCTGCAACGCATTGCTGAATTCGACCCGCGCCTTGTCGTAGTTTTCTTCCTTGAGGTACTGCTCGCCGTGCTGCAGGTAGCCGCTGAGCCGCTCTTCCTTGCCGCTGCAGGCGGACAGGCCCGGCAAGCCCAGGGCGGCGAACAGCACGAAAGCCAGCGGGATACGGTTACGGGACATGACGCTCACCATGAGGCGCATCGCAGCCTCTTCAACGCGGCCCACTATCGTAGCGGCTCTTCTTGACTGCGCTGTGACAACCGTACCGGGATCTGCTTGTCACATCGCTCAGCCAAGGCTGCGGGTCGCCATGACGCCGAGCGCAAGGGTCGCCGGCAAGCCCAGCAGGTAACGCCAGCGGCCTATGTTGCCGATCACCACCTCGCAGGCGTAGAAAAGAACCACCGCGTAGAGCACGAACTGCAGCAGGTGCCCCGCGCCGAAATCGCCGCCGCCGAACCTGACGAACAGCGCCAGCGCGACACCGGCGAAGGCGATGAGGTAGTCCGTGGGGGTGAGGTCGAAGCGCTGTCGCGCCATGAAGCGGAGGTAGAAAGCCAGAGCGGCCACCAGCACGAACATTGCGCCATTCGCCACGATGAACGCAGCCGGCGCGGCAGCGCCCGGATACCGCACGAACAGCCAGGTCGAGAACGCGACGGTCACATGGACGGCCGCGCGGGCAGCAATTCCCGGTGCACGGCTGCCGAATGCGAGCAGCGCGGCAAGGATGAGGCCGATGCCCGCGGCGCCAATACCGAAATCGCGTGGCACCTCGCTGGACCACAGCGCCGCGCCAACGATGAACAGCGGCGCCGGCAGCGCCACCAGCGCCAGCAATACGCCGCGCGCGCGCGCGTCCTGGCGCAGCAGCTGTGGCAAGCGCGTGAGCAGCGAGACGCGGCGTGGATCTTCCCGCCGGATTCGCCACCCTGTCCGCTCGGCCAGCACCAGGGCGGCAAACAGCGCCACGACCACGGCCATATACAGGCCCAGCACCAGTCCATCGGAGGCATACCGCAGCAGCACCGCGCAGGTCACCAGCAGCGCCTGCAGCGAGTAGATCGCGACCACGCTTTCATGGTGCGTCAGGCCCAGATCCAGCAGGCGATGGTGCACGTGATTGCGCGTGGCCTTGAACCAGTTCATGCCACCGCGCATGCGCTGGTAGAACACCGCCAGGATATCGGCGATCGGCAGCCCGATCAGCAGCAGCGGCAATGCCGCAGAAGAGGCGGAGTTGGCCACCTGCGCCAGGTAAACGACCAGAAATGCCAGCGTGAAACCGAGGAACTGGCTGCCGGAGTCGCCCATGAAGACGATGGCCGGATGCGTATTGAAACGCAGGAAACCGATGATGCCGCCGGTCACCGCCAGCGCGATGTCGGTGACCAGGTCGTTGCCGGTCAGGTGGCCCAGGAAGCAGATCGCCACCAGACTCAGCAGCGTCTCGCCGCCAGCCAGCCCGTCCAGACCGTCGGAATGGTTGATGGCGTTGATGACGCCGATCATCGCCACGATGGTGAACAGCTGACCGGTCAGGGGTGAAAGGGCCTCCCCGTCGACGAAGGGCAGGCGCGTCACGTAGAGGTCGCCGTAAAACACCACGATGCCCGCCGCCAGTGCCTGGCCGAGAAACTTCGGCCAGTGGCCGAGTTCGCGCGCATCGTCCCACACGCCGAAGGCGAACAGCAGCATGCCGCCTGCCAGCCAGGCGCGCACTGCCGGATCGACGGGATTGAGCAGCAGCAGCGGCAACATCGCTCCCAGCGCGATGCCCCAGCCTCCCACCCGCGGGATCGGCGCCTGGTGGACCTTGCGGGGATCGGGCATGTCCACCATGCCGATGTGCGGCGCCAGCCGGCGCGCAGCCGGAATCACCAGCATGCTCACCGCGCCGGCAAGCAGGAGCAGGAAGAATGACTTCATGGGCCTGGGCTAGTCGGGAACGTACTGGCCCAGCAGCGGCGCGACCTGGGTGGCGAACTGCGCGAGGCGGCTATCTCCCGCCGCAGCCTCTTCTCCCTTCGCAAGCGGTGTGATCAGCCGCACCAGCGCGCCATCGGAACGGTTGCTGAACACCGAGTCCCACAGCAGGAACACTTTCACCAGGTATTCGTTGGTGACATTGCGGCTGCGCTGCTTGAACCAGTAGTAGACCAGCTGCCGTTGCCCGCCCAGCTCGATGACCACGCGATTCACCCGCAGCGGTCCCGCGCCGGTGCTGACGCCCGCCACCTCGTGCTGCCCCATGTCCGACATGCGCCAGCCGCCACCGGGCAGGCACGAAGCGGGAGAATGCGCAGAGTGTCCGTTGCGCTGCGAGTTGAAGTAGGCAACGTAGAAGTTCACACCGGCAGCCCCGGCCTGGCGGTAGTCGGCCATGAGGTAATCATCGAGCTGCAGCGCGTCGAGATATTTGTCCTCGATGCGATCCCGGCGCCCCTGCCAGTCACCCAGCTGCAGCGGAAACTGGGTGAAATCGGCACGCGCCGGCACGATTTCGACGCGCTCCGGCAGCAGGTTTGCGCCCGCCGCGGCAGCAAGTGTCAATGCGCCGGCCACGGCGAATGCTGTTGCAAGGCGGCGCGCGACCACCGGGGTGCCCGCCGGGCGTGACGCAGGCCAGTCGATCGCGATCACATCGCGCAGCGAGCGGCGGTCGCCCGTGAGGCGCGCGAGCAGCCAGGTCTCCACGGCCAGCAGCAGGAAGCAGGACATGAAGATGACCCAGCCTTCGAAGTCGTGCAGGAAGCCTTCGGCCTGCCTGATGCCGTAGTGCTCCACCAGCACGCCGATCACGCCGATGCGGAAGCTGTTCATCAGCACGGTGATCGGCGCGGTGGAGAACACGATCACGAGCCTGATCCACAGCGGCAGGTGCACCAGGCTCGCCAGGATCACTCCCAGCGTCAGCAGCGGGAACAGGTAACGCAGGCCGCTGCATGCCTCCACGACCTGCAACTGATAGCTGCCGAGATCGATCACGTTGCCATCGAGGTGCACGCTGATTCCGAATGCCCGGATGACCAGGACCCCGAGCTGGGAAGAGACCAGCTGCAGCGCCGAGGAGAGATTGTTGAAGAAGAACTGGGGAATCGGGACCATCAGCAGCAGCAATGCCAGTGCGGGCAGCGCGATGCGGAAGGCCCGCCAGCCGGTGAAGGCGAGAAACAGGCCGGCTATCACGATGACCAGCGCATAGGCATCGAGGGTGGTGATGGCCGCGAAGGCACTGATGAAGTACAGCGCGATTCCCGCCAGGGTGAGCAGCATTCCCGCCCAGCTGCCGCGGAACGGGGTCTGCTGCAACTCCCGCCGGCGCTGCCACAGCAGCAGCAGGGAAACGAATGGAATCAGAAAGCCGTGGCTGTATTCCTCCCGCTGCCACTTGCCGACAATGAAGGGAATCGTGCGGTGGAACAGCACGACCACTCCGGCGACGACCACCGCGAGCAAGGCCCACTGCCATCGGGACAGCCCGTATTCGGTGCGGGGTACTGTGGAGTCGGTCATAAAGGTCCATCAGACTATCGGGACTGTGTTGCAGTTCCGTGTGAAGCCCGGGATGTAATATAGCCACCACATTGCGCTCATATAAGGGCATGCCGCCCGGTGCCCGCCAAGACCACAAGATCCAGCAACATGAGGTACCTGCACGTCATTTCGTCCATGGATCCGCATGGCGGCGGGCCGGCGGAGGGCGTGCGGCAGCTATGCCTGGCGGGCACCCGCAAAGGTCATGACGTCGAGGTTGCCACCCTCGACCCCCCCGATGCGCCGTGGGCAAGCCAGAACCCCTTCCCCATGCACCAGCTTGGTCCGACGCGCCTGGGCACCTACATGTACGCCCCGCGCCTGCTGCCCTGGCTGCGGGAGAACCTGCCGCGCTTCGATGCCGTCATCGTCAACGGACTGTGGCAGTACCATGGATTGGCGGTCTGGCGCGCCACGCGCCAATCGGGAACCCCCTGTTTCGTGTTCATCCACGGCATGCTGGATCCGTGGTTCCGGCACGAATACCCGCTCAAGCACCTGAAGAAATGGCTGTACTGGCCCTGGGCCGACTATCGCCTGTTGCGTGACGCCAGCGGCGTGCTGTTCACCTGCGAGGAAGAGCGGCTGCAGGCGCGACAGAGCTTCTCCCTGTACCGGGCCCGCGAGATCGTCGTTTCCTACGGAACGCCGGGACCACCGGTGGATGACCCTGCGGCGCAGCGCGAGGCATTCCTCGCAGGATTCCCGCAGCTGCGCGACCGCCGCTTCCTGCTGTTCCTCGGGCGCATCCATCCGAAGAAAGGTTGCGACCTGCTGCTCAAAGCCTACGCGCAGGTCGCGGCCCGGGATCCCGGGCTGTTGCTCGTCATTGCCGGACCCGATCCGGACAACCTGCAGCAAGGTCTGCTCGCCAGCGTGCCGGACCTCGATCCGGCACGCATCGTATGGACCGGCATGCTCACGGGCGATGCCAAGTGGGGTGCATTCCGCACCGCCGAGGCATTCGTTTTGCCCTCGCACCAGGAGAATTTCGGTATCGCCGTAGCCGAGGCATTGGCCTGCGGCACGCCCGTGCTGATCTCGAACAAGGTCAATATCTGGCGCGAAATCCAGGCCGGAGGCGCGGGGCTGGTGGCCGCAGACACACTTGCCGGGACAAAGGACCTGCTGTGGCGCTGGATCGAACTTGGCAGCGACGGCCGTGCAGCGTTTGCACGCCGGGCTGAAGCGGTGTTCCACGCGCATTTTCATATCGACCGCGCGGCACAGAACCTGCTCGACATCCTGCAGGCCAATGCGCGCCGCCGGTCGCCGCCACAGGCACAACTCGCGACATGACCGCGCCAGATCCCTACCTGAAACCGCAGACCACGCTGCAGAACCGCCTCGCCCGCGCCGCATGGAGCGTGGCCTGCGCACTGCTGTTCCGTCCTTCGCCGCGGCCGCTGCATGCCTGGCGAGCCTGGGTGCTGCGCTGCTTCGGCGCGAAGCTGGGCAGCAACTGCCATATTTACCCGCGCGCGCGCATCTGGGCGCCGTGGAACCTGCAATGTGGCGATGTCGTAGCCATTGCGGACGATGCCGAGATCTACAACGCCTGGCCGGTGTCGCTGGATTCCTACTCCACCATCTCGCAGCAGGCTTATCTGTGCTCGGCCAGCCACGACGTCGACGATCCGCGCTTTCCGATGACCGGTGCGCCGATCCGCATCGGCAGCCGTGCCTGGGTCTGTGCCCGCGCCGCAGTAATGCCGGGAGTCACGCTGCACGAGGGTGCGGTGCTTGGTGCCGGCGCGGTCGCCACGAAGGATCTCGATGCCTGGTCGATCCACGGCGGCGTACCGGCGCGGTTCATCCGTACACGCAGGAGGAATGCATGAGCGAACGCACCCTGACAGACAGCGTGCTGTCCCACGCCAGCAGCGAATACGAGTGGACCACTGCCGGTCATGCAGAGGCGCATCGCTATCTGCTGCCACCCGTGCTCGAACTGCTGCGGCGCCACGGTGCGCAGCGGGTGCTGGATCTCGGCTGCGGCAATGGCTCGATGTCTGCAGCGATTGGCCAGCACGGCTTCACGGTGACGGGCATGGATCACAGTGCTTCGGGCGTCGCAGCGGCGCGGCGCAATTTCCCCGCATTTCGCTTCGAGCAGCAGGATCTGGCCGAACCGCTGCCGGACGAACATGCGCAGGCCTACGATGCCGTGGTGTCCACCGAGGTCATCGAACACATGCTGCTGCCGCGGCGCCTCGTGGACAACGCGCTCCAGGCCCTGCGGCCAGGTGGACTGCTGATCCTGAGCACGCCGTTCCACGGCTATTTCAAGAACCTCGTGATTGCACTGACCAACGGCTTCGATGCGCACTGGCATCCCCTGCGCGACTTCGGCCATATCAAGTTCTTCTCGACAGCCACATTGAACCTGCTGCTCACCGAGTGCGGCCTCACCCGCCTCGAGACCCGCATGGCGGGCCGTTTCTATCCGCTCTCCAAGTCGATGGTCGTCTCCGGAGTGAAGGCTGGATGATCTCGGTGCTGATCCTCACGAAGAACGAGGAGCGTGACCTGCCCGGCTGCCTCGCCTCGCTCGACTGGTGCGATGACATCCATGTGTACGATTCCTTCAGTGCCGATGGCACCGTCGCCATCGCCACGGCCGCAGGCGCCACCGTGACCCGCCGCGAGTTCGACAACTGGGCGGCCCACCAGAACTGGGGGCTGCGCAACATCGCGTTCCGCCACCCCTGGGTGTTCTACATCGACGCGGACGAGCGCGTGACCCCCGAACTGCGGGTTGCGGTGCTGCAGGCCGTTCGTGCCGCCGGGCAAAATGTTGCGTTCCGCGTCCGGCGACGCGATTTCTTCATGGGCACCTGGCTGAAGCATGTGCAGACCTCGCCGTTCTACATTCGCCTGTTCAGACCGGAGTTCGTGCGCTACGAACGGCTGGTCAACCCCGTCACACTGGTCGACGGCCCCGTCGGCCAGATCGAAGGTCTGCTGGACCATCACCCCTTCAGCAAGGGCATTTCACACTGGGTGGCGCGCCACAATTCCTACAGCACGCTCGAAGCCGAGCAGATCCGCCTCAACCAGCGCGGCCGTGCGCCATTCAGCCTGTGGAAGGCGCTTTTCGAGAGGGACTTCAACGAACGGCGGTATCACCAGAAGGAGCTTTTCTACCGCCTGCCGGCGCGGCCGCTGGTGAAATTTCTGCTGCTGTATCTCGGCAAGCGTGGATTCCTCGACGGTCGCGCCGGATTCACGTATGCCGTGCTGCAGTCGTTCTATGAGTACATGATCGTTTTGAAGACGCGGGAACTGGACGGCCGCTGAGCGCGTATGGCCCGCCCCGATTCAACCTCCTGGCGCCTTGCGCCTGTCATGGATATTTTCTACACTGAACCCGTGTAACACAGGACTCGTGTATGAGCAATCTGACAGTGGTCGTCGACGATGAGGTGCTCCTGAAGGCCCGCAAGCGGGCGCTGGATCAGGGGACTTCCGTGAATGCGCTGTTGCGCGCATATCTGGAGCACTATGTGGGGCAACAGAATCGCGCCGCGGCAATGAAGAAATTTGTGCAGCGGGCGACGACGCTGAAGGGGCGTTCCCGCGCAACCTGGACGCGGGACGATCTGCATGAACGCCAGAGCTAGGTTTGCTCGATCGTGAGCACGCGGGTCTTTGTCGATACCAATGTGCTGGTGTACCTGTTCGACTCCCGAGTTCCCGCCAGGCAGCGGCGGGCGGCAGAACTGTTCGAGCAACTGGGGACGGAGGAGTACCTGCCGGTGCTGAGCACCCAGGTGTTGCAGGAGGCGTTTGTTGCACTGACACGCAAGCTTTCCGTGGAACCGAAGGAGGCACTGGGTGCCTTGCGGCAACTGGAAGAGTCCGGCATCGCTGTCCAGACCCTGGGTGTCCCGATAGTGTGGGCGGCAGCGGCACGTGTCGTCCGGGACAAGCTGTCGTTCTGGGATGCGTTGATCGTCGAAGCCGCACTGGAAGCAGATTGCACGCGGCTGTACAGCGAGGACTTGCAGTCCGGTCGCGTGTTCGGGCGTCTGACCGTCGTCAATCCGTTTGCGTGAGACGGGCCATGGCCGTAGGGAGTCCCGCCATCAGTCCGGCAGTTGCGTTGCATTGTCGTCATTCTCGTCTGCGGCTATCTTTATGCCTGGCTCGCCTGGCAGGCTTGACGTCATGATTGCAATGGATGTTATGGAAGATACGCCTTGGGTGGCGCGCCACAATTCCTGCAGCACGCTCGAAGCCGAGCAGATCCGCCTCAACCAGCGCGGCCGCGCGCCGTTCAGCCTGTGGAAGGCGCTTTTCTACCGCCTGCCAGCGCGGCCGCTGGTGAAGTTTCTGCTGCTGTATCTCGGCAAGCGTGGATTCCTCGACGGTCGCGCCGGATTCACATATGCCGTGCTGCAGTCGTTCCATGAGTACATGATCGTGCTGAAGACGCGGGAAATGACACCCCGCGGTCGCACGGAGTAGCGCATGGCCGGTATTCGGCAGCGTGTACTGGCGGGGCTCGGCGCCAATGCCTCCGGTCAGCTTGTCACTATTGCCATCCAGCTGATCTCGGTACCGGTATTTCTCCTCTTCTGGTCCGTGGAGGATTATGGCCGGTGGCTCCTGTTATCCGCGCTCCCTGCCTACCTGTCGCTCGCAGATCTCGGCCTCGGCACGGTGGCGATGAACCGCATGGTGATGCTGCATGCACAGAACCGCTTGCAGGAATCCCGGACCGTCTTCCAGACGGCCTTGTTGATGATCGGCACCGTGACAGCGATGTTCTTCCTGCTTTCCTGCCTGCTGGTCTGGCTGCTGCCCCTGGAGATGTTCAGGCCGACGGACGCCCGTGCCACGATGGCCATGCTGATACTGGTCGCACTGCTCAATATCTACTCGGGCCTGTTCGACGCGGTGCACCGCGCCGCGGGCCAGTTCGCGCGGGGGGTATACCTGATCAATCTTGCGCGGCTGTTCGAGTGGCTGGGCGGACTTGGCGGGTTGCTGCTGTTCCGCTCGATGTTCGCCGTGGCTGCAGGCTTCCTCGCAGCACGATTGCTGGCGATGGTGGTGATGCAGCGGATGGCGGCAGGCAGGTTCCCGGCATACCCGTGGAGCCTGACGCAGGCCGACAGACATGAATTGCGGGACATGCTGCGCCCGGCGCTGTCGTTCCTCGCTTTTCCCCTCGGCAATGCGCTGACCCTGCAGGGCATGTCGGTCGTGGTCGGCACCACGCTCGGACCCGTGGCGCTGGCCCTGTTCAATACCTATCGCACGCTGTCGCGGTTGCCTGTCCAGATGCTGACGACATTCAACCGCGCGCTGTGGCCGGAAATCTCGCGCAGCTTCGGTGCTGGCGACCGCCAGATGCTCCGGCGTCTATACGAGCGTGGCACAACGCTTTCGCTGGTCGCCTGCGCCGTGGCCTGCATCCTGATATTCGTGACGGCGAAATGGCTGCTGGGTGTCTGGACGAACCACCATATTCCGTTTGAACCGCTGATACTGGCGCTGTTCCTGCTCGTCGCCTTTGGCGGCTGCGCCTGGCAGGTCGGCCAGGTGATGCTGACCGCCACCAACATGCATGAGCGACTGGCCGTGGTATACCTGCTGGCGGCGCTGGTCAGCGTCGGCGGAGCAATCGCCATGCCCGCCCGCTGGGGACTGGAAGGTATGGTGATCGCAATGGGAATGTTCGAAATCATTTTACTGCTCACAAGCCGTCGGCTCGTTGCGAAAATGGTGGACAGAGCATGAAGGCGTTGTTCGAGCTCTGGCGGCGACGCGAACGCCCGCGATTGCTGGCGCGCCGCTGGTTTGTGGTCTGGGCCAAGCGGGTGCTCACTTTGCCAGCCCTGCTGTGCCTGCAGTGGCGGGCGGCGTGGCTGCGTACCTGCGGCGCCAGGGTCGGAGACCTGGTAGTCATCGAGAAATGCCGCATTGAAGGGCCGTGTCGGAATCTGGATATTGCGCGCGGCGCCTTCATCGGGGAAGGCAGCGAGCTGATCCTTCACGACCGGATCAGTATCGGCGAACAGGTCGTCATCAACCGCCGCGTGACGATTCTCACGGCCAGCCACAGCCTGCGCGATCCCGCCTGGCCCCAGTATAGCCAGCCTGTGCGCATCGGTGATCGTGCCTGGATCGCCACTGGTGCAACACTGCTCCCCGGTGTTTCAATTGGCCGCGGCGCGGTAGTTGGAGCCGGGGCCGTGGTCAGATCGGACGTGCCCGACCATGCTCTTGCCATAGGGAATCCGGCCACCATCCGGCCCGACGCGCGCACGACGGAACTACACTACGACACTGCATTCTTTCCCGCGCCTTTCGAAGCGTGGCTCGGCGCGCAGAAAGCCGGGTAGCCTGCCCGGACCGTCATTATCTTCACACCAGAATCCGTCAGCGCAGGCTGCTACAAACCGATGATCTGGATGATCAGTTCTGCCTCAGCGCGCTGCCCGGCCTCGTTCGGGTGCAGTTGATCGGCCATCCACGGCGACGTTTGCGGTGAAGTGGTGCCATACAGTGCAGCCATGATGTCGACAACCTCGACGTTCGGATACCGCCCGTCGAATGCCATTACGGCAGCGTGCAGAATATCGGTGTACTGTTGCGCCGCCGCTGCGGGCTGTACAAACCCTTGTCCGCCCGGATCTGCATTGAGCAGGGAGTTTTCCGTTGTCAGCAGTATTGCCGTACGCGGACTGGCGGCGCGAATCTGCTGCAGCGCCGTGTCGAGCAGCGCGATGGCCTGTGCAAGCGTGGTGCGTCCTCCGCGCACGTCGTTGATCAGGGGGCCGCGGATCACCAGCAGGTCGGGGTGGGCAGCGATGACGCTGCTGACCGGATACGCACCCTGGCCATTCAACAGCGCCGCGAGGCTGGCACCATTGCTGCCGTAGTTCATGACCTGCAACGGATTGAGCCCTTCCAGCGCTCCGCCCGGTACGGCATGCCTGTTCAGCTGGTCGAAGAAGTACACCGCGTTGGATACGGTGCTGTTGCCCCAGAAGACCAGTCGTTTTCCCGCGAACCCGCCCTGGTACCACGCCGCCAACGGCTGGGCAGGCAACCGATCCGGTTCGGGCAACGGAGCATGCGTCTGGACTTCAGCTACGCCCATCTCATCGCCGCAGGATACGAGCACGAGCAAGGCGGTGAGCAGCGCGCTCACCGGAATTGCGGCGCGACGAACCAGGCTCCCGCTCATGTTACGAATCCTGTAGTCCGCTCAGTACCCGTGAAGCAATAGTCACCGATCTCCACCGGCAGAGCATGTTGACAGCAGGCCTCAAGCCGATAGATGCATATTGCCATGGAATTGTTCGAGGCTATTCTACTGTTTGCGAGCCGCAGGCTGGTTTCCGACGTGGCAGGCAGGACATGACGGCCCGCCCGGTGTGAATCGTCCCGATCACGATGGACTTCGGTCCCGCGCTCCGGGAACTCCGGAAATCCCGCGTTCGTAACGCTCCCAGGTCAATTCCGATGCGGCCGCCCGCACGTTCCGGCTCCAGCGGTCGAGTTGCGAATGATCAGACAGCGCGCGCGACACACCGTATTCGAGAGATTCGACGTTGTCCTCGATCAGCACTCCCATTTCACCATCCACAAAGCAGTCCACACCCGCGTACCTGGTGATGATGAGGGGCACGCCGGCGCACATTGCCTCGACGCAGGCAAGAGACATGCTTTCCGACAATGTCGGCATCAGGAACAGATCGGCGGCAGCGAGCAGCGCGGGCACATCCCGATTCGGAACATTGCCGTCCTGCACCAGGACGCCGTTCAATCGCCTGGCCTGCGCGCGGAGATCTGCGAGCGCCGGTTCGCATGCACCGAGAAATACGATGCGCAGCTTTCGCGGCTGCACCAGCTGCGCCCATGCCTGGTGGGAACGCAGAATGGCAGAGAGCGCCAGATGCCCGCCCTTGCGGACGGAATGTGCGCGCGCAACGATGGTGAAGGTATCCGTCCGGGCCTTGCGCACCTGACCGAACAAGGCGGTATCGACGCCATATGGAATGCTGTGCACTCGCGTCTGCGTCCCGAGCCTGTCCCTTATCCCCTGCAACGTATAAGCCGATGGAACCGTAACGACATCGGCCATCGAAAGGATCCGGGTATTGGCCGTCTCGGAGTGCTTGGGGATCGCGCCCATGCCGTAAGCGCTGGCATGTCTGGCAATGCGGGTGGTCGCCTCTTCGGACAGATTGATGATCTGGTCGCTCCACAGCTGCGCGCCCACCTGCTTCGCCGCCGCGCTGGTCAGGGGCATGTGGTCCTGCAGCGTCACGACGATCTCCGGCCGCCATTTCCTCCGCAACAGCTTGTCGGCGACGTAGGCATCGTAGGGCGCTTCGATCCGGTGCGGATCACCCAGGAAACTCCACAATTTGCGCAGCTGCCAGCCGGGGGACTGGATCAAGTTGATGTCGTGCAGCCCCGGATGGAAATAACCGGCTGCCTTGCGTCCGATCGAACCGGGCGCGAGCGCAACCAGCGCACCGATGCCGCTGCGATAGAACGGCAGGGCAAATGCCGTGGACAAGCCGCTTTGCGCACACCCTGCAGCGAGATTCAGCGCATGGTGTTTGTAGGGGTGCGTGACCAGTATCTGCGTGCGCATGATCGCGTTATGGAAGTCCGTGGTTATCGCATGAGGTTCGGGAACGGCATCGCAGGCCGCAACGCGGCCGGCGATGCCTGCGCTCCGGTCGGCGCCTCGGCCGGGCTGCGGATTGTCGCAGCACTCTGTGACGCCGCCATGCACACACCTACGTATAGCCAGCCGAAGCCATTGACCAGGCCGTGACCGGTGATCTGGCCGTGAACAAGCGCCACACTGCAGAATGCGAACAGCAGTACAGGCAGCGGATCGGCGGAAACCATGGCGGCGCGGAAGGCGCGCAGGCCCAGCCAGATGCCGAACGACGCGCGGTACATGATGAACACCAGTGCCAGTGCCGGTCCAAGTTCAACCACGTGACGCGACCAGTCTTCTTCCGCGAGCTTGAGTACGCTGACTCCATTGAACTCCACGCCCATGATCACCGCGCCATTTCCTGCGGTACCGATTCCATGCCCGAAGAGAGGCATCTGGTCGAACAGACGAAAGAAATCGTAGAAGCCGTGCAGAGCCCTGCCAAACCAGCCAAGCGCGAGCCCGCTCTCGGAAGCGGCGGCAGTGTTCCATCGAGCCAGGAAGGCCTGAAATGCCTCGGGGAATACCAACGGGAACAGGATTACGAACAGGATGACAGCGATCAGGGGCAGAATCAGCGCCCTGGTCTTGTTGCCCGCGCCGCGCAGGAAAGGCGCGATTCCGACCCCTGCGGCGATGACAAGACAGGAGTGCACGAAGGTCGTGCGGCTGCCACTCACGGCTATCGCTGCGGCCAGCGCCACGAGCGCCACGCACACGAGCCAGATATTGACTGGCCTCGGCCTTCTGGAGCTGCCCCACGCCCACATTGCCAACGCGATGGTGCTGACGGACAGCTGGGTCATTCCCATCACGGAAGTGAAAGTTCCCGCAGGTCGCACCCGCTCTCCTGAAGACACCAGGTTCTGGAACTGGAAATCGATGTCCTTCGAACTGCCGGCGTTGAGCACCGAGTCGGGCGGGGCATTGAATTGCAGGACTGCAATCGGAGCCGCGATGCAGATGGCAAGCATGCTGAACATGGCCAGGCGGCGGATTTCTTCATAGCCGAAGGCGCGGGCAATCACGAATGGCAGCGGCAGATAGAAGAAGTAGTTGCGAAGCCCGTAGACCGCAAGAATCAACGTATATTGCGATTCGCCCATCGCGAGAAAGACCATGCTGAGTGCAGAGGCAGCCACGGCGATGCCGATGCCTGCGACCAGCAACGGATGCACGGGGGACAGCAACCCCCCTCGCAGGGCGTAGAAATACGTCAACAGGCACACCGGGTCCCGCATGAAATAGAGATAGGTGCTGTACTGTGGCGCAACCCATTTGCGGATCGAACCCTCGAAGATCAGCATCCAGAACATGAGGTAGACCAGCCGGACGACGGTTCGCCGGTTGGCTTCCTGCCGGGGATCTTCGGCCAGCATGTTCACTGCCACTGGACCAGCAGGGAAGGGGTGGGCACCGGCACGGCATCTGCCAGCGTCTTCCATCGACCGTTGGCAAGAATCCGCAACCTTCCCGGCGTACCAGCTGCAGTGGCCTCCGTATCGATGAGTACGGCAGAGCTGTCGGCAGGGATCGTTGTGCCACCGATACGGCTGTTCACCAGCGAGATCTGTTTGCCGGGCACCGTGAGAACCGGCACTGCCCCGCGTGTCGCGGTAACGCGGCAGTCTTCGCAGGCCACGTCGGCATCCAGCACAACCGCTCCGTCGTGCACGCCGGAGAACCGCGAAGCGACGATGCCCAGCAACTGATTGCTGCGGACCACGGGTCCGTTCCCCGATCCCAGGAAATCCGAGTTGGCGAGCAGCGTGCTGAGGCTGTTCAGCAGTTCCACTGCGCTGCTGGAGAAATTCGCAAACCGGCATTCGATGCAGGCATTGAGCCCGTTGGCCCGTTTGGCGAGCAGCTGCATGCCCGTGCCGACATCCTCGAAGCGGCAGCGGAAGAACACGTTCTTGTCCATGTAGTTCATGCCTGCAATATCACCATCCTTCACAGGCCCGCCGTAGCGCGGGTTGGGGATCTGGCGAATGCCGACCGGCATGTCAAGGAAGGTCACGTGGTCGACCAGGTTGTTGTCCCAGCCGTAGATGCCATCGATAACGATGCCCGCCTCGGACATGTTGCGGATCACTACGTGGGACAGATGAACCAGATTGAACTGGGCACCCCGCCCGGCTCCATCGGCATCGTGGCGGATACCTGCCCGGCCGCCCTGCAGGGTGATGTCCATCAGCACGAAGCTTGTCGACCGCTTGTCGTCGTAGTGATCGCCACCGACGATCAGATCCACGTCGCCGGACATGGCCACGATTGCAGTCTGGCCGGTTCCGGCGCCGATGATCCCCTGGCCGCTGCGCAGGCGCAGCGGCCCGGAAATGCAGTAGGTTCCCGCCGGCAACACCACGATGCCTTCGCGATCTATCCGCTCCTGCAGCGATGTGCGCATGTCGGGTGCACGACATCTGGCGTTGCCCGAATCCTTGCCCGCCGCCGCCGGGATGGCGGCGAACGACGGTGGCTCCCAGGGCGTGGCACCGGGCTCGACGGTCGGCAGCGTCGCACTGCCCCCGTCGGTCTGCATGCTGCCGGACCAGTTGCGAAAGGCAATCAGGCGCGAGCGGGTAGTGTCTTCGCGATACGTCGTGCCGACCGACATCAAGTCCACGAAATGTTCCACACCTGCGTGCAGCCGGATCGCCGGGTCAGCCGCGCCGTACAGGCGCGCAGCCGTGAGTTCGAACCGCCGGGCGTCGACATCCATGAAGGCGTCGGGATCAGGCTTCGGGTCACCGCCCTGCGCGATGAAAGTCCTGAGCGTGCCGACTTCGCTCGCCGACAACATGGCAGGCATGCGGCCTTCCCGCTTGTGGTTCCAGTTCTCCGCATCGAAAGCCAGCAGGTTCAATTCCGCCTGGCGCCGCAGGACGATGCCGTCTCCTTGCACGTCCAGCACACTCATCCACAGGAACACATTGCGGTCCGGACTGTTCCGGTCGCGTCCCTCGACCCGCAGCGCCGGCCATGTACCGTGGACCAGCGTGCGGATGAAGCGATTGTTGGTGACACGACCGCCTCTGCTCGTATCGATGACGATGGATCCGCCATCGCGGAACAGATTGTTCTCCACTACCGCGTTCACCAGCCGCAAGGGCTGCTGTGCCGAAACGCGTGCTCCAAACCGCTCAAAACAATTGTCATGCGTACGCAGCCTCGATGGCGGAAACTCCAGCGCGTCTGGAACCACGCCACTGACGACGGCGCCAGACGTTCCCGGCGCCACAATCAACCGCCCCATACGCGTGCCGGCAGCACCGAATATCGCCTGGCCGCTGCGCAGGGTTATTCCGGTCGCACGCCGATAGTCACCAGCTGGATCGAGCTTGATGCGGCCGTGCTCGTCCAGCAGGCGCTGCATTTCTCCGGCCTGCGAAGTAGATACGGAATAGGCATCGACTGGCAGTGCATCACCACCCCGGTTCATGCAGTCGATGCCCGCACCAGCAGTGCGCGATACGATCAGCAGAATTGCGGCCATCCACTGGATCACCTGCATCACACCGACGCGGCCAGAACCCGCGCTGGTGCAATCGGGTCACCCGCCGGAAATATCCCTCCCGTCCGCCGTTCCTCGATGACCTGGTTCATCAGCGCAGCATCGATGTCCTGCTGCTGTTCCGCGAATCCATACACCAGCGCGGTGTCGCATAGCTGGTTGATCAACCGGGGGACTCCGCCGCTGGCGTGATGCGCCTGCGCGATGGCGTCCGCGCTGAACAGGTCTGCATCCCCGCCCGCGATCGACAGGCGATGCCGAACGTACGCGATGGTGTCTTCCAGGTTCAGCGGCTTCAGGTGATAGTCGATGCCCACGCGCTGCGCGAACTGCCGCAGCTGCGGCGATCGCAGCGTCTCCAGCAGTTCCGGCTGTCCCACCAGGATGGTCTGCAGCACCACGTGCTTGCCATCATTGACGTTCGACAGCAGCCGCAGGTGCTCCAGCATGTCGATGCCGAGATTCTGCGCCTCGTCGACGATCAGCACCGCCCTCCTGCCCGCGGCGTATTCGCGCAGCAGAAAATCCACCAGGGATTGATACAGGGACACCGACTCCTGCCCGCTGTGCTCGATGCCGAAGGCCATGCACACCCAGCGCAGCAGATCGTCGGAATCGCGCGGCAGGGTGTTGAGCAGGCCCACGCTGACTTCATCCTTGACGGACGCCAGCAGCTGGCGGACCAGCAGTGTCTTGCCCGACCCCACCTCTCCGGTCAGCACGCAGAAGCCGGCACCGCTCTGCACGCCGTAACGCAGCATGGTCAGCGCGAAGCCATGCTGCTTCGAGAGATAGAGGAACGAAGGATCCGGCGTGAGTGCAAACGGCAGTTCCCGCAGCTTGTAGAACTGTTCGTACATGGGATCAGTACGGCGCGTCCACCGGTTCGTGCGAACCGTTCAGCACGCTGCCCACGATGGTCAGGTCCTTCAGCAGTGCCATGCTGCGCATGAGCTCGTTGCGCTGCGTGCGCCCCTCGCCCACCACCATCAGGCCGGCCTGCACGCTGCGCGAGAATGCCAGCGCGTCGTCGGTCAGCAGCACAGGCGGCAGGTCGAAAATGATCACGCGGTCCGTATAGCGTGCACGCAGCTCGGCAACCAGCCGGGCCGCACGCTCCGAGGTCAGCAGCTCGGATGAATGCTCCACCGTCGTGCGTGCCGGCAGCACCGCCAGGCGTTCATAGCCGACCACGCGCACGATGGCCTCCTGCACCGGACGGCCGTCCTGCAGGCAGTCCTCTATGCCCAGCGCCGGCTCGAATCCAAGCCGGCGGTGCACGCTGGGGTTGCGCAGGTCCAGGTCCACGATCAGGGCGGTGCGCCGGTGATCGGCAGCGATCGCAATGGCGAGGTTGATGGCCGTCAGCGTCTTGCCCGCCGACGCCGCGGGACTGAGTACGGCCAGCGTATTGGCCTGCAACTGGTCAAGGCGACGCAACACCTGGGTACGCAGCAGCTTGTAGGCGCCGCCGTTCACCCCGCCCGCGCTGGGAGGCAGTATGTGCTCGCGCTCCAGCCTCGCTTCGTCCAGCTGCATGATCGGCGCCAAGAACGTCATCGTCTGTGCCGCCTGGTCCTCGAAGGCCTCCGACGCGACCTGCTCGCGTGATTCGGCCTGCGGCACTGCCGCCAGGCGTGCCTCGCGTTGCTTTGCAGCCAGTTCCATTGCGCGGGAGATGCGTTCCATGCTCATTTCAGGCTCCCAGCCGCCGCATGACGATGGCCCACAGCACATCGAGCGGTCTGTAGAAGAAATGGATTGCGACCACAGCCACGGCCAGCGCGGCCAGCGAGCCGGCCAGCGCATAGCGCCGCCGCCGGCTGCGCGCCGCCTTCTCTCCGGCGTTCTCGATCCAGGGGATCACCGCCAGCGGCGGCACAGTCAGCAGGTTCGCGAGATCCTGGCGGCCGCGGATGCTCGAATCCAGCACCTCGAGCAGCGCCGCCATGCCGCCTGCCAGCGCCAGCGCCAGCATCACGCCCATCACCAGCAACAGCTTGCGATTGGGGCTGGTCGGCTCCTCGGGCGCCAGCGGCGGCTCGATCAGCGTGAAGCGCTCGCCCTTGCGCCCTTCCTCCAGGTTCTGCGCGAGCTGGGCCTCCATCTGCTTCTGCCGCACTTCGCGGTACTTGAGCTGCTCGTTGTCCAGGTCCCGCAGCAGCGCCGCGTAATCGCGTTCGACGCCGGGGCTGCTGGCCAGGCGAGCTTCGAGAGCGACAATCCGCGCTGCCAGTTCCTTGCGCTGCCGCAGCAGCGAGTCGCGTTCGCTGGCAGTGGCCTCCCGCTGCGCGCTGATCTGGATGTAGGCCGGGTTGTCCGGCGAATCCGCAGGCTTCGTGGCCGCGGGCGCCACGGGCGCAGGAGCCGAGAGCGTTGCCACCAGCCGCTCGAGACGCCGCACATCGGGATGGTCGGGTGCATAGCGCTGGCGCGCCACCGCAAGCGCGCCCTGCGCGTCGGTCAGCTGGCGTGCGCGGTCATTGTCGGCTGGCACGTCGCTGCCGCCAGCCTCCAGCCCCTCGATCTCGCGCTTGAGCTTCTGCACATCCGGATGATCGGGGGTCTTGATCGCGCTTTCGCGGGCGTACTCGGAGCGCAGTACCTTGAGCCGGTCGGCAGGCGACATCACCCGCTCGCCGGTCGAGGTGTACACGGACGCGGACTTGCTGATCTGGGCGAGCTGCGCATCGAGATACAGGATCTGCTGATCCATTGCCTCGATGCGCGCTTCGACGGCACGCCGGTCGTCGTCGGCGCGATTCAGCAGCTGGATATTGAGATCGCCATGCTCGGGCAGATTCTCGACATGCTTCGACTTGAAATCCGCGACCTTGCTTTCCAGCGCGGCGATATTTACACCGAGCTTGTTGGACTCCTCGGTGAGGAAGGTCGCCGCCTGCTCCGTCAGCTGCTTGCGGCTCTGCAGGTTCTCCTGCAGGAACAGCGACGAGAGCTCATTGGCCACGCGCGCCGCGACATCGGGCGAAGGGCTGGAATAGCCCAGCGAAAAGGCGATGGTGGCCTGCACGGGCCGACCCTGCCGCGGATCGATCACATCGGCGCTGATGGTACGAAAGGAAATGTCCTTGCGCATCTTCCCGATGATCGCCTCGCGCCCCTGGCGCTGGCGCTCCTGCGCGTAGAGATCGTAGTTCTTGACGATGCGCAGCAGGTTTTCGGTGGTCATCACCCGTTGCGATATCACCTGGATGCGCTGGTCGGCGTAGCTGGAGATCGTGGTGCGCACCAGGTCGGCGGGCACCTCCTGCTGCTCGATGAGTATGGTGCCGGTGGATACATACGTCGGCGGCCACAGGAAGGCAATGATCATGGCGGCAAGCAGCGTGACCGCGAAGACAATGAACATCGCCACCCAGCGGCGCTGCAGGATCGCGCGAGGATTGAATGACGGAGCAGGTTCCGGCGCTGGCCGGGTGGCATCAGAAGACATGGTTCTTTCCGTTCCAGCGAAGCCCCAGGGCCAGGTCGACTCCCGATGCGTGCGCGCCACTGGCGCTCTGCTGCTGAGCGGAGTATCCCGCACGCAGTTCCATCGACCACTGCTGCAAAGGCGACCAGTTCAGGCCAGCATCGACGCGCCGGTAGCGGACATCATCGAATGTGAAGCCCAGCGCGCCGACGACATTGCGACTGCGCAGGTAGCGGGCGCCCAGGGTGCCCGACATGTGTGGAGCGAGATCCCTGCTCAACTGCAGCGACATGCTGTCGCGCCGGGTCAGGTAGCCCCGGCCGGTCGGTGCCAGGTCACGATCGACGGCGAGCGAGACTGCGCCGTACTGCGCAGCGCGGGTAAGCCCGAGGCTGAAGCTCTCGCCCCGCTGCGTCGAACCGCTGCCGCGCATCCATGCGGGACCACCGCCCAGGCGCAGATTCCAGCGCTCGTCGATGGTACGTGTGTACTCCAGCGAGGCGCCGACGTCCCGGATGTCGTCTCGCGCCTGCGCAACCTGCAGCTGGCCGGTACGCACCACGAACCCGATGGAATCCTGCGGGGACCGGCGCCAGCTGCTGGCCAGACCGGCGGAAAAATACCGGTAGTCGAACAGACCGCTGCCTGCACTGGGATAGAAATCGCTCTCCACCTGCATCATCGCCGTGGCAGACCAGCGCTCGCTCACCTGCCACTGCGGCCGCAACTGCGCGCCAAGGGATTCGTGCCGGTAGCCGATCTGCGTCTCGCCGGAGGTGCCCAGCTCGCTGGTGAGCGTGCTATCGCGCGTGGCCGAAGCCGACGCGGACCAGGAGACACGTTCGGTGGCAGCCTGTTGCAGCGAGAGGTCGACGGCGAGGTCGGAACGGTCCAGGCTGCGGTCCTCGCGGTATTGCCGGCGCGCCGCGGACGAATTGAGTGTGATGCTGGTGGTCTCGCTCATTCGGTCGAGACGCACACCGAGATCGGCAGCAAAGGCCTGCTGGTCGCTGGCAGAGTCAATGGCGAGACGGGGATTGGTTTCATTCACGACCGATGTACCGATGGACGGGGCAACGCGCCACTCGGCCGCCTGCGCGCAAGGCCACGCCGCTGTCGCTGCTGCGGCAATTGCTGCAACTCGGCGATTCACGGCACTACTACCGTATCCCCGCTTCGCAGCAACACATTCTGCTCCAGGCGGCGCCCCTTGACCACATCGTCATAGCGGAAGCGGATCACAATCTGTTGACCGGCTTCGCGCCGCAGTATACGGATGTCGTTGACTGCCGCGAAGGGCGTGGCGCCGCCGGCGAGGCCCAGGGCCTGCATCACGTCTGTCGGGCGCATCAGCGGGAACTCGCCAGGCCGGTTCACCTTGCCCACCACGTAGATGCGATTGCCGTTGGCGATCTTCACCAACACGGTCACCACCGGATCGGGTATGTATTTCAGGAGTCGTTCGTGCAGCGCATCGCGCAGTGCTTCCACAGTGCCGCCCGCCGCCTGCAGGTCACCGCTGAGGGGAAAACTCACTCCGCCATCCGGCCGGACGACGACTTCCGACTGCAGATCCGTCTCCTTCCAGACCATGATCTGCAGCACATCTCCGGGCTGGATGAGGTAAGCCTCCGGCCGGGATGCTTCAGGCTCGGCAGCACGCGAAAAGGCGCCGGACAGCGACATGGCCGTCAGCAGGGACAGCACAACCAGTTTCGATATGGAGTACATCCGGTAATGAGAACACATCTCCACTACCAATGTATGTGACGGAAGCCGGGGAAGCGGAAGGCTCCCAAGCCTTATCTGCCGGCCCTCTTTCGAGCGCCGGTGGCAAGCAGGGCAGCGCCGCTGGCCAGCAGCCACACCCCGGCCGGCAACGGCACCTGTGGGGGAGTGACTTGCGGCACGAAGGACAGGTCGTATGCGGCCATGCCATAACCATGCGGACCGGCGGCCACAAGCTGCATGCTGGTCGAAAAGACCTGACTCACCCCGACACTGAACACCAGCGTACCTGGTCCTGGTCCCGGCAGCACCAGCGTTGGCGCACCCCCGATGAAGACATTGGTGGTGAGCACGCTGAGCAGATCGCCCCAGGTGAAGGTCCTGGTCGTAAGGGTGACAGTGCCCGCGCTGGAACTCGTGAAGTCCTGGAGCACCAAGGCACTTGGCTGAGCCAGCACCGTCACGTGGTATCCACCTTCGAGGGTGGCAATGTCCACCATCGAAGCTGCCGCCAGCGGGCTGATGAAGAGCGAGCACCAGACCAGCGCCGGCGCAAGGAACCCTGCTTTCCGGAACGCCTTCATGGCAGCTGGCTTCCGCAGGTCTCAAGGGTGATGCCGGTCCGGGTCGGCGTCTCGTACACGTACTTGTCGTAGAAATAGCGCTCCAGCGAGTGGTTCAGCAGCCGGTCCTCTTCTCCCGGACTCAGCGACGGGCCGCTCCGCAGTGCTGCCAGGCCGGGCCGCAGGCGCGCATAGGAATGCTGCGCGCCACTCCCCGCCAGCAGGTGGACATCGGCGCGCTCGACCCGATTACCGTCGGCGACACCCTCGTTGATGATCGCTTCGATGCGCGTGGCATCCAGATCGAGGTAGCGCACGAGGTCAGCACCCGCCTCCACGAACACCGGCACGAGGTCGCGGCCCTTCGCCTCCGGCTGCAGCAGCGGCTCGAGCCGCGCCATGCAGCTCTTCAGCGCGAGGCGGACGACGTCCGAATTGCGCACGCCCATGCGCCGCGCCAGCTTGCGCAGGTTGCGCAGATCGGCTGCATTGAGCCGGATCGAGATTGCCTGCTTGCGTCCTTCCATTTTTCTGTGCGTCTTCCGGCTGAATTGTCGAGTTGGCAAACTTGCAGTCATTCGTATGACAGGTGATTGACGGACTATTGACGCCCTAGCACCAGCAGGCGGGGCATCCGGCAAAACGTCCCGCCAAGTCGGGCCTGCCGTCTTCCTAGCGTGAGTCCAGCTTTGCACCTGAATATGTATAAATGGTTAAGACTTCGTGATAAGTAAGACACCGAACACGAAGCAAGCCGGTTACTCGCGGCAGTGCGTTTGAAGCCTGTCGAAGACATGAATGGATGACCGCGTGCGCGCGGCGCGGCGCGCCGGTCAGACGGCGGTCTACGTCAGCAAAGGACGAGAGGACTCAGCGGCCTGTGGACTGCGCAGGCTCGACCACGCGCTGATCAGCCGCTGCATCGCGATATCCGTCGGCGAGATTCTCGAGCTGTACCCGCTTGAGCCTTGTAAACGGCTCGCGCCTGGCCACCGCTGACCAGAAACCCTGATCGTCGAGCCGATCGATTACCTCGGAGGCCAGGGTGAACAGCCTGGTGTTGCGGGCAACACAGCTGTTGAGGTCGAACTCGCGTTGCGTGAGCCCCTCGGTCTTGACGGCCCGATCAGTCTCGACATCGCGCAGCGAAGTCACCGTCTCGCGAAACCGCTGCGAGATCTCCTCGAAGCGCTGCTTCTCCCGCGCCAGTTCGCCTTCGACCTGCGCCTTGTCCGCCTGGGTCTTGACCAGCTCCGCTTCCGCCCCCCGACTGCGACGGCCGATCTCCGCCTGCGCGGCCTTGAGTGAATCGCGCTCCTTTTTTGCCTGCTCCAGATCGGCCCTGATGCGGGCATTCTCGGCTTGCAGCGTGGTGCGTTCCGCGGCCAGTTGCTGCAGTTGCAGCAACTGCTGCTGCATGGCCTGGGTGTTGACGGAGCCCGTGCGCGCGGCTTGCGCGCCGGCAGTGGCAGACAGGAAGACTGGAACAGCAGTCACCAGAATCAGCCGGAGGATGTGCGGGTACCTGGCCATCATCTGCAGTCTCCGTCAGAAGCTTGCCGTGATATCAAGCTGCAGCACATTGATTCCAAGCGGTGGACCGTCGATCTCGTTACCGCTCAGATACTTTATGCGGCCCATTACCATTGGCGTGAGGCTGTAATCGAACCCGGCTGTATATCCCTTTACGTCGGTACCACCGAGTCGAAAATCCGAATCCGTGAATGCATCCAGCACTGCATCGCGCTCCACGTAGCGATAACCAACGCTCGCACGCCACGCATGGGCATGCGCCATCGAAGCCGAGCCAATGGCCAGCTCGGCCTGGTATCCAACATCCCGCCGCGGCACAAAGAATCCCGTTCTCGCGAGCACCTTCTTGCCGTCATAGCCGATGTTGCGTACGTAGTCGGCGGCAAAGGTCATCCGATGCGCAGCGCCAATGCGCCAGTCGTGGATCAACGACACGTTCGCCAGTTCGTAGTCGGCCGCCAGGGCATAGAGATTGGTGGAACTGTCGTTGTCGTTGCGAATGTCGAACAATGTATTTCCCCGGCTGAGGAACAGCGGCGCCGTATAGTCGAGCAGGCCGGATTCGAAGAGATTGCGCTGCCCCGAAATGTTCTGGAACCGGTACAGGCTCGCAGCCAGCCTGGTACGGCTGCCGCTTCCGTACTTCCAATCCAGTCCTGCCTGACCGCCAAACAGCCACTTGTCGTCGCTCGACAGTTCCAGTTCCTGCAACGGAAATGCGCCGACGTTGAAGAACACTGCGCGTCCGGTGGGATCATTCCGATCCAGACCCATGCGCAGGTAGGCATCCACGCCTTCGAATGTCAGGTCCTGGTCATAAACCAGATCGCTGCCCGTGAAGAATGGATTGCGCATTCTTCCGCCCGTCACACCGAATGTGTGCCTGCCGGTACTGGTTGTCCCGGACCAGTCCAGGTACGCCAGATCCAGGCCGATCTGGCTGCGAAATGCCCAGTTGCCCATGGTCTGGTTGGTAGAGATCGGGTCGCGAAGGCTGCCGGTGGCGAGGCGGGCTCCCATGGACCAGCCGTATCCCAGCACCGACTCGAACCCGGTGCGAAACCTGTATCGCAACCGCTCACGCTCTTCCGTCGTATTGACGAGTGCGGACGCTCCTGCCTTGCCGATTCCCCCTGCATCATTGACCCGCTGGAAATCCAGGTAGCTGTTCGTGCTGTTGTCCGTGGCGAAGAAATCGCCCTGGCTGCGTACTCGGACGTCACCGTACCAGCGCATGCGCTTGACCCAGTCGGGAAGTGCGGCAGGTACTCCCCAGCTCTCCGATTTGGCAGTTTCAACGACGCTGTCCGTTACTTCCTTCCCAAGGTCGGCGGCAACCTGGCGGCGAATTTCATCCTTCACTATCTGCGGCACATAGGGCACCCGGACGGCGCTTTCCTCGGCCTTCTCCTGCGCGGCAGCGGCAGCGGCACTGGCATCAGCCTTGGCCTGCGCGTCGCGCACCATCTGCTCGGCCTGTTCACGCGTCAGCACGCCGCGGTCCACCAGCCCCTGCAGCAGATTGACGACGGTATTGCGCAATTCGTTCAGCGTTTTTTCTTCCTGGCTGGACGCTGCACTGGCTGTCAATGCCTGTCCCAACAGCAGTGCCACGCAGGCGGCGCGAAACAGCAGGGTAGTTCGATGCATGTGACGGATCCAATTCTGATTGTTCGGCGGGTCAGACCCGGGAAACTATTCGCAGACTTATCGGCTGTGGCATATCGGCAGGAGGAGGCTGTGGCAGGCGCGTCAACCGGGACAGCGATTCTTCAATCGTGTGATCGCGCTCCTTGTCGCCGCTGGAACCCATCAGGCTTGCCTTCTCGATGGATCCATCGCTTCTCACCCAGAGGCGAATGACTACCGAGTAACTGCCTGAACGGATCTTCTTGTCTTCTCCGAGGTGATCGAGCACCAGGTTCTTGAGCTGTCCGGCGTACCACGCATACGCACTGCCTCCGGAGGCCAGCAAGTCCCTGCCGCCAGGCCGGCCAACCAGGCCGAATCCATCGCCGGCACCGGTCCCTGCGGCGTCGACTCCCAGATTCGGACCAGGCGGCGGATCATTCGACGCGACCGGATCAGGCTGTGGCTCCGGCAGTTTGACCTGCTCCTCCTCCGGAGGTGGCGGCGGCTCGGCATCCGGCGGTGGCGGAGGTGGTGGAGGGGGCCGGATGATGCGCACTTCCTGCACGACCTTCTTCTGCGGCTCGGGCTTTGATCCAAGCATGTGCATGAGGAAGTAGATAGCCACGCCAATGACAATGGCGATGAGCACACAGGCACCAACACCAATGAGAATCGTCCGGGGTGCCTCGTTCCGCTGGGGACTTGCATTCACTTGACGATCCGCTGGGTAACCAGCCCGAGCTGACTGATTTCAAGTCGCCCCAGGAGATCAAGCACATCCACCACACGCTGGTATTCGATGGTGGAGTCCGCCTTGATGATCACGGGCAGATCCGGCGTGGCAGCCTTGTACTGGCGCAGCAGGTTTTCCAGCTCCACCATGGTTACCGCAAAGGTATCCAGATATATGGTTCCGTCGGCCGCAATCGTGACGGCCTTGGTCTTGCTTACGGCAAGACTGGGCTGCGCGCTGGCCTTGGGCAGGTTGACCTTGATTCCCTGCACGGTCGCTGTCGTCATGATGATGAAGATCAGCAACAGCACGTATGCCAGATCGAGCATCGGCGTGATGTTGATCTCGTCGTATACGTCCTTTTCCTCTGCAGATGCCGACATGGTTGTCCCTTCTCCCTCAGGAGTAGGTCTCCGCGATCCGCGTGACGAACTCGTCGACGAACACGCGCATGTCGGCGGAAATCCCCTTGATCCGCGTATTCAGGTAGTTGTAGCCGAACAGGCACGGTATGGCGACGCCGAGGCCCGCCACCGTTGCCACCAGCGCCGCCGCGGTGCCCGGCGCGATGGCATTGACGTTCACCTCGCCGCTGGCGGCAATGGCGGCAAAGGTGATCATCACACCGACCACCGTGCCAAGCAGTCCAAGAAATGGTCCGCCGGAGATCGCTATCGTCAGCCAGACCATTTGCGACTGCAGACGCTGGGTCTGGCGCGTTTGCGTGGCGTCCATGGTGGCCCGGATCGCTTCCATCGATTGTGCCGAGAGCGTCCTTGCGCGATCGGCACTCAACGCCGGCGCGTGGATTCTCTTCCTTGTTTCACCCATGCCATGCAGATAGAGAGTCTGGAGCGTGGATATTCCAAACTTCCTGTCGGCTGCAGCCGGAGCGGCGCTTTCGAGATCCGATGGATCCTTGTTCAGCAGGTGAAACTCCGCGAGAAACCTGGCATTGCCGGCAGAGACACGATTGAGGTACACGATCTTCCAGATCATGATCAGCACCGATGCCGTGAACATGACCGCCAGCACACCGATGATGACCCATCCATCGACGGTCACATTGCGCAAGGTGCTGGCAAAATAGGATTGGTGCTCGCCCGCGTCCTTCTGTGAATCGCCGCCATATATCAGCAGCGGCGCGACCATTCCCTGGCTCAGCGCAGCCGCCCGCAGCCACGAGTCGCTGCGACCCGCTTGCGCCACCTGCAGTTCATCCAGCTCGCCGCGATAGAAATTGCCGCCCGCTGCATTGGCGCCCACGCTCAACGAGCCATTCATGGCCTGCAGTGCCAGATCCGCCCGCGCCACTTCCGCACCATCGACCAGCAGCGCAAGATGGCCGTCAGCGGCAAGCAAAGCCAGGTGGTGCCACTCTCCAGCCACAGTGCCGCCTGGCTGGGCGACCCGCAGTTCCCTGCCCCCATCGCGCCACAGGGCATATGCGCGCTCACCATCGATGCCAAGGACCAGCTGCTTTGCGCCTTCCTGTACTGCGACGACGGTAGCCTGCTTCTGGGCACCCTCCGGCTTCACCCACGCAGACATGGTGTAGCCCTTCGCCGGAACAATCTGCAACGCCGGTGCAGCTGCCACGGCGATCAGGTTGGCGCCGTCGAAGCGCACGCCGGAGCCGATGAGCGATGCGGGCTGGAATGTCGCGGAGGAACTCTGGGGCTCGATCCTGTAGCCGGCTGAATCCTGCGCCGCCGGCGCCGCCTCGGCAAAGTGATACACCACTGACTGGCCTGGATCGTAGGTCCCGGCGGCATCGACTGCCGCGGTGCCTTTCGGATTGCCGTAGTAGAGATAGAACTTGTCGCCGTTGAGGCCGCCCGTGATCCGCGGCAGGCGCACCCACAGCAAGGCTATCTGTGACTGTGCATCGAATTTTTCGATGTGAAACTTCAGTGGCGTCTTGTCATCAGCCGCTATGAAGCGCAGGTCGCGGCCGTCGGGCTGCGCATCATTGAAGTACGGAAAATTGGCGATGCTGAGCCGCACCAGAACCGGCACATCCGTCGCGTTGGCTGGAATGTTCGCACCGGTCGCCGACAGATCGAGACTCAACTCCTTGCGGAATGCCCAGTCATCGTTCCACCAGGCACTTGCCACCGGGGCCGACATCACTCCAATGACAAACACCAGGATCGACGCGACCCGCACACACACACGATGCATTGAATTGTCTCACAGCTGGCGCCGCCAGTCTGCAGATACGGACAGTGGCGCTGCATAGGCTACGCACGATACATGACGGATTTATTGCGACGCATGTCGGGCGCAGACTGCATGGCAATGCCATTGCTGATCAGGCGACAATGGCGCATGCACTCTTCCTTTCAAATGGACACAGCTCCGGCGCGCAGCAGGCTGCTGAAGTCTGCGCCGACGGGTGCGGCTGCAATTCTTGCCCTGGGCATTGCGCTGCAGATGGCAACGATGGCGAACTCTGCGTTCAAGCCGCTGCATCGTTCCGGGCTTGCGGAGAATGCTGGAGTCACAGCGGATCGACGTGGCACGGGATCAGATGTCGTTGACCTGAAGAGACTGCTGGACGCTCACCTGTTTGGCGTCAATCCGGCTTCACAAGGCGGCGCTGCTGCGGAAGGATCAGGGCCTGGCGGCAAACTGTTGCTGGCTGGCGTGGTTGCAGTCGGGGATCCATCGCTGGGGTGGGCGTTTCTCGGAGAGCAACCGCGGGGTGTTGCGCTATACCGTGCGGGTTCTGAAATTGGCATCGGCACCGGCGCCACCCTTCGCGGTGTGTACGCCGACAGGGTGGAGATCGAACGCAACGGCATTCTGCAGACGCTGTATATCGACTGGGCCACCACAGGCCCAGCTGCCGCAGCTGCCACACCTGCTGTCGCAGGCAACAGGCCAGTCACTGCACCTGGCGCCAGGGGAAGGTCACTGGGGCGTGTGCTGAACCTGCAGGCGCCGCCCCGGAATGGCAAGCAACCCGGCATCCGCGTGTTTCCCGCAAGCGGTCTCAAGGGCATGAAGGAATTTCTGCGCCTCGGGCTGCAGCCAGGCGATGTCATCACGAGCATGAATGGTGCTGCTGTACTTGGCAGTCGCGCAGACATGGACGCACTCAGAACAGCCGGCCAGGTGGCAGTGACGGTCCGCCGCGGCGGCAAGGAAGTCAACCTGACGCTCACGCCTCCCGGCTGAAAGAAGTGTCCGCCGCGTGTGCGCGGCGTGCCGGCCAGCGATCCGCTACCTGGTTGTCTTCTGCCGCCTGAGGCACTCGACATCGTTCTGATTGCAGTTATCCTCGCCGAGTCCGAGCACGAAGACTTCCAGCCAGGACAACGCGGTCTGCGCCAGCGGTGCGGCTTGCTGCGAGCTCCGCTGTTCGCCCGTCGCACCAGAGGTCGCAGCATTGGTCGAGCTCCCGGCAGCTGCGGTCACTCCGGACAGCGACGCCCCGAGTCCACCGACTTCAGGTGGCACACCGGTGGACACACCGCCCACCTGGATATTGTCCAGGCCAAGCACCTGCTGCGCGGCGATGTTGAGATTTCCGGCTGAACCGATGCCGGCGTCACCCGCGTTGACGAAACCCGCGGGGGCGATCAGGTCCACATCGCCGGGCGATACCGTCGGCGAGCTGCGAATCGTGCGGATGCCGCTGCCCGCGATGGATGCCGATGCGTCCAGGGTGACATTGCCCTTGTCATCGACCACGACCACCGGAGGCGGCGCGGATATGGATGATTTGGCGCCGCGTCCGGCATCGATGTTGCCCTGCGAAGACCAGAGCGCGATATCGCCTCCAAGCAGCGTGAACACGCGCGACTGGTTCACGAGAATGTCGTTTCTTGCAAACACGAACACATCGCCCTCGCGCTGCGCCACGATGCCGAGATCCGAGGGTTGTCGCTTGAGGCCGGTGCTGGCCGTCAGCGCAGCGGGCGGATTCGCCAGGCCGACGTCCACTCGTCCTCCAGGCACCAGCAATTCCACGGTGCCACCATCCAGCGAATAGATGCGGCTGAACGCCAGTGACAGATTGCCGTTGAAGGGACTCTCGCCGCTCGTCGGCCTGCTGCCGGGAAACAGTGCATCGATGGCGGCAAAGCCGCGCGTGTAACCGAGCGCTGGATCCGTGTTCGCCTCGCGACCGGACTTCACCAGCTCCTGCACGAGGATGTTGCCGGCCAGCGGGATCTGGTCTGCCTCACTCAGGCCACGGAACAGTTTCACTGCCGCCGCGAAGTCCAGGTTCTGCGCACCGGTCAACCGTCGCACATACTGCACAAGCTGACTCTGGTAGGCAGCACTTGGCTCCACCACTGCGGTGAGAAAGTCCGATTCGCTACCTTCCGTGCGCACGCCCAGCGGTGCACCCAGGCCGGCGAGCATGGTGATATCCGCACCGGAATCCGGCAGGTTGCCGTTGGCGATATTGCCGAACGACGTAATGCCCGCCGAAACACCCAGGTCGATATTCCGCCCGGCGAGCAGCGTCATCCGGCCCGGGCCCGCCTGTCCGATTGCCAGGGACGAATTCCGGTTGTCGGGATAGGAGATGTCGCGGCCGGCGCGGATCAGCGTCATGTCGTCCGGATTCAGGTTCTGCCCGGCATATCGCAATCCCACGATATCGCGCCCCGCCTGGATCGTTGCCGATTT
>JAATEY010000053.1 GCA_015655465.1 Gammaproteobacteria bacterium | reverse complement strand
TGCACGTGTTGCGACTTCCACGCCGCTGCGAACTCCGGGCTGGCATCGGTCAGTTCCTGCACCAGCGCCCTGCGCACCGGGTCGTCGCGCCAGGCGGCGGTGTCGGCGCGATATTCGGCGACCAGCCGTTGCGCGCGGTCGTTCCAGTTGACGATGAACTTGCGCGCAGCGGCGCCGGTAAACACAAAGCGCAGCAGGTTGCGGTCGGCACCGGCCCTCGCGCCCAGCCACGATGCGAACAGCTCCGTTGCAGGCTTGTTCCACACCACTGCATCCCAATGCCGGTCCAGCACATAGGCCGGTGTGCGTATCGCTTCGACCAGCGCCCGCAATTGCTGCGGGTCGGTCTTGTCCGCACTGGGCGGCGCAGGGTCGGCGCGGGCGGCGAGTTCAAACAGGTAGCCCCGTTCCGCGCGCGACAGGCGCAGGCCGCGCGCAATCGCGGCGAGCGTGGGCACGGACACCGATGCGGTGCGCCCCTGTTCGATCCATGTGAACCAGGTGGGACTGATGCCGCAGAGCTGTGCAGCTTCCTCGCGCCGCAGTCCGGGTGCGCGTCGCCGCTGTCCCGCCGGCAGGCCGAAATCCTCCGGCCGCAGCCGGTCGCGCTGCGCGCGCAGGAAGTCTCCCAGCTGCTGGCGGGCCTTGGGGTGTTGCATCTTATAATAGGATAACGGCTTGTCTGGTAACAGGATATGAGGACGCGCAGGATCGAGGCTCAAGTCACCGACCAGGGATGCCCCGCCATGCGCAATCACGACCAGGCCGTCGTCGCCCAGTTCGACCCCAGGGCCCAGGCCTATCTGACCAGCGCGGTCCACGCCGCCGGTCCGGATCTCGAGCTGGCAAGGCAGCTGGTGCAGCAGGCGCCGTCGCGGGCGTCGCTGCTCGATGTCGGCTGTGGTGCAGGTCATCTCGGCTTCGCACTCGCGCCATGTTTCCAGCGCGTGGTGGCAACCGACCTCTCGCCGTCAATGCTCGCGACAGTCAGCGCCGCCGCGGGGCGGCGCCAGTTGCCGCAGATCGAAGTGCAGCAGGCCAGCGCCCAGGCACTGCCCTTTCCCGATGGCCATTTCGATGTGGTGGGCACCCGCTACAGCGCACACCACTGGCACGATGTGCCCACCGCACTGCGCGAAATGCAACGCGTCACGCGGCCGGGCGGAACGCTGCTCATCATCGACCTGATGGGTGATGAATCGCCATTGGTCGACACCCATCTGCAGGCCATCGAGCTGCTGCGCGACCCGAGCCATGTGCGGGACTATTCCCCATCGCAGTGGCGCAGCATGTTGCAACGCGCAGGCTTCGAGCTGCAGCAGGAAGCGTTCTGGCCCACCCGCCTGGAGTTCCGTTCCTGGATCGAGCGCATGCGCACGCCGCCGGAAAGCGCTGCAGTGATTCGCAATCTGCTCGCCGGCGCGGCCCTTGAAGTGCGGGAAGGACTGGCGGTGGAACCAGACGGATCGTTCGTGCCCAGAACCGGATTGTTCTGGGCGCGGGCGCCGGCCACCTGAAGTTCGCAGCCGCAGCCGAGCTCAAGGGGTTCAGGCGCCGTGCCGCGATGGCAGGGCAATGCGCCGGCTCGGCCTGCCCACCAGGTCCAGGAAGTTGTTGAACGTGGTCTCCGCCAGCGGCTGCATCTTCTGGATCAACGCCGCAGTCGCCCCTCGGATCGATTCCTCATCCCGCCCGATTCCCGCTGCTGCCAGCTCCTCTCGATACACAGGCAATTGCAGCCAGCGCTCTATCATCGCGGCATCCGCTTCCAGGTGAAACTGGAAGCCATACGTATTCGGTCCAAAGCGAAAGGCCTGCTGCTCGCAGGTCTCCGTGCGCGCCAGCTGCACTGCGCCCGACGGCAGATCAAACGTGCAGCCATGCCACTGGAACACCGGCGCCTGTTCGCCCAGGTGCGCCAGCACCGGATCTGCACGACCATGCTCCGTAGTCACCAGGTCATACCAGCCGATCTCGTGCTGCGCATGCCGCCTCACCGGCGCGCCCAGCACATGCGCCAGCAACTGCGCGCCCAGGCAGATGCCCAGCACCGGCTTGCCCTGGCGCAGCGCCGCCTCGATGGCCAGCAGCTCGGTCTTCAGGTGCGGATGCCGTTGCTGGTCCTCCACGTTCATCGGCCCGCCCAGTACGATCAGCCCCTGGTACCGGTCCACGTTCGGCTGCGCATCGGGGTCGCGCTGGAAATTGTGGAAGCGGATGCGGTGGCCCCGCGTGCGGATGCGCGCGTGCAGGGTGCCGAGCGGCTCGGCGGCAACGTGCTGGAAGACCATCAGGCGCGACATGCTGATCCCAAGATAGTGAGTCGCAGGCCCGTTGTCAGCTACATCCTACGGCGGCAAGCACTGCTGCCACCTGCTCACGCGGGTGTGAAGCTCGTCTAATGACTGCCGGCATCACGAATACAAACGAGAGATTCACATGAACATCATCATCTGGCTGATCGTTGGCGGAGTCATCGGCTGGATCGCAAGCCTTATCATGCGTACCGATGGTCAACAGGGCATCCTGCTGAACATCGTGGTGGGAATTGTCGGTGCCTTCGTCGGCGGCCTGCTGATCAGCCCATTGGTTGGCGCCGGCACCATCAACAATTCCGGGCTCAGCGTCGGAACCGTGGTGGTATCCCTTGGCGGTGCGATAATCCTGCTGGCGCTGGTCAACATGTTCCGGCGTGGTCGGGCAAGGTGATCTGCCCGTTCTGAGCCTCGCCCCGGGGCGGGGGAACCTCTTGCACATCCGGCGAGTCCTAACGCGGCATGCGCCGGCTTTTTGCCCTGGCAGTTGTCTTGCTACACGGCTTGTTGCTGATGCTGCTCATGTCCGGCGTGCGGCCAGACGTGCAGGGCGACACGCGGGTGCCGGTATTCGCCAGCGTCTGGATCACAATGCTCGAGCCTGCGCCGCCAGAACTGCCCGAACCTGCACGTATCGAGACGCCACGGACTTCCCCACCGCGAAGCAGGGCGTCGGCTGTCGAACCGGCAGCCGAAGCCCGCGCGGACTCCACAGCCATCTCCGCGCCCGCTACGACGCCCGCGCCAGCACCGCAAGTGGACTGGGGACGTGAAGCCTCATTGGCTGCCCGCCGCGCCGCAGAGCGATCGGGCGATGAGCAGCAGAAGGACTTCAGCCCGGCCCCCAGGACCGTGCCGAAGCCCTGCGTGCCCAGGGAATCGAGCATGGAATGGAACGGGGAAGAAGACCGCCGTGTGATCTGGGCCGGCCTGTTGCCGGCATTCAGGGTCGGCAAGCGCTGCGTGGTCACCCTAGGCTTCTTCGCCTGTGACCTGAACGAGATCCCCGAGGCCAACAGTCATCTGCTGGATGACATGCGGTCCCCGGACCGTCCACGATCATCGGTGCCGGATCCCAAGGTCTGCGACTGAGCCTCTCCGCGCAGGTTGTATAGTCGGCTCGGACGTTCCGGAGGAACAATGATCCGCAACACGATGCTGGCCCGCAGAACATGGCTGCTGCTTGCCGCCAGCGCCCTGTCTTCGTTCGCCACGGGTTGGGCTGCCGCGCCGGCAGTGGATCTGAAGTTCACCATCGCGGTCATCCCGGACACGCAGAATTATCTCGACTACAGGAACCAGCGTTCCGCCGGTTACCCCTTCGATGGCGTGGAGATCTTCTACGACCAGATGCAACTGCCGGGCTATGCGGTCTGGTACAAGCCCCGCGAGCAGCCGGGAATGACGGATGAGGCGTTCCTGGCGGAAGAGGAATTCACTATCGAGCTGGATGACTTCGTGCAGCGGTTCGGCCGGCCCCGGCACCGTTAGAAACTTACTTTACTAGTACACTAGTAAAGTAGTAATCTCTCTCCGACCCGGCCATCACAGGCCGCCCGGGTCCGGAGACCGCATGATCGACCTGGAAAATCTTGGCTTTCGCTACTCCCGCCGTGGCAACGCCCTGTTCTCGAACCTGAACCTGCACCTGCCCGCCGGGACGCTCTGTGGTCTGCTCGGCGCCAACGGCGCCGGCAAGAGCAGCCTGCTGAGGCTGCTGGCGGGCCTGAGTTTTCCGCAGCATGGGCGGTGCACCGTGCTGGGCCACGAACCCGCGCAGCGGGCACCGGAATTCCTGGCGGATATCTTCCTGCTGCCGGAGGAGTTCCAGCTGCCGGCGCTCGAGGCCTCCACCTATGAAGCGCGTTACGGCGCGCTGTATCCCCGCTTCGACAGCGCGCTGTTCAACCGGCTGTTCACCGAGCTGCAGCTGCCGCGCCCGCAGAAACTGCACACGCTGTCGCAGGGCCAGAAGAAGAAATTCCTGCTCGCCTTCGGCCTTGCCACGCAGGCGCGCCTGCTGATTCTCGATGAGCCCACCAACGGGCTCGACATTCCGGGCAAGAGCCAGTTCCGGCGGCTGCTGATCGATCACTTCCAGCCGGAACGCAGCTTCCTGATCTCCACCCACCAGGTGCATGACCTGCAGGGCCTCATCGATTCCGTGATGGTGCTGGCGCAGGGCGAGATCCTGCTGCACGCCACGGTCGAAGCACTGGAATCACGGCTGCAGATCACGGTGGAGCAGGCGTCGCCAACAGATGCTCTCTATGCGGAGAAATCGCTCGAAGGCTTCAAGGTGATCCGCGAGAACCACGGCCCGCAGGAAAGCCGTCTCGACCTGGAGCTGATGTTTGGCCTGGTGACCACAGGCCCAGACAGGGTCCGTGAACTGTTCCGTCCGGAGGCACGTGCATGAGCGAGTTTTCCTTTTCCCGTTTCAAGCGGGTGATCCAGAACGACGCCCTGCGCATCGCGCGACCCCTGGCATACGGCACCCTCGCAGTGCTGGGCCTCACGGTGCTGATCTATCTGACCAATTTCCATACGGGGGAGATGGTGTACCAGACCATGAATCCCGTGTTCTTCGGCATATATCTCCTGGGTGGAGGACTGCTGTTCACCAGCCTGGGTTTCCAGGACATGCACCATCCGCTGGAGCGCTACCAGTACCTGATGCTGCCCTGCTCGAACATCGAGCGCTTTCTGAGTCGCTACCTGCTGACTGGTCCCTTGTATCTTCTGTACGTCATCCTGGCCTTCAGCGGCATCGACTGGCTGGGCAACCAGCTGACCGCCTGGTGGATCGGTGCACGGCAGCCGCTGTTCTCGCCATTCACGGCGTTGTCGCTGCTGCTCATTCGCATCTATCTGCTGGCGCATATCGTGATGCTGACCGGTGCGATCTGCTTCCGTTCCCACGCATTGATCAAGACCGCGCTGTCCCTGCTGCTGCTGCTCGTGGGCTTTGTGGCAGCCATGTATGTCTTGCTGCGGATCTTCTACTGGGATGCATTCTCCTGGACCAGCTTCCACTTCCATGTCGTGAAGCCGCTGCAAGTGCCGCTGCTCCCGCTGTTCGATGCCGCGTGGATGAACTTTGCCGTGGCCGGAGGGTTCGCGCTCTGGATCCTGTATGTCGCCTACCGCTGTCTGCGTGCGCACGAGGTACAGGATGGACTATAAGCCCAACTATCCAATCTACCTGCAGGTGGCGGACTTTATCTGCGAGCGGTTGCTCAAGGATGAATGGCGCAATGGCGACAAGCTGCCGGCGCTGAAGGATCTCGCCGTCACCACTTCCGTGAATCCCAACACCGTGATCAAGGCAATCGGCTTCCTGGTGGACAACAACATCCTGAGCACCCAGCGCGGCGTGGGCTACTTCCTGACGGACAACGCCCGGACCACCACGCTGGACCTGAAGCGCAGGCAGTTCATCCAGGAAGTGCTGCCGGAAGTGTTCGCCAGCATGCATCTGCTGGGGCTGGGGCCCGACGATCTGACCCGAATCTACAAGGAACGGCATGCAGCGCCCAGCGCGCCGGCCGGGAGCAATGGCAATGAACCAGGGTAAACGCTACATCCGCAACACCGTGTTCGTTCTCTACGGGACGGCAGCGCTCTATGTGGGCATGAACCGGCTGTATCTTTCGACGGTCGACGCCGGAACGCCGCAGTGGTTGCGCAGCACGCTGTCGCTGGGCCTGGCTGCCGCTCCCGAACCCGAGCCGGCCCCGGAGCTGAAACCCGCGGACGTGGCCCTGCTGCGCGACTTCACGCGGCTGAGCGTGGCCGGTGATTTCACTGTCGAGGTCGTCGGTGCAGCGCAATACAAGGTGAGCTTCACGATGGCGCCAGACCACCCCATGCAGCTGCGCTCATGGCAGAAGGATGGCCTGCTGCGGCTGGTGGGGGATGACAACAGCGGCGGCGCCGTCGCCGTCCTGCGGATCGAGACGCCAGCTCTCACATCCATCAACGCGCAGAACCTGTCACAATTGACGCTGCGCGGCCTGCAAGCGCAGGAACTGTCTGTCAATGCGCGCAACGTGGCCGCAGTCCGGCTGCAGGAGAACGCAGTGGGGCACTGGAAGCTGTACTCGAATGTGCCTGTGGATGTGCGGGTGGACAAGGCAACGCTGTCGGCGGGCAGCCTGCAGACGAATGGCAAGCTGGCGATCCGCTACGGCGAATGAAGCAAGGGCAATTCCGGAAGGTGCTGTAGCAATGCGCAGACAACTCGCGGCAGGGATGGCTGCGTTCGTGCTCCTGACCGGCTTCTCTGTTGCGGAGGAGCCGGCCAGGAAACTCGATGAACTCGAAACCGTGCTCGTCGTCGGCGAACAGCCGGGGCCGGGCCTGTGGAGGGTTTCGAAAGGCGACCACGAGATGTGGGTCCTCGCGAGCTACTCGCCGCTGCCCAGGGACATGACCTGGCGTTCGAAGGGAGTCGAGGCTCGCATCGCCGAATCGCAGGAAGTGCTGTATCCGCCGTCCATCGACATCGGCACCGACATCGGCTTGCTGCGCGGACTCACGCTGATTCCGGCGGCGCTGAAGGCCGGCAAGATTCCCGAGGGCCAGACGCTGAAGGATGTGCTCTCTCCCGAAACCTACGGCAAGTGGCTGGTGCTGCGCGAGAAATACATCGGCAAGGACGACGTGGAGAAGTGGCGCCCCGCAATCGCGCTCGAGCAGTTGCGCAGCGCGGCCTTTCGCAAGGGTAATCTGCAAGGTGGCCGCGTGGGTGCCGTAGTCGATCGCGCGGCGAAGAAGAACAAGGTGCGCGTGCACCGGCTGCCAACCATCAAGCGCACCGTGAAGGTGGAGGATCCGCGCGGCATGCTGAAGGGTGTCCGCAAGCTGGATCTGCCCGATGTCGAGTGCTTCACCCGCAGCATCGACAAGGTGGAGTCCGACATCGAGCGCGTGAAAGTGCTCGCCAATGCCTGGTCGCGTGGCGATGTCGACAAGCTGCGCAGCCTGCATCGCAACCTCCAGCTCAAGGACGCCCTGAGGGAGAACTGCACCTACGCACTGATGGTCGGCTTCAATCAGGGAGAGTCCACGGACGCCGCCCACGCCAGGAAGATGCTCGCCGACATGGAGTGGCATCTGGAGCAGGCCCTGGTGCAGGCGCAGCTGGACTGGATAGCAGCCGCGCAGGCGGCGCTGGCAAAGAACCGCACCACCTTCTCGGTGCTGACCGTCGCTGACGTGTTCCGCCCCGACGGGAGCATCGAGAAGCTGCGCGCGCTGGGCTATACAGTGGAAGAGCCCAGGCAGTCCGACTGAAGCCTATTTCTTGCGATTGACGTCGTAGGTGCCGATGCCAGGCTTGAAGCTCTTTTCGTCGATGAACTGGCGAATGCCTTCCTTCCGGCCGTCGTTGTCGAAGAAGTTGGCGGCTTCCTGGGCGCGGATGAGGTAATCCTCGGCGTTCTCGTAGGTCATCTCGGTGACGCGGCGCACCGCATCCTTGGTGGCCTTGAGCGCCACCGGGTTCTTCTTCAGCAGCACATGGGCGATTTCCAGCACGCGCTTCCTGAGGTCCTTGAGCGGCACCGATTCATTCACCAGTTTCCACTCGGCGGCCTTTTTGCCGTCGATGGCCTCGCCAGTCATGGCGTGGTACATGGCATCGCGAAACGGCATGGAGCTGGTGGCGACCTTGGTAGCGCCACCGCCAGGCAGAATGCCCCAGTTGATTTCAGACAGGCCGAACTTCGCTTCATCGGCGGCAAATGCCAGATCGCAGGCGAACAGCGGACCGTAGGCGCCGCCGAAACACCAGCCATTGACCATGGCGATGGTCGGCTTCTGGTACCACCGCAACCGGCGCCACCAGCGATAGGCTTCGCTCTGCGCCTTGCGGGTGCCCTTGAGGCCCTGTGACTCCGTCTCGCGAAAATATTCCTTGAGATCCATGCCGGCGCACCAGGAGTCGCCTTCGCCGGTGAGCACCAGCAGGCCCACGTCCTCGCGAAACTCGAGCTCGTCGATCACTTCATACATGCGGCGATTGAGCTGCGGGCTTTGTGCATTGCGCTTTTCGGGACGATTGTATTTGACCCAGGCGATGCGATCTTCAACCGTGAAACTGACAGTGTCTTTTTCGTTCTGTGTGGCAGGCATGGTATTTCTCCGTAATTGTTATAGAGTATAACAATAATGAGGAAGCCGCGCAGCAACGGGGCAGCGCCCCTGGTGGACCCGATGGCGGCCCGCCTGGGGTATCAGCTGCGGCGCGTTTCCGTGCTCATGATGGCCGATCTTGGCACCCGGCTTGCGCCCCTGGGGCTGCGTCCGGCCGAGGTCAGCATCCTGCTGCTCATCGGGGCCAATGCCGGCTGCCGGCAGGGCGAGGTCGGCGAAACGCTGGGCATCAAGCGCGCCAACATGGTTGCGCTTGTTGCAGGCCTGATAAAGAAGGGGTTCGTGGCCCGCGCCCGTGCGGACGGACGCTCACATGCGTTGTCCCTGACGGCAAAGGGCCGTGCCAGAACGTTGCTGGTCAACAGGCTGCTGGACCGGCAGGAGGCGGCGTTCCAGTCCCGGCTCGACCGGAAGGCGCTCACCGGCCTGGTCGCCGCCCTGGTATCGCTGCGCGGGTGATCGCTCCGGGAGCTCCCGGTAGTCGATTGATGACAGGGAAGCCACGCCTTGTCCTACATACCGTCGTGCTGGCAGCGCCCAGTATCCGTCCCCAAGCTTCAATTGCTGCGCCTTGGCGCCAGGGAATCTCGAAATGAACAAACAACTTGTAATTGGCGCGCTCGCGGGTTCGCTTGCGGTCATGGCAGCGACTGGAATGATCGCGTGCCGGCCGGTGGAACCGAAGTCGGCGAATGCTGTAACGGCGACGAATACGGCGAAAGTCGGTCACGAGGAATGCACGGATGAAGTGGTCACACTCACGCGCAAACCCAAGGACAAGGATCAGATTGCAGGTACCGCCATTGGTGCGGTGATCGGCGGCGTTCTGGGCAATCAGGTCGGCCACGGTGACGGCAAGAAAGTGGCCACGGCCGCAGGTGCAGTGGCGGGCGGCTATGCCGGTAACAGGATCCAGACAAACGCGCAGGAAAACAGCACCTACCAGGAAACGAAGCGCACCTGCCGGATGGTCTATAACTAGGCGCTCAGTCCGGGCGGGCAGCTTGAAAAGGTGCACGCGCTGGGCTATATGACGGAGGAGCCACTGCAGGTCCATCGTGAGAATCGCCCGACACGGATGTCGAATCAGCGCAGCGCAGCAAGTGCTGGGAATGGTGCTGGCTGCCCTGGTGTGCGGCGCGCCGGCCTGCGGGAGCGAAGCCGAACCTTCGCAACCTTCGCCCAGCCGCAGCAGAAATACCTTCTACATCCAGAGCAAGGTGGCTGAGGCTGCACTGAAAAGCCCTGGTGAACTGAATGCCGACACCAGCGATGTCGCGGATGGAACCCTGGTTCTCCGGGGTCCGGTCAATCGGGCGATGGTGGACCGTTTCAACGCCGCCGTGGCCAGCGGCAAGGTCACCACGGTAAGGATCACGAGCCAGGGCGGGGATGCGATTCAGGGACTGCAGATCGCCAACACGATACTGGCCCGGCGCATCGACGTGGTCGTGCATGACCTTTGCCTCGGCGCCTGCGCGCAGTACATCTTCATCGCGGGACGCAAACGCCGGCTCGAGAAGGGAGCGCTGGTCGGTTTCGTCACGTCCATCAAGGGCAATGCAGTCATCACCCAGATGGCGACCGAAATACTGGAAGTGCGGAACACGGTTGCGGCCGGGTTTGGGGCCCATGTGGCCGCCGAGGAGAGCCTTTACCAGCAGCGCGGCGTGTCGGGACCGCTGCCGATGGATATCCTGGTTGCGCTGCAGCCGCGCTGTGTGATTGTCGATCGCAACGCCGGCGGCGGACACATGAACTGGAACACCTCGGGGACCTACATCATGTGGGTGCCGACCAGGAGTTACCTGGATACGGCGGGCGTGCAATTCGAAGGCGACTGGCCCTCGTCCCGCAGCGAG
>JAATEY010000089.1 GCA_015655465.1 Gammaproteobacteria bacterium | reverse complement strand
TGTAACGCCCGGCGGGCGGCCTCGCTGAGAGCATGCTGAATGAGATCACAATAGAACTTTGAACGATCCTCGTCGAGCCCGAGGCTCGCCAGCTGCGCAGCGATGGCCACCTGCACGCTGCGCTCGATATCGGGGTCCTGCCCGTGAGCCATGGCCGAAAGCACGGCCAGCTCCGGGTCGTCCCGCGCCTGTTGTTCGCTCGTGACCCAGGGCACTCCGGAAGGGCCGATGACAAAAGGCGTGAAGTGGTTGGATGCGTCCAGGTCGATGGGCCGGCTGGCCCACCTGGCGGTGGCTTCGTCAGCGGTAACCACCAGCAGGCAGACGGGGCACTCCAGCCGGGCACGCAGGTTCGCTACATAGACGGGCCAGACATAGCCCTTGCGCTCATCTGGCGAAAGCTGCACCTCGACGACGATGCCCAGCACCGGCTCGCCATGCAGCAACAGCACGACCAGATCAGCGCGGTACTCAGTGGGCTGGACCTGGGTGAGGTCAGCAGAATCGATGCGTGCTTCGGAGTATTCCGGAAGCGTCACACCCAATGCATCGCGCAGCAGCTCTGGCGCCAGTGACGGCCGGTTGCGAAACAGCAGCAGCAATACTTCATGCAGTTGCGACGGCATGCATGCAGGCTATCCGGCACGCAGTGCGTGCTACTGCTCGGCAATCGGCTGCCTTCGGGGGGAAATGGATGGGCAACCCATATGGACATCCATGGCGCAGCAGAGCTTAAGCAAGTGCCATTCGGCTGCAGGCTAGTGCTTGCTTCCCTTGCGATGCGTCTTCGGCTTGGGCATCGGCATGTTGCTGGCCTGCAGGTCCAGCTCCTGGCCGCGGATGCGCACCTTGGACAGACGCGCCAGCACGGGCGCCGGCAGATTGGCCGGCAGCCGCACCAGCGTGTAGTCCGCGCGGATATCCACGCCATTGATCTGTGAGCCGTGCAGCTTTGCCTCGTTGGCAATCGCGCCCACGATGCTGCCCGGTTGCGCGCCGTGGCGATTGCCCACCGCCAGCCGATACGTGATCTGCAGGCCATCATCCTCGAAGCTGTAGCCGCCTTCGGCCACGGGTGGCAGATCCGGTACATCTTCTTCGCGACGCCTGGCGCGCTCCGCCCGTTCAGGACGTTCCGGCCGCTCCGGCGGTATGTCGGCGGCATTTTCGCGCCAGGTCGACTGGACCGGGGCATTGCCTTCCACCATCGAAGCAATCGCAGCAGCAACGCTGAGCAGGTCGGCACCGGTCTCCAGCGCCACTTCCTGCACGGCCTTGCGATAGAACTCGGTCGTATTGCCAGCCATCGCTTCGCCGATGCGCGCCTTGAACTTGGCCAGACGACGGGTGTTGACGTCGTCCACGCTGGGCAGGCTCAGCGGCTCGATGGTCTGCCGGGTGGCACGTTCGATGAGTCGCAGCAGATTGCGTTCGCGTGGCGCGATGAACAGGATGGCTTCGCCGCTGCGGCCGGCGCGGCCGGTGCGGCCGATGCGGTGGACGTAGGACTCGGTGTCATAGGGCACATCGAAATTCACCACATGCGTCACGCGCTCGACGTCGAGGCCGCGCGCCGCCACATCGGTGGCCACGAGGATGTCGAACTTGCCCGCCTTGAGCTGCGCCACTGTCTTCTCGCGCATCGACTGCTGGATGTCGCCGTTGAGCGCAACGGCTGAAAAGCCACGCGCCTGCAGCTTCTCGGCGAGTTCCACCGTCGACTGCTTGGTGCGCACGAACACCAGCATGGCGTCGAAGTCGGCCACCTCCACGATGCGCGTCAGCGCATCCAGCTTGTGCAGGCCACTGACCATCCAGTAGCTCTGCTTGATGTTCGCGGCGGTACCGGTCTTGCCCTTGATCACGACTTCGCGCGGATTCTTCAGATGCCGCTGCGCGATGCGGCGGATGTTCGGCGCCATGGTGGCGGAGAACAACGCCACCTGCTTCCCGGCTGGCGTCTGCGAAAGAATGGCGTCCATGGCATCGGCAAAACCCATGTCCAGCATTTCATCGGCTTCGTCCAGCACCACCGTGCGGATGGTGTCGAGCTGCAGCGTGCCGCGCTCCAGGTGATCGATGATCCGGCCCGGCGTGCCGACGATGACCTGCGGTCCGCGCTTCAATGCATTGAGCTGCGGCACATAGCTCTGGCCACCATAGATGGGCAGCACATGGAAACCGTTCATGCCGGCGGCATACTTCTGGAATGCTTCCGCAACCTGGATTGCAAGTTCCCGCGTGGGCACCAGCACCAGTGCCTGCGGTGCGCGCTTCTTCATGTCGAGCTTCGACAGGATCGGCAGCGCGAAGGCCGCGGTCTTGCCGGTGCCGGTCTGGGCCTGGCCCAGGATGTCCGCACCTTCCAGCAGCGCGGGAATGGTCGCTGCCTGAATGGGTGACGCGGATTCGTAGCCGATGGTCTTCACCGCCCGGAGGACGACTTCGGAAAGACCCAGATCGGCGAACGGGACGGCTTCGGTCGCGGGGGCTTCAACTGCTGCAGATTTCATCGGCGAGAGTTTAGGGACTTTCCCGCCGGGCGCTTGCCTTTCCGGGCATTCGCCGCCGCAGGGCGCTAAAGTCGGGGGTTCCCGGAGGTGTGCAATGCAGAAAACGAAGCCAATTCTCTGCTCCCGACAGTCATGCGCCTGATCGGCATGCTCGATTCGCCGTATGTGCGGCGCGTGGCCATCTCCCTCGATTTTCTCGATGTGCCCTTCGTGCACGAGGCCGTTTCGGTGTTTTCCACCTTCGGGCAGTTCCAGCACATCAATCCGGTAGTGAAGGCACCGACGCTGGTCTGCGGGAACGGCGATGTGCTGATGGATTCGTCGCTGATACTGCAATTCGTGGAGGCCACGAAGACAGGTGGCAATTCCCTCTGGTCTCGCGACGCCAGCGCATTGCAGCGCGAGATGCGTTGCGTGGGCCTGGCGCTGGCTGCCTGCGAGAAGAGCGTGCAGATCGTTTACGAACGGAATCTGCGGCCGAAGTCGGCGCAGTACGAACCGTGGATGGAGCGGGTGCGCGGGCAGCTGCTGGCTGCATACGCGGCTCTGGAAGTGGAAGTTGGTTCGCACGCACAGATGTATGCACCGACCCGCAGCCAGGCCTGCATCACCACGGCAGTGGTGTGGCAGTTCACGCAGTCCATGCTCGCCGCTCTCGTACCGATCACAGCCCATCCGGCCATCGATGCGCTGGCGACGCGCATGGAAGCGACACCGCAGTTCATGAAATATCCGCCGGTGGGCCCGGGGGTCTGATCTGTCTAGCTGCGCCTGTCCGGTTCGCGGAAGAAGAACGCGAACAGCAGCATCACCACGAAGGCCATCACGGCGGGCACCAGCCAGATGCACGTCCATGCGTGCCGCGTGCCGGCGTCGGCCGCGAGCGTATAGCGATCCACCACGGCGCCGGCCGCCCACGAGCCGATCAACTGGCCCACGCCATAGGTCACCACGTGGATGAAACCCTGGGCGGCAGCGCGCTGGGCCTTCGGCACCGTCCTGTCGACATAGATCTGGCCGGTAACGAAGAAGAAATCGAAACAGATGCCGTGCAGGATGATGCCCGCGTAGAGCAGCGACACCAGCGAGCCGTTGTTGCCGTAGGCGAACAGCAGGTAACGAAGCGTCCAGGCAACCATGCCGATCAGCAGCATCTTCTTCACGCCCAGCCGCGCGAAGAAGAACGGGATCAGCACCAGGAACAGTACCTCGGACATCTGCCCCAGGGTCATCTTGGTGGCGGCATCCTGCATGCCGGATTCGTTCAGGTACAGGTTCGCGAAACTGTAGTAGAACGACAAGGGAATGCAGATCAGCAGCGAACCGATCACGAACACCGCGAAGGAACGATCCTTCATGTAGGCCAGTGTCTCCAGGCCCAGTGCCTGCGAGATGGTCGGCTTCCTGCCCGCGCTGGCCGGCGGCGTGGCCGGCAGCATGAAGGCGTAGAGTCCGAGCACCGCCGAAATGCCGGCGCCGATCTGCAGCGGCACATTCGTGGCCTCGACCGGCGCGCCGAGCCAGTTCTTCACCAGCGTGCCGACAGTGAACCCGACCACGATCCATCCGAAGGTGCCGGCCGCGCGCACCAGTCCGAACTCCTTGCCCGGATCGCGCATCTGATGGAAGGAAATCGCGTTCGCCAGGCCCAGCGTCGGCATGTAGCAGATGGCGTAGGCGAGCAGTGCCCAGAAGAATGTACCCGGGTCGGTGATCGTCGAGATCCACCACAGCAGCGCGGCACCGACGAGGTGCAGCACGCCCATGACTTTCTGGGCCTGGAAGAAACGATCGGCCACTGCGCCGGCAATGATCGGGGCAAGGATGGCGCCCCAGTTCATGGTGCTGTAGGCCGCGCCCACCTGCAGGCCGCTGAAGCCAAGGCCTTTTTCCAGGTAAGTGCCCATCGTGACGAACCACGATCCCCACAGCGCAAACTGCAGGAACATCATCACGGACAGCCTGAAGCGTACGCCTGGATTCATTTTTGTTCCCCGGATGGCTCATGGCCATCGTTGTCGTTATGCTCGGCAGCTTAAGCGAAATTCCGGGGGAAGACGATGACCAGCAGACGTGAGTTCATGGGTCTGGCGGCACTGGCTGTTGCAGCGCCCGCACTGTCGGCCAAGGCAAAAGAACCCTGGTTCCGCATCTCGCTGGCGGAGTGGTCGTTCAACCGCTCGCTGTTCGCCAACAAGATGAGCAATCTCGATTTCCCCGTGGTTGCCCGCAAGGACTTCGGCATCGAGGTGGTCGAATACGTCAACCAGTTCTGGATGGACAAGGCCGAAGACAAGGCATATCTCGCCGAGCTCAAGAAGCGCTGCGACGACAACGGCGTGAAGAGCGGCCTGATCATGTGCGACCGGGAAGGCGCGCTCGGTGATCCCGACGCGGCTGCCCGCACCAGGACAGTGGAGAACCACTACAAGTGGGTCACTGCGGCGGCCTGGCTGGGCTGCCATTCGATTCGAGTCAACGCGCAGTCATCGGGCACATTCGGCGCACAGCTGGATTTTGCCACCGACGGCCTGCGGCGCCTGGCCCAGTTCGGCGCGCAGCATGGCATCAATGTCATCGTCGAGAATCATGGCGGGCTGTCGAGCAACGGCAAATGGCTGGCGTCGGTCATTGACCAGGTAGGCCTGCCCAACTGCGGCACGCTGCCCGACTTCGGCAATTTCAATGTTGCACAGGGCAAGCCCTATGACCGTTATCTGGGCACGACCGAGCTGATGCCTTTCGCCAGGGGCGTGAGCGCCAAGAGTTATGCCTTCGACGCCAGGGGCAACGAGACCACCATCGACTACCTGCGCATCATGCGCATCGTGCGCGACGCCGGCTATCGCGGCTACGTCGGTATTGAATTCGAAGGCCGCGACATCGAGGAAGCGCAGGGCATTCGCGCCACGCAGAAGCTGCTGGAGCGGGTGCGTGACGAGCTTCAGCCTGCCTGAGTCTGGCCGGGTTGACCGGTTTGCGCCGGCCCGCTATTTGCGTTCGACCTTGTAACCCTTGCGGCGCAACAGCTCGACCAGGCCCATGTCGCCGACCATGTGCAGCGCGCCGGTGACGACCAGATAGTCGTCCTTCGGATCGGCGAGCATTGCCTCGATCTGCGGCATCCAGCGCAGATTGCGATCGGTGGTCAGGGTCTTGAAGAATTCGGGCGACTCCTCCGCGCCACTGCGCAGTACCGACTCCAGCTGCTTGAGGTCGCCACGCCGCCACGCGGCAGTGATCTCCGCGACCTCCCTGGCGACGTCGGCTTCGTCGAGGGTGGAGCGCAGGAATTCACGCTGGTCCGGCAGCGACAGGTTCGCAAACAGCGCCAGCTGCTCGACCGCTGTTTCCAGTCCGCGCAGGGGTTTCCTGTCGCGCTGCGCGCGCAATGCAATCTGGTAGTCGACACCATCCACGGGATTGAATCCGGCCTTCGTGAGGCGTGCCTGCATCACCACCAGGGCGGCATACCAGGGCTGCGTTCGTGGCAGGAGATCCCTGTCGATATGCAGCCGCATCGCCTCTTTCCGCAGGCGCGCATGCAGGTCGGCGCCCAGCACCGCAGCAAGTGTCTGACCTTCCGGAAGTGTCTGCAGTGCCAGCACGGCGGTACCGGCCATCTCCGCAGGCGTGGCAAAGACATCCAGCTCTTCTATGATGGTCTCGGCATCCAGGTAGGCTGCTTCGGCTACGGAAGGCAAAGCCCGGTCCGTGCTGTGCAGGAGATGCACCGAGCCCAGCAGGTAGACCTTGTTGTGCTTGCCGGACACCTGCCAGAAGACGTGTTCGCCGTCTGCATGGGCGGCAATCGACCAGAGCAGGCCGGCAAGCAAGCTGACGAAAAGAGGTTTGACCTTCAAAACAACGCCTGCGGGCCCTATGCCCTGAGGCGCCATGTTAGCGGTTTGCGAAACCCTGCGGTGGTTATGCCGCCGCCGCCGCCGCGGCGGCCAGCACCGGCGTCCGGATCATGTGTTCGAAGGCACCCAGCGCAGCCCTGGTGCCCTCGCCCATGGCGACCACGATCTGCTTGAACGGCACGGTGGTGCAATCGCCCGCGGCATACACACCTGCGACCGAGGTCTGGCCGCGCGCGTCGGCTTCGATTTCACCACGCGGTGAAAGCTTGATGGTGCCCTTGAGCCAATCGGTATTGGGCACGAGACCGATCTGCACGAATACACCGGCCAGCGTGAGGTCATGGCTCGCGCCCGTGCCGCGATCCTTGTAACGCAGCGCCGTGACCTGCTGCCCATTGCCGATCACTTCGCTGGTCTCCGCGTTGGTGATGATCTTCACATTGGGCAGGCTGTTGAGCTTGTTGACCAGCACCGCATCCGCGCGCAGCGCAGGTGCGAACTCGATCAGCGTCACGTGCTTCACGATGCCGGCCAGATCGATGGCTGCTTCCACGCCGGAATTGCCGCCGCCGACCACCGCGACATCCTTGCCCTTGAACAGCGGACCATCGCAATGCGGGCAATATGCAACGCCACGATTGCGGTATTCGCTCTCGCCGGGCACGCCCAGATTGCGCCAGCGCGCGCCGGTGGCAAGGATCACCGACTTTGCCTTGAGCGACGCGCCACTTTCAAAACGCAGCTGATGCAGTTCGCCGGGCAGCAGCTCGGTGGCGCGCTGCAGGTTGAAGATCTCCACATTGTTCGCGCGGACGTTCTGCTCCAGTTCGCGCGCCAGTTTCGGACCTTCGGTGTGCGCCACGGAAATCAGGTTCTCGATGCCCATGGTGTCGAGCACCTGGCCGCCGAAGCGCTCGGCCGCCACCGCAACGCGAATGCCCTTGCGCGCGGCATAGATGGCGGCGGCGGCACCGGCCGGACCACCACCCACTATCAGCACATCGTAGGGAGCCTGCGCATTGAGCTTTGCCGCGGCGCGCTGTGCAGCGCCCTGGTCGAGCTTCGCGAGGATCTCCTCCACCGTCATGCGGCCCTGGCCGAACTGCCTGCCATTCATGAACACGGTGGGCACGGAACGGATGTTGTGCGAGGCCACTTCCTGCTCGAACAGCGCACCATCGACCATGGTGTGCCGGACGCGCGGATTGAGCACCGACATCAGGTTGAGCGCCTGAACCACATCCGGGCAGTTCTGGCAGCTCAGGGAAATATAGGTCTGGAATTCGAAGTCACCATCGAGCGTGCTGATCTGGTCGATGACGGCCTGCTCGACCTTCGGGGGATAGCCGCCCACCTGCAGCAGCGCCAGGATCAGCGAGGTAAATTCATGGCCCATCGGCAGGCCGGCGAACGAGATGCGCGCCGGCTCACCGGGGCGGGCGAGCGCAAACGAAGGCTTGCGCTCGCTGCCTGCACGGCTTTCGGTCACTGTTACCCGAGGCGTCAACGAAGCGATGTCGGCCAGCAGCGCGAGCATGTCACGCGAGTCGGTGCCGTCGTCCACGTACGCCGTGATTTCCACGGGCGTCACGAGGCGTTCCAGGTACGCACCCAGCTGCGCTTTCATCTCCGGTTCGAGCATCGCCATTACTCCGTTGATACCTTGCGGGTGGGTGGTCCCTAGATCTTGCCAACCAGGTCCAGCGACGGCTTCAGCGTGGTGGCGCCTGGCTTCCAGCTGGCCGGGCACACTTCGCCAGCGTGCGTTGCCACGTACTGGGCAGCCTGCACCTTGCGCAGCAGTTCCTTGGCGTCGCGACCGATGCCGAGGTCATGCACTTCCAGCACCTTGATGATGCCTTCCGGATTGATCACGAAGGTGCCGCGCAATGCCAGGCCTTCTTCCTCGATCAGCACGCCGAAGTTGCGCGCCAGCGTGGCCGTCGGGTCACCAACCAGCGGGTACTGCACCTTCTTGATGGTGTCCGAGGCGTCGTGCCAGGCCTTGTGGGTGAAGTGCGTATCGGTGGAAACACCGTAGATCTCGACGTCGATCTTCTTGAATTCGGCATAGGTGTCGGCCAGGTCGCCGAGTTCAGTCGGGCAGACGAAGGTGAAGTCGGCCGGATAGAACACCACCACGGACCACTTGCCCTTCAGGTCGGCGTCGGAGACGGGGACGAACTTGCCATTGTGATAAGCGGTGGCTTTGAAGGGCTTTACCTGGGTATTGATGAGAGACATGCGATGGATCCTCGGTTGTTATCAAAGGGTTGAAACGCAGGATAGAGGTCAAAGGGTTGGCTGGATAGTCAATTGTTTGGATCGATTTGATAGATGGAACCTATTGCTTGTGTGACGTAGTTATCGTTTCGGCAGGATTTGCACCCCCGTTGGCGCGCCACAGTCTGATAACGGTGCGCTCCTTGGTTAGACCAACCAACAGGCTGATGCGCGACTGGCGATTTTCCGGGGTCGAGGAGCGAAATCAACGTGCTGGTGGCCATACCTCATGTTGGCACGGAGTCTGCAATGCATACATCGGGGAGCTGACAAGGAGACCCGACCATGAACACATTGAAGAGCCGTTCGCTGATATCCAGCATCATGTCCTTACTGGCCACCGTGGCCGCCATCGTCATCGCACTGCTACCGGCAATGCTGGCACCGGCTACCTGAGCTGCGCCAGCATCGGTCAGGCGGGCAGCGCCGGGGGGAGCTGCAGGCATTGACCGGTAACGGCGCAGAATCTGTCGGCCAGGTCTCTTGACTGGCCAAAGTCGTTGACGGTGATGAACCCGACCTGCGTGCGCTTGTCGGACAGGTTCACAGGCAGGTAGCCCGCGTTCTTGTTGCCAGCGATGAACGCACGCAGGTCTTTTTCTTGAAGCAACGAGGGCTATTCGCCCTGCAACTCCAGTTGCGGCAGGTGCTGCTGCGCCAGCCCCTGGATCTCGCCGCCCACGCCGAGCAGCGCAGCCTTGCCGGCTTCCAGCTGCTTCTCGCGCCGCGCCCAGCGCTGCATGGTCTGGCTCTTCTCGGCTTCCAGTTCTTCGCGCATGCGCTGGAAGGCATCCATCACCGCCTTGAGCTTCTGCGCAAACTGTGGCGAGGTCACGTAGTCGTAGACCGCCTCCATCTTCTCGCCCTTGCCGGCCGAAGCCACACGCTGTTTGTGCACGTCGAGCAGCCCGGAACGCAATACCCCGGCCAGCTGCACGGCCACCGGCCAGGTGACCACCCACACGTCATCGACCACTCCCAACTGTGTGCCCGCTGACCATTCCTTCGGCAAGGCAGTCACCGTAGTCACCAGCACGCCTGCATCGGCGCTGCAGCCACGCATGTCCTCCTTGAGCTTGGCAAGCCACTGCTGATTCCAGACCGCCGCGCGCTTGGTTTCCCACAGCAGTACGCCGGCTGCCGCCCCGCTGCGTGACTGCACGCGCTGGATCACGTCGCCACCGCGCTGGCCTTTCTTCACTTCTTCAATCACGTCGAGCGGGAAGGAGCGGCGCAGGCCTTCTTCGAGGGCGAGCTCGAGCACTTCACCCTGCAGCTGCTGCGAGCCCTGCTCCGCCTTGCGCTGCATTTCGGCCATCTGCGTGGCCATGTCGTCGAGCTTCTTCTGCAGTTCGGCCTTGTCGAGCGAATTGCGTTCCTGCTCCTGCGCGCGCACCAGCGATTCGCGCTGGGCCAGCTGGCTGTCGACCTGCTTGCGCACTTCCAGCTGCAGCGAATCCTTTTCGTCCTTCAGCCTCTGCCGCTCTTCACGCAGCTGCAATTGCTCGCTGCGCAGTTGTGTCAGTTGTTCCTGCGCGGTGGCGAACTGCTTCTGCAGACCTTCAAGCTGCAGGCGTGAAGCCTGCGCGGTCTGTTCGGTGGCCTGCCTGCGCACTTCATCCAGCGCGCGCGCCTGGGCTTCCTGCTGCTGCTGCTCGCGTTGCTGGGCGCGCTTGTCGGCGGCCAGGCGTTCGGCGTCGCGCAGTTGCGCCAGCGCGTCCGCGCTGGCCGCCTCGATGCCTTCCAGCGCATGCCGCGCAAAGCCCTGCTCCAGCGAGAACTCGTGCTCGCATTTCGGGCAGGTGACGCGCGCATGGGGTTCAAGGACCAGCGTGGCAGCGGTCACGGCAGCTTCCAGTCCGGCCGCACGTAGTGACAGGTGTAGCCATTCGGGTAACGCTCGAGGTAGTCCTGATGCTCGGGCTCCGCCTCCCAGAAATCGCCCGCGGGTTCGAGCTCGGTGACCACCTTGCCCGGCCACAGGCCCGAGGCGTTCACAGCGTCGATGGTGTCTTCCGCCACCTGCTTCTGCGCTTCGCTGGTGTAGTAGATGGCCGAACGATAACTCGCGCCCGTGTCGTTGCCCTGGCGGTTGCGGGTGGTGGGGTCGTGCACCTGGAAGAAGAAATCGAGCAGGCGGCGAAACTCAAGCTTCGCCGGGTCGAAGATGATCTCGATGGCCTCGGCATGGGTGCCATGATTGCGGTAGGTGGCGTTGCGTACATCGCCGCCTGAATAGCCGACGCGCGTGGCGATGACGCCCGGGCGTTTGCGGATCAGGTCCTGCATGCCCCAGAAGCAGCCGCCGGCCAGAATTGCGCGTTCCTGTGTCATACATGTCCCTCGGTCGGAAGCGGATATTGGGGCCACCGGGAGCTGGCTACAACCATGCCATCACCACAGCCTTGCGCGTATGATCGGGGAAAACCTGGGGGGACCCTGCCATGAATCTGCGCAAGTCGCTTTGCTGGATGATTTTTGTCGTCGCCTGCGCGCCCGCCTTTTCGCAGGACGCGAAGACAGTGGTCGCCGACTCCTCGCGGGCCATGGGGCTCGACAACGTCACCTCTCTCTATTACTACGGCTCGGGCGCGAGCTACAGCCTGGGCCAGAACAACAACTCGAACATTCCCTGGCCGAAGACGCCTTTGAATGAATACGTGCGTGCCATTGATTTCAGCCAGCCGGCTTCACGGGCGACCTGGAACACCTATGCCACGCCGGTCACCGGTGGTTCGCCATCGCTGGCCAGTGCGCAGCAGAACATCCTGCCGACGACGGCCGGCTGGACACAGCAGCTGGAGATCTGGACCACGCCATGGGGATTCCTGAAGGGCGCCGCGGCGAACGGTGCCACCGTGAAGACGGAAACCGTGAACGGCAAGCGCTACCAGGTGGTCACCTGGAGCCCATCGATCAAGTCGCCCGGCGGGAAGGCCTACCGGGTGGTCGGTTACATCGATGCGGACAAGCTGGTCGGGAAGGTGCAGACCTGGGTTGAGCACCCCGTGTTCGGCGACATGCTGGTCGAAAGCGAGTACAGCTTCTACCGCGACAACAATGGCCTGAAGTATCCCACCGAGATCGTGCAGAAACGTGCCGGCTGGCCGGTGTTCGACCTGCAGGTGCTCGGTGCGTTCGCGAACCCTGCCAAGCTCAAGACGTTGATGACAGTGCCTGGTCCGGCGGGTGGTGCGGGTGGTGGTGGTCCGCCTCCTGCTGCTGCGGGTGCCGCACCTGCGCCGGCACCTGCCGTGTCAACGAAGCTCGCCGACGGCGTGTACCAGATCCGCGGTGCCTACAATTCCCTGGCCGTGGAGTTCGCCGACTACGTGCTGCTGTTCGAGCCCGGTCCGCAGAACGAGGCGCGCGCACTCGCGGGCATCGCGGAAACACGGCGACTGTTCCCCGGCAAGCCGATCCGTTACGGCGTGATCACGCATCACCACATCGACCATACCGGCGGCATCGAAGCCGTTGCCGCCGAGGGCATCACCATCGTGACGCCCGAAGTGAACAAGGCGTTTCTGGAAAAGGCACTGTCCGCCCCGCGCACGCTGGCGCCGGATGCACTGGCACGCAGCGGTCGCAAGGCAGTGATCGAGACCTTCAAGGGCGACAAGCGCGTGTTCCAGGACGCAACGCGCACGGTGGAGATCCACGTGATCAAGGGACTGCCGCATGCCGACGGCCTGGTGGTGGCATGGCTGCCCAAGGAAAAAATCCTGGTCTATGCGGACATGTTCAATTTCCCCCCGGCGAATGCGCCCGTGCCTGATCCGCAGGTGATCGGCACGCGCGTATTCGTGGAGAACATCACGCGGCTGGGACTGGATCCGGTGTCGATCCTCTCGATCCATACGATGACTCCGGACCGCCTGGCGACGCTGCAGGACATCAGGAGCTCGCTTGGAATGACGAACTGAGCGACCGATAACCGGAATTCGGCCGGAAAAATGAGAGCCAGTTCACTTAGCTGGCTCCCGGTGCAGGACTAGAGTCCAAGAGACCAATCCGGTCTGTATTCCATGTTGCACGAACCCCTGGTCATCCTCGATTTTGAAACCACCGGCCTGAAGCCTCATGCGGGCGACAGGATCACGGAAGTGGGTCTCGTGCGCATCGAAGGCGGACGCATCGTCGACCGCTATCAGTCGCTGGCCAACTGCCAGGTGCGCGTGCCGCGTTTCATCACCTCGTATACCGGCATCACGCAGCAGATGGTCGATGAGGCGCCACCTGTTGAACGGGTCATGCGCGAAGCCATGGCATTCATCGGCGGCACGGTGGTGGTTGCGCACAGCGCCAGCTTCGACGAACGATTCCTGCTGCGCGAGTGCCGCCGGCTGCACCTGAGCGTTGAAATCGAACCGTTCCTCTGTTCCATGCGGCTGGCGCGACGCATCTATCCCGATCTCGAAAGCCACGCGCTCGGTGTGCTGGCGCATGCCCTGAAGCTGCCGTCCTGTGGCGCTGCGCACCGCGCGGGGGCGGATGCGGAGATGACCGCGCAACTGATGCTGCAGATAGGGCACGAACTGACGCAGATGCGCAGCGGGATCACCGTGACCACCCAGCTGTTGCGCCGGGTGATGCGCATGCCGGTGGCGCGGGTGCAGACGGGGCTGGAAAAGCTCTGCGCCTGAGGACGGGCGCCGATCAGGGCGCCGGCATTGCGAACACGATGCGATCCAGGGCTTTCGCATCCGCCTTCAGCACGGCGGCCTGATCGCCCGGCT
>JAATEY010000282.1 GCA_015655465.1 Gammaproteobacteria bacterium | reverse complement strand
TTTTTTGGCGTGCTGCAGCTGGCGGGGCAATACACCGTCGATCCGGTCATCAGCAACGAACAGATGTCAGCAGGTGGCGTGCGCAGCGTGCGGGGATACCTCGAAGCGGAGAACCTGGGTGACATCGGCTGGCGCAGTTCGCTGGAGCTGCACGCGCCGAATTACCTGCCAGCGCGGACGCGCGTTTCGGCCATGCCCTATACCTTCTATTCGCTGGGACGCACCTCCTACCAGCGCCCGCTGCCGGGTCAGGCGCGATCCCAGCAATTGAGCAGCTGGGGCCTGGGGCTCGACCTCAGGATGTCCGATTTCGCCAATGCGTCGCTGAACTGGGCCTATCCGCTGGTCGACGGTCCGCAGACGCCACGTGGTGATTCCCGCTGGGAATTCGCGGTGCGCACCTCATGGTAGCGCGCAGGCGGCAGCCGAATATCCGGGCGTTGGCCGGGGCGCAGGCGGTGCGGCGCAGCGTACGCCAGGCGATCCTTGGCGCGGCGCTGCTCGGTGTGGGCATGCATCCCCAACCGGTTCATGCCGATCCGACGCCCTGCGTGGCCGGAGTTTGTGGCGCTGCCGTCAGCAGCGGACAGGCAAGCATCGCCATCAGCGGGAAAACGGTCACCGTGGAGCAACGCTCCGACACGGCGATTCTCAACTGGTCGAATTTCGACATCGCAGCTGACGGCCGCGTGATATTCAACCAGCCGTCCTCGGCAGCGGTGGCGCTGAACCGCATCTTCCAGTCCAGTCCCAGCCAGATTCTCGGCGCGATCGAGGCCAATGGCCAGGTGTACCTGATCAATCAGAACGGCTTCCTGTTCGGGTCCGGTGCGCGCGTCAACGTGGGTGGGTTGCTCGCATCCAGCCTGAACATCACCGATGCGGATTTCGGCGCCGGACTGCTGGCGCCCATCCGTCGTCGCGATCCCGTGCTGCGTTCCGACGGTCGCAGCAGCGTACTCAACAGCAATGGCCGGCCCGTGTTTGGACCGGATGGACAGCCACTGCCGGTGATGATCGACATCGCCGCCGGCGCGCAGATCACCACGCGGGCACCCGACCAGCGGATCCTGCTCGCGGCCCAGTCCGTCAGCAACGGCGGTCGCGTCTCTGCTCCCGACGGGCAGGTGATACTCGCGGCGGGCGATACGCTCTACCTGCAGGCGAGCAGGGATCCGAAGTTGCGTGGCCTGCTGGTCGAAGTGAACGGCGGCGGTCAGGCATTGAACAAGCTGACCGGAGACCTGAGTGCCGATCGCGGCAATGTCACCATGCTCGGCCTTGCCGTCAATCAGAGCGGTCGGGTTTCAGCAACCACCAGCACCAGTGTGAACGGCTCCGTGCACCTGCTGGCGCGCGACAGTGCCGAGCTTGCAATCGCGGAGGGTGGAGAGGTTCTGATTACCACCGCGCGCAGTGGCAGGCTGGTACTCGGTCCGCAGAGCATCACCAGTGTACTGCCTGACCCGCAGGACACCACTACCGCAGTCGATGCACAGCCGCAGCTGCCTTCGACACTGGAGCTGTACGGGCAACGCGTCGTGCTGCAGGGTGGCAGCCAGATCGTGGCGCCGGGTGGCGAGCTGAGTGTCACCGCGGTGACCGGCAGGGCTGCCGCCGTCGGCGAAGTCGCCGGCATTCACGTGGACCGTGACGCGCATATCGATCTTTCGGGCAGCGATGCCACCGCACCCGTGACCCGCAATCTGGTCAGCGTGGAACTGCGGGCCAATGAGCTTGCGGATTCACCGTTGCAGCGCGATGGACCGCTGCGCGGCACCACCGTGGTGGTCGATGCCCGGGTCGGAACGCCGCTGGCCAATGTCAGCGGGTACCTCGGCCTGGTCCGCCGTTCCGTACAGGAGCGCACCAGTGAAGGCGGCACCGCGCAGTTCCATTCGGAAGGGGACGTGGTCATTGCCGAAGGAGCGATGATCGATGTTTCCGGCGGGGCCGTCACTTACACGCCCGGGCTCATGCAGACATCGCAGCTGATACGCGCGGACGGGAAGCTGGTGGATATCGGCGCCGCCAATCCGGACGATCAGTACGTCGCTGTCTACAACCCGACTTTCCGCCAGGCGTTTGATCGCTGGGGTGTAGTCAACCTCATACAGGCCCCCGGCATCGCCAACAACGATCCGGGCTATGTCGAGGGAAGGGCAGCTGGAACGCTGCAGTTCCAGGCATTCAACATGCTGCTGAACGGCACCTTCCTCGGTGGCGTGACCAATGGTGCGTATCAGCGCAGCGCCTCCCGCATGGCGTCAGGCGGTGAGTTCATCATCGGCGACCTTGCGGATGTGGCGGGATGCAGCGCACCGCGCATCAACCTGACGAATGGCGTGACGCCGGTCATCATCGGCCACGATGCCAACCAGCCAGCAGGTCTGTCCATGAACCTTCCGGGGGAGT
>JAATEY010000109.1 GCA_015655465.1 Gammaproteobacteria bacterium | reverse complement strand
GTCCTGCTTGCTCTGGCAAGCTTCATCTCTGCGCCCGCGCTGGCCGTTGGCAGCCTCGCGGACATCAACATCATCGACCGCGACACCGGCCAGCGGTTGCAGGCCCACTATCACAAGGGTGAGTACTGGGTCGCGGGCCGTCCGGGCGCGAACTATGCCATCCAGATCCAGAGCCGCAATGGCAGCCGCCTGCTGGCGGTGACTTCGGTGGATGGCGTTAACGTGATTTCCGGCGAGACCGCCGGCGTCGACCAGACCGGCTATGTGTTCTACGGCTGGCAGGGTTATGACATCGCGGGCTGGCGCAAAAGCAGTTCCGAGATCGCGGCCTTCACCTTCACGTCGATACCGAAGTCGTACGCCGCGCGCACCGGCCGCAAGGAAAACATCGGCGTGATCGGCGTGGCGCTGTTCCGCGAGCGTTACGTGGCACCGCCTGTGGGGATGGCTGCGCCCGCCGCGCCGCCAGTGGCACGGGAACAGTCGGCCAACGACGAGCTGTCGGAAGTGACGGTGACCGGCGCGCGTATCCAGCAGCCCGCAGGAGGGGCAGGCGCGGGCAAAGCCGAACGCGCTGCGCCTGCGCCGGCGCCGAGTCTCGGCACCGGCCACGGCCGGCGCGAGCAGTCGGTGGTCGTGGACGTGCCTTTCGAGCGCGCGCAGAGCACGCCGGACGAGGTGATCCGCATCCGCTACGACAGCCGCGACAACCTGGTCGCAATGGGCGTGATTCCACCGGCGCCACAGCCGCGTTCGCTGGATCCCTTTCCCGGCACACCGCGCCCGGGTTACGTGCCGGATCCCTGATGCCCGACGGCACCTGGGAGATAATGCCGCGGATGTCCTCCGCGGCACCCACCGACGAAGCGCTGATCGCCCGCCATGCTGCGGGCGATGTCGCCGCATTTGAAGTGCTGTACGAACGCCATGAATTGCCGCTGTGGCGCTACCTGTTGCGCCAGTGCCGCGACCGCGCGACGGCCGAAGAACTGATGCAGGAGACCTGGTTTGCAGTGACGCGCGAGGCCGCGCGCTTTCATCCGGACGGACGCTTCGCGCCCTGGCTGTACACCATCGCGCGCCATCGCGTCATCGACCGGCATCGAGCGTCGCGACCCACCGAAAGCCTGGATGCAACCGGCACCGGTGATGAAGAACCGCTTGCGGCGCGCCTGGCGGATGAGGCCAGCCCATCGCCGCTGGCCGCGAGCGAACGCATGGATCAGGGGCAGGCTATTCTCGCCGCGCTGAACCGCCTGCCGCCGGAACAGCGCGAGGCTTTCGTGCTGCAGGCCGAGGGTGACCTGAGCGTGGAAGACATTGCCCGCGTCACCGGCACTACGTTTGAAACCGCCAAGAGCCGGCTGCGCTACGCGCGTTACAAGCTCAAGGCCCTGCTGCGGGACTACGCACCATGAGTCACAAACAGCACGACGACGCGTTGATTGATGCATACCGTCGCGCCAGCGCGAACGATGCGGATCGGCCGAGTGCGGCTACACGCGTCGCCATCCTGGCCGAGGCCGCGGCGGCTGCACGGCGGAATGCGCCGGCGGCAAACGCATCGCGCTACTGGCTGCGCGCGGTGGCCGGCATCGCCGTGCTCGGCATCGGCGTGCTGCTGTGGCAGCAGACGGGTTACCGCATGCCGGGCGATGCGCCGGTGGTGGCCAGTGCGCCTGTGACGCAGGCTCTGGAAAGCGCCACGAAAGCAGAGCGCGCTCCATTGCCGGAGAGCGCTCCGGAACCGGCGCGTGCTGCGGTTGAGCAGCGCGCCGCGGATTCCGTGCACACCGATACAGTTGTGGTGAACGAGCCACCACCACCGCAACCCTTTCCTGCGCCGCCTGCCGCGATATCCCCACCGTCACCACCGCCCATGGTTGAGTCGAAGCCACCGCAGCTTGCCCGCAACACGGCCGATGAGGAGCTTTCGGAAGTCCTTGTCACTGGCGCGCGCATCCAGACGCCGAACAACGAGCGCGCTGAAGTTGCGTCGGCGGCGCCCGCCGGAGGTGCCGGGGCCGGAACACCACGGGCCCTGGACAGCACGGCGCTGTTGCGCCAGTACTTTCCCGCGCAATACCAGAGTGATGCGTCGCATTCGGTCTGGCTGGTGCTGAACGCTGCTGGCGAAGTGCTGCAGAGTGGTGAGCTCGCACCCGGGCAGCGCCTGGCGGATCTCGCGCCGCAGCTTGCTCGCGCGCTTGGCAACGGCGTGCCGGGACCCTGGCTGGTGCAGACCCTGCGCAATACGCGCGGCCAGCCGATCGAACTCGCCATCGCGCGGCTGGCCTTCTGAACTGGATAGGGGAACAGCCACATGGCAAGTAGAACCGCGGTCATCCTGGGAGCTTCAGGCTCAGTTGGGCAGGCCCTGCTCGCCGAAGTCGTGCGCAGTGGCGGTTTCGCCCGGATTCTCGTCATGACGCGGCGACCGCTCGATCTGCAAATGAGCGCGCAAGTGGAAGAACGGCTGGTGCCATCAATGGAACCAGAGAAACTGTTTCAAGCCGTTGTCGACGCCCTGCGTGAACTTGCCGGTGAGGTGATTGGGTTCAGTGTTCTGGGTGTCGGGGCTGGTACTGCGAAACTCTCCCTGGAAGCGCACCGTGCCGTCGATGTCGAACTCAATGCTGCATTTGCCCGGGGCCTGAAGGCATCAGGAAAAGTTCAGCACCTGGCATTGATGTCGGCGGCAGGGGCCGACATCAATGCCAGGACCACAGGTTCCGGCGCTGCAGGAATGTCCCGCTATTCCCGCGTCAAGGGTGAAGCTGAAGCGGCTGTCACGCGTGACGGTCCAGCCGCGGTGAGCATCTTTCGTCCCGCCATGATCATCGGCTCCCGGCATAGGCCATGGTTGCTGTCGGTTGTTCTGCCGTTTTTTTCGGCAGTGACGCCGGCGAAGTTTCGCTCCATACGGACGACAGAGATTGCCGATGCGATGGTCGCTGCCGCGTTGCACCCTCCTCCGCAAAGTGCGATCTACCATTACCCTCAGATGATGGCATTGCGTCGCAAGACGTCCAGATGACCGGCCCATGCCTGCATCATGCGGGCACGCGGTGCACGCAGTGCCAACCCGTCGCGACCGCGGAACGTGCTGTATCATCCAATCCGACCCTCGACTGACCTGCCGCTTTGCGATATAGGGCATCGGGGCAGGATGCGCACGCGGAAATCGTTGCGCCGACGCCTCCAGGAACGGGTCTGCGAGATAAACCACCCTCCCTTTACGATGAGAACGACCGATGTCTTTGCTCACGCGATTGTTCGGAAAAACCGCATCCCGGAAGGATGAGGTGCAGAGCTATACCCTTCCCGCAGACACCGAGCATATCCAGTCCCTTGAAGAGCCCGCCAGGCCAGATGACGAGCAAGTCCTCAAGAGCGCGCTCGATGCTCACGATTTTGCATCGGTTGCCAGGCTCGTCATCGAGGGTTCATCCACCAGGGTCCGGCAGCTCGCGGCACAGGCTGTCGAGGAGCCGGATCTGCTCAGACGGCTTGCGAGGGATACCCGGGGTGGCAAGGACAAGAGCGTTTACAGGATTCTGCGACAGAAGTGCGATGCCCTGCTCGCGCAGGAGCGCAAGACTCGTCAGATGGAGGAGGCGATCGAAGCCCGTTGTGCGTCGCTCGAGCGGCACTGCAAGCGGCACTATGATGAGCTTTTCACGCCGACACTCGATCACTTCGCGGCAGACTGGAAAACGCTGGAGCCCCAGGCGAGTGACACGACTATTGCGCGCGCGCAGCAGGCCATCGCCCGCGGACGCGAGGTAATCGCGCAGCATCTCGACAAAGTGTCCACCCAGGCGGCTCAAGCAGCCGCGGCCGCCCACGCTGCGGCGCAAGCCGAACAGGAACGTGCCCAGCAGCAGGAAGCCGAGGCACTCGCCGCCGCGGCCGAAGCGGCGCAGCGCGAGTCCGAAGAAGAAGCGCGAGCGGAACACCAGGCGGCCCAGGCCCACGCAATCGGACAGCTGAGCAGCCTGATGCGCAAGGCCGGCGCGGCGCTCAGAGATGGCAGCACGGCAAGAGCCGCAGGGCTGCGACGCGCGATAGAAGAGAAGGTGCAGAGCTCTCCCCCGCTGCCCGCGCACCTGGCCAGTCAGCTGCAACAGCTCGACTCCCGACTCAACGAACTCAAGGACTGGAAGGACTACGCCGCGGCGCCCAAACGAACGCAGCTGATCGAAGCGATGAAAGCACTGGTGGGCTCGAAGGATGCCCCGGACGATCTTGCGGCCGAAATCAGGCGATTGCAGGATGACTGGAAGACCATCAGCAAGGGAGTTGCCGCAGATACCGAGGCCGACTGGCAGCAGTTTCATCAGGCCGCACAGACCGCCTATCAACCGTGTCGGGAACATTTTGAGGCACTGGCCCGGCAACGCCAGGAGAATCTCGAACGGCGACTGGCTCTGGTTGCGAGACTCGGCGCATTCGAGGCCGGACATGACTGGGAGCACGCGGACTGGCCACTGGTAGCGACGGCGTTGCGGGATTCGCGGCAGGAATGGCGCAGTCATTCGCCGGTCGATCGCGCAGCAGGCAGGGCCGCCCAGGACGATTTCGATGTCATCGTGCAGCGCCTGCAGGAGCGCCTCCGCGGCGAATACGCGAAGAACATCGCGGACAAGCAATCACTCATTGCGCGAGCACAACAGGCGCTGGCCGGCGAGGACAGCCGCAAGGCGATCGAAGAAGTGAAGCACCTGCAGCAGCGGTGGAAAGCCGCCGGCCTCGTTCCCCGCGAGGAGAACGAGAGACTGTGGCAGGAGTTCAGGCAGCATTGCGATGCGGTGTTCCAGAAGCGTCAGCAGGAACACGTGCAGTACAGCGCGAGCCTCGAAGGGAACAAGGCGAAGGCGATTGCGCTGTGCGAGGACGTCGAACGGATCGCTACCCTGGCCGGCCAGGAGCTGACCGAGGGCGTCAAGGAACTGCCAAGACTGCAGGAAGCATTCGGCGCATTGGGAGAGTTACCCAACAGCCACGCCCGCGATCTGCAAAGACGCATGGAACGGGCGCTCGATGAATGCGAAAGCAGCATTGCGCGCGAGCGTGCGCAGAACGAGAAGCGCAGCTGGCGCGACCTGTTCGAGGCCGCCAATGAGGTACGCGCCTACCGGCTCGCCGTGACGGAAAGCAAAGACACCGGCGAGCCCGATGCTCTCAAGCAGGCGGCGGAGCAGTACATCGCCACTGTGCCGCGATGGCCAAAAGGGGGATTGCAGGCGATCAACGCCGCGCTCGCGAGAGCCAGCGTGGACGACATTGCCGCGAATGAAGCGGCACTCAGGACCCTGTGCATCCGCGCCGAAATACTCACCGGGATGCCGACGCCACAGTCCGACCAGGCGTTGCGCAAGGATTACCAGTTGAAACGCCTGATGGAAAGGATGGGCAGGGGAAGCGGCTCCGATGTGGACGCTCTGGACAAACTGGTGCTGGAATGGGTAGCTGTGGGGGCGAGTCGCCCGGATGTCTACCAGGAGCTGCGGGATCGCTTCGCCAGTTGCCAGCCGGGTATGGCTATCGCGGCAGCGTTGCAATACAACTCCTGAGGATCCCTGATTCAGGACGCAGGGCTGGCCGCCGAG
>JAATEY010000080.1 GCA_015655465.1 Gammaproteobacteria bacterium | reverse complement strand
ACGGCGGCTTCCACATACGCGCCCTTCAGCACTTCGCGGAACTCGAGGTAGGGGATTCCGGCGCGCAGCAGGATCCTGATCATCGGCTTCAGGATCTTGCGGAACGAGAATATGAGCTGGGCTCTGGCAGCCTCACGAAGTCTCATCTTTAACTCCTGTGTGCGGGCACGAAAATGCGGTCGTGCTCGCTGATTGCATAGCGATCGGTCATCCCGGCGACGTAGTCGGCAACGGCGCGGGCGCGGCCGGCAAGGCCCAGTTCGGCTTCGAAGCGGCGCGCGATTTCACGATGTTCATCGGGCATGAGCAGCACGTCGTCGATGAAGGCGGAGAACAGGCCACTGACCACTGTGCGCGCCTTGCGGGTCATGCGCTGCACGCGGTAGTGACGATACAGCTTCTCACGCAGGAATTGCTTGAGCTCCAGGTGTTCGCGGTGCACGGCCTCGCTCATCTCGACCAATGCGCTGCCGTGCGCGCGAACGGCATCGATGGATTCCGGGGCCGCAGCGGCAATTCGTGCGGCGCTGGACTCGATCACATCGACCACGATGCCATTGATCATCCGGCGCACGACTTCATTCACCTGCCTGCGCCCGGAAACGCCCGGATACCGCTGCTCCACTGCCTGCAACTGCCGGGCGAATATCCTTACCTCGCGCAGTTCCTGCATGTCGATGAGTCCGGCGCGCAGGCCGTCATCGACATCATGATTGTTGTAGGCGATCTCGTCGGCAAGGTTGGCGAGCTGCGCCTCCAGACCGGGCTGCTGCCGCTTGATGAACCGCTCACCGATGTCCCCCAGCGTTCGCGCATTCGCCAGGGAACAGTGCTTGAGGATGCCCTCGCGGCACTCGAAGGTAAGGTTCAGGCCGGGGAATTCCGCGTAGCGCTCCTCGAGTTCGTCCACCACACGCAGTGACTGCATGTTGTGTTCGAACCCGCCGTACTCGCGCATGCATTCGTTCAGCGCATCCTGCCCGGCGTGGCCGAACGGTGTGTGTCCGAGGTCGTGGGCCAGGCAGATGGCTTCGGTCAGCGCCTCGTTCAGGTTCAGGGCGAGCGCGATGGAACGGCCGATCTGCGCCACCTCCATGGAGTGAGTAAGCCGCGTGCGATACATGTCGCCTTCGTGATTGACGAACACCTGCGTCTTGTAGACCAGGCGGCGGAAGGCGCTGGCGTGCACGATGCGATCGCGATCGCGCTGGTACTCGCTGCGGTACTGCGGGGCTGCTTCCGGATATCTGCGCCCGCGAGTTGCTTCATCGTGCGCGGCGTACCGGGCGAGCATGCTCATTATCCGAAGTGCGTTGCCAGCGTGCTGGTCAATGCGTCGTCGGCGTAGTCCGCGGTAAAGCGCGCGGCGCCGAGCTGCTCGAGCAACACCAGGCGGATGCGCCCGGACTTCACCTTCTTGTCGACACGCATGCAGTCGAGGGCGCGCTGCGCACCGAAGCGCGGCGCCTCCACCGGCAGGCCGATGCGCTGCAGCAGATCCTTGACCCGCTGCACATCGGAAGCAGGCAGCATGCCGAGCCGCGCCGACATGTCGGCGGCAATCACCATGCCGGCGGCCACGGCTTCGCCGTGCAGCCACTCGGTGTAGCCGGTGGCCGTCTCGATGGCATGCCCGAAGGTGTGGCCCAGATTCAGCAGCGCACGGTCGCCAGTTTCGCGCTCGTCGCGCCGCACCACATCCGCTTTCAGCTCGCAGGAGCGATGGATGGCATGGGCAAGTGCCGCTGGATCCAGTGCCAGCAGCGCGTCAACGTTCTTGTCGATCCAGTCCAGAAAGGCCAGATCGAAGATCAGTCCGTACTTCACCACTTCGGCAAGGCCGGCGCGCAGTTCCCGCAATGGCAGGGTGCGCAGGGTGGAGATATCGGCGAATACGGCACTGGGCTGATGGAAAGCCCCGATCATGTTCTTGCCGCCCGGGTGGTTCACGCCGGTCTTGCCGCCAACTGAAGAGTCCACCTGGGCGAGCAGAGTGGTGGGCATCTGGGCGAAGGCCACGCCGCGCTGGTAGCAGGCAGCAGAGAATCCGGCAAGATCGCCGACCACGCCGCCGCCCAATGCCAGCACCACGCAGTCGCGGCCAAAGCGGTTGGCCACCAGCACATCCAGCACGCGCGCCAGGTATTCCATGGTCTTGTACTGCTCGCCATCCGGCAGGCGCACGTCGACGATGCGCCGGTCGCTCAAGGCGTTGCGCACGCGCTCGGCATAGAGCGGCGCGACGGTGGTATTGCTGACCAGCAGCAGGTCACGCGCGGACAGATGCCGGCCCAGCAGCGGGGCATCGGCCAGCAGGTCGTCGCCGATCAGGATCGGATAGGAACGTTCAGCGAGGGAAACATGGAGTGTCAGCACGCGGGCCAGTATAAAGCGCAGGCAGGCAAACGGCTCAGCCTGTGCGCTCCAGACCCAGCTCACGCAACGCGAGTTCGGCCACCCTGGCCACGCGACGGTTGTCGGTGGTGAGCGTGATGTCGGCAATCCCGGCATATAGTGGTTCGCGCATCGCACGCAACTCTGCCAGTCGCTGGGGCAGGTCCACACCTTTGAGCATCGGCCGGCCGCGACCCCTGCCCACGCGCTGCAGCTGCTGCGCCAGCGAGGTCTGCAGGAACAACACCGTGCCCGTGTCATGCAGCAGCTTGCGATTCTCGGGCGCCAGGATGGCGCCACCGCCGGTGGCAAGCACGATGGGCTCGCGCCGGGTCAGGGCGGCAATTGCCTCACGCTCCCGCAGCCTGAAGCCGGCCTCGCCCTCCTGCTCGAAGATGTAGGGGATATCGACGCCAGCGACCCGTTCGATCTCGGCGTCACTGTCGATGAATGGTACGCCCAGCAGCCGACTGAGCTGCTTGCCCACGGCCGTTTTGCCCGTCCCCATCGGGCCGATCAGGTAGATGTTGCGTTTGCCGAGCATGGGCCACAAAGCATACGGCCGCCCGAAGGCGGCCGCAGCACCTATCCGCTTCCGCCAGGTATCAGGTAACCGTGATAGTGATCGTGAAGGATGTGGCGTTGCCTTTCGGGGTTGTCACGGTGACGGTGAAACTTCCGGTGCCAGCGGTCGCTCCGGAAGTTACGACAAACTGGAAGCGCGTAATGCCGCCGGCCAGCTGATTCGCTGCCAAAACCGAACAAGGCACCTTGCTGGTATCGGGAGTGGCCACAGCCAATCCTGCACCGCTGGCTGCTCCCGCCACATTCGTGTTGCCAGGCATGGGGTTCCCGTTGACGTCACGAATCCAGAGATCAATCGTGAGTGCGCTGTTCTGCACCATCGTGCGACTGCCCAATGGTGAGCTGGCAGGCCATGCGCTTGCCAGCGACACAACCGGATTGCTGCCCGACAGGATAATCACCTGGCGTGCTCCGATGCCCGCGGACCTCTTCAGCGGGTCGGTTGGGCACTTGGCGCCTGCGCTGCACAGCGTGCCATTGAACAGCCCGTCTGGCCCATTGCGGATACCCAACTCACCGCTGCCATTGTTGTAGAAGTCGTAGAACGGTTCGCCCAGGTTGTAGGTACCGCTCTCGTTCAAATCAAGCCACGGCTCACCCAGGTCATGGGATGCGCCGAAAGTGTCAGCGGCCGTGTCAAAAACGCCGTTGCCGTTGGCGTCAACGAACGACTCCTCACCGATGGCCGTTGCAAGCAGTGAAATCCGCCCGTCGGCAGGGCGCGGATTGGAGCTGCGGAAGTCAACCGAGCACACGCCGCCTTCGTTGGCGTTGGTCGTAGTCGTGCACTGCGGCAGTATCGATCCGCCTTCAGCCTGGAACGAGACTGCGGTGCCGTTCGGAGCCGGATTACTGAACCGGTCCGCCAGTCGCGCGGTTATCGAAGCAATGGTGCCGTCGTAGTCCAGGCCCTCGATGTTGTTGCATGACGCGGCCAGCGAGAAGCTGCCTGCAGTGGGAATACCCGTCGAAATGGTCAGCTGCGTGGACTGGGTGGCGATCCCCGATGATCCCACAACGGTCGCAGATACGGTAACTGGCGTCGCTACCGTACCGGCATTCACGATTGCCTGAACATTGCCCTGCGAGTCACTCGTCGCCGTCGGGGATGTCAGCACGATTCCACCAACGGTGGTGCTGAGCGAGAATGCCACCTGGGCATTCGCCACCGGACCACTGGAGGAGTTCTGCACCCGGAATACGACCGTGCTGGTCTCGGGGCGTCCCGTCTCGCCGGTTCCCTTCAGCGCAATGTTGGTGGGCGTAGCCGAGACAAAGATGATCGACCCGATGGTGGCAGGCGCCACGGTAACCGTGCCGCTCGCCGACAGGTTCTGCGAACCGATATTCGTCGTGGCGGTAATCACATCGGGGCCAGAGCAGCCGAGTGCGGCATACGTGACTGTCGCCTGACCCGTTGTGGTGGTCGTGGAAGCCTGAGGCTGGATCGCTGCTGTCCCGGCAGCCACGCATGGTGAATTGAAGTTGAGCGTCACCGGCGACGTGTAGAGCGTGCCATCCTGACGCACGATCGAGACGACTATGCTGGTACTGCCTCCCGCAGAGAGCGAAGGCACCGCAACACCCAGCGTGTTCGGCACGAACGAACCGCCCGATCCACTTCCTATCCTGACTGTATTGCTGGACGAAGTCGGGGCAACAGCCACGGCAACATTGCTCGTGAGGCCACCGGCGTTCGCCGTTACGGTGATGGTGCGTGGAGTACCGTCGCCCGCCGTACTCAACTTTGCGATGGCCTGGCCGTTGCTGCCGGTAACACCCTGCGTAACCTCCAGGCCGCCGGAATTGGCGAGGAAGGACACCGGCACACCGGACATCAGCAAGTTGTTGCTGTCCCGTGCAATGGCAACGATGGTGGCGTCCACCGAACCATCCGAGGGGATGGTTGTCGCGCTTGTCATCATGGTGAGCGCAGCCACGGGAGCCGAAGACGACGCACCGCCCACTGCAACAGTCACCGTCGACGTGAATGAGCCCGCGTGAGCCGTTACCACGATGTTCCGTGGCGTGCTGTTTCCACCGGTTGTGAGGGTAGCCAACGCCACGCCGTTGGCGCCAGTATTGGTTGAGCCCGTGCTCAGCGCGCCGGAACTGGCGGTAAAGGTAACCGGCACCCCCCCGACGACCACGTTATTGGTGTCGCGTACCAGCGCCTGAATATCTGCGTTGACTGAACCGTTCGCGGGAATTGAGGCAACACTCGACGTCACTACCAGCGAGGCCGCCGCGTTGGAAGAAGAAGTCGGCGCTACCGCCACCACGGACGTAGCCGTGCGCCCGCCGGCGCTGGCGGTAACGGTGATGTTGCGCGACGAACTGTCGCCTGCCGTACTCAGCGTGGCCATGGCCCGACCATTGATGTCGGTGACACCCTGGGTAACCACGAGACCGCCTGAATCGGAAGTAAAGGAAACCGGCACACCTGCCATCAACAGGTTGCTCGCATCCCGCGCGATGGCCGTGACGGTGGCCGTGGCGGAGCCGTTGGACGGTATCGTCGCGGAACTGGCCGTCATCGTAAGCGCGTTGACCGGATTGGAAGAAGCCGCCCCACCCACGGAAACCGTCACTGTCGATGTAAACGTACCCGCGCGGGCCGTAACCGTGATATTGCGTGGCGTGCTGTTGCCACCGGTAGTCAGGTTGGCCAAAGCCACGCCATTCGGACCCGTAGTGGTCGACCCGGCACTCAATGCGCCGGACGAGGCCGTGAGTGTCACCGGCACACCCGCCACCACAATGTTGTTGCTGTCGAGCACCAGGGCCTGGATCGCCGCAGTGACAGAGCCATCCGCGGGAATCGAGGCCGCACTGGCCGTCAGGGTCAATGAAGCCGGAGTCGTTGACGAGGACGTTGCGCCTACGGCGACGACTACAGTCGAGGTGAAGCCGCCCGCCTGGGCGGTCACAGTAATGTTGCGTGGCGTGCCATCACCACCGGTCGTCAGCTGTGCGGTGGCCACGCCATCCGCGCCCGTAGCCGTTGTACCGACACTCAATGCGCCCGAAGAAGTCGAGAGGGTAACCGGCACACTGCCTATTACGACATTGCTTCCGTCGAGCACCAGAGCCTTGATATCCGCGCTGGCTGAACCGTCAGCCGGAATCGACGCGATGCTGGAGGTAAGGGTCAGCGCCGCAGGAGTTCGCGTAGTACCTCCGCTACCACCAGTGCCGCCACCGCCCGACCCACCCTGGAACGCGTTTTCCCCGCCACCGCAGGCAGTGAGCGCCAGAGCCAACAGGGCTGAAATCAATCCGTGCTTGCGCATGTTCGTAGTCCGTTGCATGGAATGGGGCATTAGTTGGTCCGCACGCCTTCGCGCTTGATCCTGGGCGTCACGAAGATGAGCAGTTCATCCTTGTTGCTGACGCGCCCGGTGGACTTGAACAGGTAACCCAGCACCGGGATGTCTCCCAGCAACGGCACCTTCTTCTCGTTCGTGCGATGCTCGGTTTCCAGAATGCCGCCGAGCACGGCCGTTTCGCCGTCACGCATGACAATCTCGGTGTTGAGCTTGCTGGTATCGATCGACGGCACGTTCACGCCGCCAGTCGTCACGATGGTCTGGCCGACACGATCCTTCTTGACGGCGATCTTGAGTATCAGCGAGTTGTCGGGATTGATCTGCGGTGTAACGGTCAGCGACAGCACCGCCTTCTTGAACTGGATGGTCGCAGCGCCGCTGGAGGCGGCTTCCTGATAGGGAATCTCGGTGCCCTGCTCGATCGAGGCTTCCTGCTGGTTGGTGGCCGTGATTTTCGGCGACGAAATCACTTCGCCCTTGCCTTCAGCCTGCGCTGCAGACAATTCCAGGTCGACGATATAGTCCGATCCCAGGATCATCGTCGAAAGAATGCCGGCCGGGTTGGCCGCGGGCAGGTTCACGTTGTAACGGCTCGGCGCGTCGCCGCCAGTGGGTACGGACACCGGGTAGGGACTGCCCGACGTCGCCAGGTTGGTCAACGCCGAGGCACCGATGGTGTCGGTCGCGGCGCCCGAGCCACTGACGGCGAACAATCCGTTCGCACCGTTGGATTCCGTGCCCGTGAATCCGAACCGCACGCCGAGGTCACGCGAGAAGTCTTCGCTCACCACCACGATGCGCGCTTCGATCTCCACCTGGCGAACCGGGATATCGAGGTTCGACACCAGCTGGCGAATATTCGCAATGCTGTCCGCGGTATCCGTGATCAGCAGCATGTTGGTGCGCGGGTCGATGGTCACGCTGCCGCGCGTCGACAGCACCGACTTGCCGCCGCCGCTGCCGCTGCCGCTGCCGCCGGCCCCACCCTGGGACTGGATCAGGGCAGCGATATCCGCTGCCTTGGCGTAATTCACCTGCAGGTACTCGGTGCGCAGCGGCGCGAGATCCTGGAGGTCCCGCCTGGCTTCCGCCACCGCCTTGTCGCGCTGGGCAAGCTCTGCGGTCGGACCAATCATGATCACGTTGTCCACCACGCGCTTGTCGAGACCCTTGTTCTGCAGAACTATGTCGAGCGCGTGATCCCAGGGCACACTGGTAAGGGTCAAGGTCACGTTGCCCGTAACCGAATCGCTGACGATGATGTTCTTGCCGCTGGTATCCGCGATCAGCTGCAACAGCGTACGGGTGGGGATGTCCTGGAAGTTGGCGCTCATGCGCTCGCCGGTGTACACGGGCTTCTCCTCCACCCTCGCCTGAGCCAGGCGGCGCGGCTGGACCTCGATGACGTACTGGTCGTCAGACTGGTACGCCAGCTGCTCGAAATCTCCCATCGCGGAGATGGTCAGCTGGGTGCCGGTGGCGGTACGAATGGCGTCAAAGCCGGTCACTGGTGTGGCGAAATCCGTCACGTCGTAGCTGCGCTGGTATTCCGGTGCCAGCTCAGCGCCCACGAAATCGACCAGGATGCGATTGCCCTGCTGGCGCAGGTTGATGGGCGTGCGCGGATCGGTGAGATTGACGATCAGCCGACCGGTCGCCGAGCCATCACTGCTGCGACGGAAATCGATCTTCGGGATGCTGCGGCCAGCCGTGCGTCCGGTCGCAGCCGAACGCGCCGGCGTCGCCGCAACGGCGGCAGCAGGAGCCGCAGCAGCCGCCACGGAACCCAGCGTGACAATGATGCGATTGCCGTCGACGCGGGTCTGGTAGGGCTGCAGCTGGTCCATGTTCAGCACCAGGCGCGACCGGCCATTGCCTTCCGCGGCCACGATGCTGTCGAGACCTGACTTGCGTACATCGATGCGCCGCTGGGTCAGGGCAAGCCCCGTATTCGCCAGATCAAACGAGATGCGCGCCGGGTTGTCGATCGTGAACGATACGGGGTCGGGTGCCGGCCCGCTGGTGGTCAGCACGATCTGCAGGCCCTGGCCTGACAGCGCCTGCACTTCGACGGACTGCAGCTTGTTGGCAGGGGATTCGGCCGCCATGGCGCCGTGAACGGCAAGCACACCAAGCGCTGCCAGCAGCGCAGCTCGCAGCGTCGTTGGGATGGCGATAAAACGGTTCATGCGCATAATCTCCCGCGTCATTCGTTCAATGCGAGCGCGGCGGAGCGCTCCATAAAGCCGCCGAGCCCGTCCGGAACGATCTCGGAAATACTGATCTTCGAAGGTTCAATCCGGGTGATACGCCCTTCGCTCTGCCCCAGGTAATTGCCAGGCAGAACACGCTGCACCGGCCCATCGCGGGTTTTCACCAGGCCATAGGTCTGGCCATTGACGGTGAACGTGCCCACCATCTGCAGTGTGTCGAGTGCGAACTGCTCCAGAAACTCGCGATTGCGCTTGCTGTTGGGCCGCACGCCTTGCGCAGATTCACCCGAGCTACCCGGCATGAATGGCGACCGCATGGCCTGTGCGGTGTAGTCAAAGGGCTCGTAGGGCTTTACTTCCGGCAGCGGCGCCGCACCACCAGGTGGTTCCTGCTTTGTCTGCGCAATGAAGCGCTTCAGGTCGGCATCCCTGGAGGAACAGCCCGCGAACATTGCCGCAGCCAGCAACCAAGGCAATATTCGTTTGATCATGAGGAGCTGGACCCGCGCGTGGCCGTCTGTTTGGCCTTGCGCTGAGCCTCGACGGTTGCGAGCTCCGCGTCGTCAAGATAGCGATAGGTCTTGGCGGTAACGTCCATCTGCAACTGGTCGAAAGCACCGGCCTTGTCAATCGCCTTGATGGCAACATCGTGCAGGGTGACGATGCGCGGCAATTTGGCGATACCGCTGACGAACTCGCCAAGCTGGTGATAGGTGCCGCTGAGGCGGATCTTGATGGGAACCTGCGCGTAGAAATCGCGACTCTCCGCAGGCATTGGCTGGAACAGCTCCTGCTGCAGGCCTGCCGCACTGCCGGTCTGCGAGATATCGACGAGCAGGTTGGGAACCTCGGTCTTGCCCGGCAACTGCCGCAGCATTGCGCCGAAGGACTTCTGGATGTCCCCCAGCTGCTGCTTGTAGAGATCGAGATTCACGGCCTTTGTGTGCTTGGTGCGGAACTCGTCGCGCAGCGACTGCTCTTCGGTTTCGAATCGCGCCAGATCCTCCTTCTTGGCACTCCAGACGACGAAATAGAGCATCAAGCCGCCGGCCAGCAGAAAGAACAGCCCGATGACACCCAGCCTTACAGGCAGCGGCCAGCGACCGGGATCACGTGGATCGAGTTGACGCAGTTCGTCGAGCTTCATGACTTCTTCCGCTTGTCTGTGCCTGTTTCGGCGCCCTTGCCTGCTTCGGGTTCATCGACAGCGGAAGCCTTCTGCCTGGTGTACAGCGTGAATTCGCTGCCGACGGTGTTGCCCTTCTTGGTCTCGACCACCTCGACTTCCGGCTCCTGCAGCCACTCGGAAGCGTCCAGGGCGCGCATGAACGTGGACACGCGGGTCGGGGACTGCGCAACGCCCTGGATCTTGAAACGCTGGTCGATCTGCGTGATCGCAGTCAGGTAGGTGCCATCGGGAATCGTCTTCACGAAGGTGTCGAACACATGCACGATCTCGGGCCGTGAGCGCTGCAGCTTCTCGATGATCTGCATGCGGGCGATGAACTGCTGTTTCTGCTGTTCGAGGCTGTTGATCTCCTCGATCTGCTTGTCCAGCACCTTGATTTCGTCGCGCAACCTGGTGTTGCGCGCCTGCTGGGCTTCGATCATCTCGTTGAACATCAGCCAGCCTGCAAAGGCCACAGCCGCTGCAGCCAGACCTGCGGCCAGCATGCCGACACCGAAGGCCTTCTTGCGCTCGGTGCGTTGCTGCTCGCGCCAGGGGAGTAGGTTGATACGTGGCATCAGTCGAAACTCCGCAGGGCCAGGCCACAGGCAGTAAGCAGGGCGGTGGCATCACGCTGCACCGCCTGCGCACGCGCACGCGAGGAAATCTTCATCTGTCCGAGCGGGTCGCCTCGCTCGGCTTCAATGCCGATGCGGCTCTGCACCACTTCGGCGGCGCCGGAAATGTTCGCGCAGCCACCGCAGATCAGGATCTTTTCCGGCTGTTCGCGGCCGGAACCGGATGCCAGGTAGAACTGCAGCGAACGGCTGATCTGCTGCGTCATGTCGTCGATGAAAGGGTCGAGCACATCGGTCTGGTAATTCGCCGGCAGGCCGCCTTCCTTCTTGGAACGACCCGCTTCTTCGAGCGACAGCCCGTAGGTGCGCATGATTTCTTCGGTCAGCTGCTGGCCACCGAAGGCGAAGTCCCGCGTGTACACAACCTTGAGATTGCGCAGCACGCTGAATGTGGTGGTGCTGGCGCCGAAATCCACCACCGCCACCGAGCGGTCGATGCCGCCATCGGGCATCTGGTGCGTCATCAGGCGGCAGGCATTCTCGAGCGCGAAGGCTTCGACATCCACAATGCGCGGTGTAAGGCCGGCAGCGGTAACTGCCGCGCGCCGCTGTTCCACATTCTCGGAGCGCGACGCCACCAGCAGTACATCCATCGACTCGGTATCTTTCTCCGAGGCGCCGAGCACTTCATAATCGTAGGCAACTTCGTCCATCGGAAAGGGGATGTACTGGTCGGCCTGCATCTCGACCTGGGCTTCCAGGTCGCCATCGTTCAGGGTGCGCGGCATCTGGATCACCTTGGTGATCGCCGCGTCGCCGCTGATCGCGACCGCCACTTCCTTGGTACGCACGCCGGCGCGGCGCACGGCGCGCGCAATCGCCTCGCCGACGGCATCCGCATCGACGATAGCCTTTTCGTTCATGGAGTTCTGCGGGGTGGCCTCCGCGGCATAGGAATCGACCGTGTACTGACCGCCGGAGAGGGTCAGTTCAATCAACTTAATCGACGACGGCGTAATATCGAGGCCGAGGACCGGGCGGTGTTTACGCGGAAATAGAAACACAGATCTCCCTTACCTTTCAGCTAGTTAGGCGCAGAAACGCGTGTCCTTACTGAACATAATCCCAACTATAGCTCACGCAACGGTTAAATTGAACGCGAACCCTGCACAGGTTT
>JAATEY010000167.1 GCA_015655465.1 Gammaproteobacteria bacterium | reverse complement strand
TCGCAGCCGCTGAAGGCCGGCGACACCGTGGTGTTCATCCCGCCGGTGGCCGGCGGATGAGCAGCTTCCGCTTCTCGCACACGACCATCGATGGCGCGCTGCTGCGCGCCGAACTCGTCGACACGCATTGCGGCGGCTTCACCTCGTTCGAGGGCTGGGTCCGCGATCACAACGACGGTCACCAGGTCACCCATCTGGAATACGAAGCCTTCGAGGCGCTGGGCGTGCGCGAGGGTGAGCGCATCATCGCCGAAGCCTGCGAGCGCTTCGGCGTCACGCAGGCGCTCTGCGTGCATCGCCTGGGCGATCTGCAACTGCGCGAGATCGCCGTATGGGTTGGTGTTGCCGCCGCGCACCGTGACGAGGCCTTCAAGGCCTGCCGCTACATCATCGATGAAGTGAAGCATCGGGTGCCGATCTGGAAGAAGGAACACTACGTGTCGGGTGATTCGGGGTGGGTGAACTGCGAGCGGTGCGCAGAGCACGCGCATGGTCACGACCACACGGGCCACGATCATTGACCGATCGCCCCTTCTGCACCGGCTGCGGAGACAGCCATTGATTCTTCCTGCAATGATGCGGCGGCGATCTTGCGCACTTCCGGGTCCGGGTCATTGGCACTGATCTTTTCGAGCAACACGTGCACGCGGGAATCGTTCCGGCGGCTGGTCAATCCTCCCAGCGCCCGGATGGCTACTGCCCGGTCCAGCCACTGACTGCCGGTGTCCAGACTGACGTAATGTCAGCGCGCGCGCCAACTTGAGGGAAGTCGCGAGAGCATCTGGAATTCTGGCATCCGATTGCACTCCCTTGCTGGTCCCCGGGCGTTATATCGACATATGGAGACACAACCTTCGAACGTAGTCATGGCGCCATCGCAGATACAGCAGCCCGATCCAATGGCTGTGCTGCGACTCGCATGTGCCAATGACCGGCAAGCCTTCCGGAAGCTGGTGACAACGTACCAGGCGCGCGTGTTCAGCATTGCGCTCCGGCTTACAGGCCAGCGCGCGGACGCCGAGGACCTGACCCAGGATGTATTCGTGCAGCTTCACGCGGCCCTCGGGCAGATCGCGGATCCCGGTCATCTTGAAAGATGGCTGCTGCGCACTACTTACCACCGCTCGATCGACCGCCTCCGGCAACACGACAGGCAGGGTCACAAGCTGCCGCTGGAGTCGCTGGCCAGCGCGCCCGAAGGCCATGCACCCGAATCGGGAGCCGATCCGATGGCCGCATCGCGCCTTTATCACCTGCTGCTCCAGCTGCAGCCTGATGCGCGCGCCGTGATGGTGCTGCGCTACCAGGAGGATCTCGATCCGGTCGACATCGCGAAGGTACTGGACATGCCGATCTACACCGTCAAGAGCCATCTGCGCCGCTCGCTGCAGTGGCTGCGCACCCAGTGTGCAGGAGATTCCCATGGATATTGAACTGCGGCTGCGTGAAATCCTGACTGTTCAGGACCCCGGAGTTCAGCTCACTGACGCCGTGATGTCGCGTGTGGGAGACCAGCCTAGTTCCGAACAGTCCGGTGCCGGGATTTCCCGGCTTTCCGATGCACGTGCCCGCAGGCGCAGGCGATTCGTTGTGGTCGGCACATTGCTGGCGATGGCCGCCGCGGCCGGAATGCTGCTGGTGCATCGCGGCGGCAACGCGCCGCCGAAAACCCCGCCTGCCACAGCGACCATTCCCGCGGCGACAGGGCCTGATCCGGTAACAGCAACTGTGGCCAGGGCACCAGCGGTGCCGGAAGTGACCTCTCATCCTCCAGCGCAGGAGAAAGTCACTGCCGCACCGTCCCGCGATTTACCCCTGCTTCCTCCACTTGTTTACAACGACCCCGCCCCCACGGAGGACCTGGTGCTGCAAAAGGCAGTGGAGCGTCATCCGGAACTCGTCGAGGGGCCGGAGGTCGACGGCAAATACGACATGTTCTTCGTGGTCATGGTGATGCGGGCGAATGGCAGCGTCATCAGCAGCGCCGCCCGATTGGCGCGGCCAGAGGAGTTCCGCGCCGTCAGTGCCGAGCTGCAACGAATGCTGCCCAAGGACGCTGGCTACGGCTATCCGCCGGCCAACGGGCAGCGAGCAAGGCACACGCGGTTGCCCGATGGCCGCTCGCTGCGCGCGAACGTTGTGCTCAACTTCCTCATCGTTCCCGATGGCTACGACGCGACCCGATCGAGCGTGAAGGTGGATCAGCTCATGCGCGCCCGGCACCCCGAGCTGTTTCTTCCGTCGAGTGACGTTGACATGAACAGGGTGACCATCCTGCTGACCGGGGATGGAAATATCGATCGTGAGAAGGTGGAGCGCGTACGGGCCAGTGATCGCCAGAGCGTCCGTGCCGCAGACATCCAGGGCATCAGCGGCCCCGAAGGGGTCTCACGCCTGGCCGAGCGTCTCAGCAGCCTGACGGCGGAGCGTATCGCCAGCACGCTGGGGATCAATGTCGACCAGATCGGTGCGATGGGAAACCTGACCGTGGAGGAAGGCTCCTTCGTAGTACTGGAGGACGCAAACGGCATCGCCCGTCCGGACGACCAGCGGCGCCGCTTTCTTGTCGTCTACGCCTGGCCGCGCCGCGAGGGCGAATCGGCCCCCAGCATGGGGCAGGCGCAATTGCCCAAACCTTTCACGGCCCAGGATTTCCAGCAGGAGTCCGACAGGAAGGCCGTCGAACTCACCATCGTCGAACGGCTGGTACCGGATGCCTTCACACGCAGGAATTCCGATGCGGGGACACCGGTAGTCGCCCTGAATACCAGGGGAGAGGTCATCGGTGTCATGCGCGTGAACACAAGAGGCGAAGAACGCGTGCCGTCGCGTGCCACGATCCGGGAGCTGCAGCAGCTGGATCCCGGTTTCGGCGTGCGGAATAGCAGGTTCAGCAGTGAAACGCTCAGGAACAAGAACGGCGCCACCGCGGAGGTGACGTTTGCGTGGGTGGATCTTCCGCCGGAACCGGCACAGGCGAAGTAACGTCAGGCGGGGTATCAGTCCCTCATGATGTACGCATGGAATCGCGGACAATCAACCCGGGCGAACCTGTCCGCTGCCGCGCACCACGTATTTGTAGCTGGTGAGCTGCTCGACACCCACCGGCCCACGCGCATGAAACCGGTCGGTGGAAATACCGATCTCCGCGCCCATGCCGAACTCGCCGCCATCGGCGAACTGCGTCGAGGCATTGTGCAACACGATGGCACTGTCCACTTCGCGCAGGAATTTTTCCGCGGTTGCCGCATTCGCGGTGACGATCGAATCCGTATGCGCCGAACCGTAGGTCGCGATATGACGGATGGCCTCATCGACGCCATCAACCACCCGCACGGAGATGATCGCGTCGAGATACTCGGTGCGCCAGTCCTGCTCGGTGGCTGCCTTCACGCGTTTGTCGACAGCCTGAGTGGCCGCATCGCCGCGCAACTCGCAACCGCCGTCGGCCAGCGCATTGAGCAGCATCGGCAGCATCGATGGCGCGCAGGCCCTGTCCACCAGCAACGTCTCCGCCGAGCCGCAGATCCCGGTGCGGCGCAGCTTGGCATTCACCACGATCGAACGCGCCATGTCCGCATCGGCGTCGCGATCGACATACACATGGCACAGCCCTTCCAGATGGCCGATCACGGGGACACGCGCCTCCTTCTGCACGCGCTCCACCAGACTGCGGCCGCCGCGCGGCACGATGACATTGATCTGCTGGTCCAGCCCGGCCAGCATCATGCCCACAGCGGCGCGATCGGTGGTGGGCACCAGCTGGATCGCCGCTTCAGGCAACCCGGCAGCGCGCAGCCCGGCCACCAGGCAGTCATGGATCGCAGCACTGGAAAACCGGCTTTCCGAGCCACCGCGCAGGATCACCGGATTGGCCGACTTCAGGCACAGCGCGCCCGCATCGGCGGTCACGTTGGGACGGCTCTCGTAAATGATGCCGATCACTCCCAGCGGCACACGCACGCGCTGGATCGTGAGGCCGTTCGGCCGCGACCACTCCGCGCTCACACCACCAATCGGATCGTCGAGCGCCGCGATCTGCTCGATGCCGGCGGCCATCGATTCCACGCGTTTGTCGTTCAACTGCAGGCGGTCAAGCATGGCCACGCTCAGGCCGCGCGCCCGGGCCGCTTCCATGTCGCGGGCATTCGCCGCAATGATCGTGGCGGCATTCGCACGGATCGCCTGCGCCGCTGCCAGCAATGCCGCATTGCGCGTCGCACCGGAAGACTGCGCCAGCGCTGCCCGGCTGGCCGCCGCCGCATGCCCGAGTCCGTTCATGATCGCGCCCAGGTCGCCGGCGCTGCCTTCAACTGCCTGCATGCTGTTCATCCACCCGCTCCTGCCGATTCCTCTATGCCGGTGCGCAGCACCAGATCATCCCGATGCACGACTTCATCCCGGCCACGAAAACCCACCAGCTGTTCGATCTCCGTGCTGCGCCGGCCCATGATGCGCTGAACGTCGGCACTGGAATAGGCCGACAGCCCGCGCGCGATCACGCGCCCGCCTGTGTCCGCCACATCGACCGCATCGCCGCGCTCGAACGTGCCGCTGACCGCCACCACACCGGCAGGCAGCAGGCTGCGGCCCCGCTGCAGCGCCCCGACTGCCCCGGCGTCGATGCCCAACACACCCGCGGGCTTCAGCACCCCCGCAATCCATTGCTTGCGCGCGGCCACCGGCGTCGCAGCCGGAATGAACCAGGTGCAGCGGGCGCCCGCCTCCACCTTGCGCAGCGGATTCTGCGGATGGCCGGAAGCGATGCACATGTAACAGCCCGCATCCAGCGCAATGCGCGCTGCGGCGATCTTGGTGGCCATGCCACCGGAGCCCACATCCGAGGCGGAACCACCTGCCATCGCCTCGATGCGCGGGGTAATGCCGCGCACTTCCGGAAAAAACTCCGCGGCGGAATCGAGATTCGGGTCGGCCGAATACAGGCCATCGACGTCCGACAACAGCACCAGGCAATCGGCGCTGGCCATCTGCGCCACGCGCGCAGCCAGCCGGTCGTTATCGCCATAGCGGATCTCCGCAGTGGCCACCGTGTCGTTCTCGTTGATAACCGGAATGGCGCCCAGCGCCAGCAGGGCATTGAGCGTGGCGCGGGCATTGAGATAGCGGCGCCGCTGCTCGCTGTCCTGCAGCGTGAGCAGCACCTGCGCAACAGCCGTGTTGTCGTCCTCCAGCAATTCCTTGTAGGCATGCGCCAGACGGATCTGGCCGACGGCCGCCGCGGCCTGCTTCTGTTCGAGCGGCAGGGAGCCCGCCTGCAGCCCCAGCTGCCGCCGACCCAGCGCGATGGCCCCGGACGACACCAGGATGATCTGCTGGCCGCGTTTGCGCATGCGGCGCAGATCCTGCGCCAGCGCCTCCAGCCACGCCCGGTTGAGCCGCCCGGTCTTCTGGTCGACCAGCAGTGCAGAGCCCACCTTGACCACGACGCGACGCGCCTCGACAAGGCGGGAAAGGCCGGCGCTGCGGACTCTGGTGCGGGCTTGCATGGATTACGGACTATAGCAGCCACCCGCCGTTGCTCACCGTCATGGGTGGACCTAATATCATGGCCAAGGCTTTGGATCAGGGAGCGACCGTGAGCAGAGATTACGAACCCGTCAAAGGTCAGTGGTACGAAAACGTGGAGGATGACGAAACCTTCCGCGTGCTGTCCGTAGACGAGGACGCGGAACTGGTCGAAATCGAGTATCTGGACGGCGATATCGAGGAGCTGGATATCGACGCCTGGCATGAGATGGACCTCGAGCGCATCGCGGAGCCGGAGGGCTGGGCCGCCCAGGAGGCCGCAGACGAGGATGACGACGAGGTGGAAGAGGACGAAGAAGACGAGGACGACGACGACTGGGACGACGATGAGGACGAGGACGAAGACTGGGAAGACGAAGAGGAAGACGGCGGCCGTTACTGACCCCTGCAATAGTCCTCCCGGGCGTTGAACTTCCGCGCTTCCGGCCCCACAAACAAGGGGCCGGACCAATCCTCCTGGAGCCATCGATGAAGCGTATTTTCCTGTTTGTCATGACCAACCTCGCGGTCATGCTGGTGCTCTCCGTCGCGGCGCACCTGCTGGGCATAGACCGTTACCTGGACGCCCGCGGCGAGAACATGACCGGGTTGCTGATCGTGTCAGCGTTCTTCGGCTTTGGCGGCGCACTGATCTCGCTCCTCATCTCCAAGTGGATGGCCAAGCGCTCCATGGGCGTGCGGGTGATCACGCAGCCGGCTGACGCCACCGAAGCATGGCTGGTGCAGACCGTGCGTGCGCAGGCCCAGCAGGCTGGCATCGGCATGCCGGAAGTCGGCATCTTCGATTCACCGCAACCCAATGCCTTCGCAACCGGCGCCCGCCGCGATGCGGCGCTGGTGGCCGTCAGCACCGGCCTGCTGCGCAACATGCAGCGCAATGAAGTCGAAGCCGTCCTCGGTCACGAGGTTGCCCACGTCGCCAATGGCGACATGGTCACGCTCACGCTGATCCAGGGCGTGGTGAATACCTTCGTGTTCTTCCTGTCGCGGGTCATCGGCGACATCATCGACAAGGCGGTATTTCGCAACGAGCGCGGCCGGGGCATGGGCTACTTTGTCACCGTCATGGTCCTGCAGGTCGTGCTGGGCATGCTGGCGAACATGATCGTCATGTGGTTCTCGCGCTATCGCGAGTTCCGGGCCGACCAGGGCGGTGCGCGCGCTGCAGGCACCGGCAACATGGTCGCCGCCCTCCAGCGCCTCAAGGCTGCCTCCAACGAACCGCTGCCCGCCCAGCTGGCCGCCTTCGGCATCAAGGGTGGCGGTGGCTCGGGCCTTGCGCGCCTGTTCATGAGTCACCCGCCGCTCGAAGAACGCATCGCGGCACTGCAGAAACTGCGGTAACGGCAGTCAATCGCCGCTGACCGCACGCTGTACTTGAAATTGGGGCTCTCCCACCCGCATCCTTCAGGGGACCGGGGGATAAAGAGCAATGAATACCACCACCAAACCGACCATCGTGCCGGATGCCGCTGCGACAGCCGGTCGTGGCGGGGTGCTGTCGCGCAGCGCGCGCAAGGCCCTGCTGCAGCGGCTCGCATTGATCCGCGACGGCGAGGTCCGCGTGCAGGACAGCGGCCAGTCGCTGCGCTTCGGCGCGCGCACCGCGCGCTGCGACCTGGCGGTGACCATCACGGTGCGTGATCCGGAGTTCTATTCCATGGCCGCCTTTGGCGGCACGGTCGGGGCGGGTGAGTCGTATATCCACGGCCACTGGCGCTGCGACGATCTCACCGCGCTGGTGCGCATCATGGTGCTGAACCGCGAGGTCATGCAGGAAATGGAGACCGGCCTGGTCGCGCGCGGCAGCGCCCTGCTGCGCCGGCTGCTGCACTGGGCCAATCGCAACAGCAAGCGTGGCAGCGCGCGCAACATCGCCGCGCACTACGACCTGGGCAACGAGCTGTACAAGCTCATGCTCGACGAGACCATGGCCTATTCCTGCGGCATTTTCCTGCACGATGAAGCCACGCTGCAGGAAGCATCCATCGCCAAGTTCGACGCCGTGTGCCGCAAGCTGGCGCTGACCAGTTCCGATCATCTGGTGGAAGTCGGCACCGGCTGGGGCGGGCTCGCCATCCATGCGGCGGAACGTTACGGCTGCCGCGTCACCACCACCACCATCTCGCGCGAACAGCATGACTTCGCCAAGGAGAAGATTGCCGCGCGCGGCCTCAGCAACCGCATCACCCTGCTGTTCGAGGACTACCGCGACCTCAAGGGCCAGTTCGACAAACTGGTCTCGATCGAGATGATCGAAGCGGTCGGCGCGCGCTATCTCGACACGTATTTCCGCAAATGCTCGTCATTGCTGAAGCCCACTGGCGCGATGCTGCTGCAGGCCATCACCCTGCAGGACCAGTACTATGCCCGGGCGCTGCGCTCGGTCGACTACATCCAGCGCTTCATCTTCCCCGGCAGCTTCATTCCATCGGTAAACGCCATCAACGAGTCGGTGGCGCGCGCCACCGACATGAAGCTGTTCAACATGGAGGACATCGGCCCGCATTACGCGCCTACGCTGCGCATCTGGCGCGAGCGGTTCTTCGCCAATCTCGCAAAGGTGCGTGAACTGGGCTATCCGGAGAGCTTCAACCGCCTGTGGGAGTTCTATCTCTGCTACTGCGAGGGTGGCTTCGCCGAGCGGCAGCTGGGCGATGTGCAGATGCTGCTGACCAAGCCCGACTGCCGCCGCGCCGCCATCGCCGCGGCCTGATCCGGTTCCCGCGGTCACCATTGGAACTGCTTGCCAGGCTG
>JAATEY010000233.1 GCA_015655465.1 Gammaproteobacteria bacterium | reverse complement strand
TCTCGGGGAGTATTACTCGGCCCTCGAAGAGGGCCGGGCGGATCTGGTCGGGCTGTATTTCCTCGCCGATCCGAAGATGGTGGAGCTCGGACTCATGTCGGCCGCTGACCAGGGTGACATCGTACTGGCCGAGTACGAGAGTTACGCGCGCAATGTGCTGGTCCAGTTGCGGCGGGTCCGGCAGGGCACGCAGCTCGAGGAAGATCACATGCGCAATCGCCAGATGATCGTCAACTGGCTGATGGCGAATACGCAGGCGATCGAAAAACGCGCGCGGGACGGCAAGACCTTTTACGTGATGGTGGATGCCAGCGCCTTCCGCGCGGGTGTCGGCCGGCTGCTGGCCGAGGTGCAGCGCATCAAGTCAGAAGGCGATCGCGCCGCTGCGAAGCAGCTGTTCGATACCTACGGCATCCACTTCGATGCCGCGCTGCGCGACGAGGTGGTCCGGCGCGTCGATGCGTTGCGGTTGCCTTCGTACACAGGCATCGTGCAGCCAAGGCTTGAAGCGGTGACCGGAGCGGATGGCACGATCACCGATGTGAAGATTTCCTACCCGCAGGATCTCTCCGCGCAGATGCTGGAATACGCAGCGATGACGCGCGACACGCGTCGCGCGTTCATGACCGCGGAGCGGGCAACCCGCCGTGGAAGCAGTCCATGACGGCAGAATCAAGCAAGGTTCGCGTGCGCATTGAGGCGGATCCAGCGCCATTCCGGTACTGTGGCTTTGTTCAACTTTCGATGCCGCGCTCGTAGATGACGACGGTATTGCGGCCGGCGGTCTTTGCCTTGTAGAGCGCGATATCGGCCTGCTTGCTCAGTGCCTTGGCTGTGTCGGTGTTCCTGGTCGCCACGGCGATGCCGAGGCTGATGGTAATCCTGAGCGTATTGCCGCCGGCATGGAGGACCCGGTTTTCCACGGCCCGGCGAATCCGCTCCGCTGCCACACGGGCGGAGATCGCATCGGTGGCGGGCAGCAGGATCGAGAACTCCTCGCCGCCGGTGCGGAATACCTTGTCGATCAGGCGTACCGATTCCGTCATGACGCCCGCGACGCTGCGCAGGACTTCATCGCCGGCGTCATGGCCATAGGCATCGTTGATCTTCTTGAAGTGATCGATATCGGCGGTCACCAGCGCGAAGCTCTCGTGCAGCCGGTGCAGGCGCTGGAGCGCTTCCGCAAGGACTTCGTCCCAGGCCGCCCGGTTCAGCAGGCCGGTGAGCTTGTCGTGACGCGCCATCTCGACCAGCCGGTCTTCGGACTTGCGGATGATGCCGATCATCCTGTTGAGCTCCTCGGCGACCTGGTGCAGCTCCCTGGGTATGGCGATTTCTATCTTGTGGTCGCGGTCACCTTCAGAGAAGCGACCGGCGCCTTCGATCAGCCGGTTGACGCTGTTGAGAATCGTGCCGTAGAAGATCGTGATGCCGCCGACCATCAACAACAGCGAGATGCCCGCCGCGATGCCTGCCACCCACTCGGACCTCTCCAGGCCCAGGGATGCATCCCGGTAGTCCCGTTCGATGTCCTGCTCGATCAGGACGCTCAATGCTTCCAGCTTGTCGTGCACCGAGGCCTGCAGGCTGTCGAAGCGGCCTTGCGACTGGAGCAGTGCCTCCCTGTTGCCGCTTTCCTTCGCGGCAACGAGATCTGCCGCCACCCCGTCCATGGAACTCCAGTCGCTGCGGGAACGTTCGGTCAGGGCCGCAAGTTCGCCATCCAGCAATGGCATGATCCGGGGCCAGGAAGACTCGACTTCCTGTCGCAGGCCGTGGAAGTCCCGCAGCTTGGCTTCCGAGCCGGAAATCAGGTACTCCTCGAGAGGAATCTCCATCCGCAGCATCAGCAGTTGCATGCGACGGATCGGCAGCAGCAAGTCGTGCTGGCGGTGCGCTACGTCCTGATAGTCGCCGACGACGGTCTTGTGCAGGATGAAATAGCCGAGCCCGGCGGAGACCAGCAACGGCAGCAGCGTCAGGACCATGCTCAGCACCAGACTTTGCCGCAGTGAAAAGGAGCTCCACTTGATATCCAGCACGTATCCCCCTGCAAGGAATGCCTCACGGGATTGTAATACCCGGCAGCCCGTCGGCACCCTGCGTCAGCGCCACGAACCGTTCATCCTGAGACAGCGGCTTGAGCACTGTATCGACGCGCGCTTCCATCATTAATGGGTTGCTGGCCGCAGGAAATGACGCATACACTGCAGCGGGGGCCACATCATGCCGGGACGCATAGGGTTCGAATTCCAGTTCGGTCAGCCGCGGGCAACACATCGTGCCCGGGAGGACAGCCCAATGCGGATTCTGCTCATGGGCGACTTCAGCGGGCGCAGCAACCGCGGCATCGAGGGCGCGGCCGGATTGGGCAGTCGTCCCATCCTGTCGATCGATGTCGACAACTTCGATCAAATCCTGGCCCGCATTGGACCGAGCCTGCATTTGCCGGGCGAGGATGCGGCCGCCGGCGCTGCGATCACGTTCGCTGAGCTCGATGACTTTCATCCTGACCGCCTGCTCCGCGATCTGAAGCTGTTCAAGCCGCTGCGTGAAACGCGGGCGCAACTGCGTGATCCTGCGACTTTCGCGGCGGCTGCAGCTGCCGTCCGCAGCACTGCGGAAGACGATTCCGTAACGATGCAGCGTTTGCTGGGCGCGAAATCCGGGGCGGCTACGCCAGACCCGTCCCCGCCCGCCGGCCGGGCTGCCGGCATCCAGCACCTCATCCGCAACATCGTCGCGCCCCACATCGTGCCCGATGCTCCACCCCATCAAGCCCAGTATCTTGCCTCCGTCGACGCGGCGATTGCCGGGCAGATGAGGTCGATCCTGCACCATCCAGCGTTTCAGGCGCTGGAGTCTGCCTGGCGCGGTGTTCGATGGCTGATCTCTGAACTCGAGACCGGCGAGCAATTGCAGCTCCACCTTCTCGATGTTTCGCCCGGCGAGTTGCGTGCGGACATGAATGCGGCCGGGGGAGATCCCGGGAAGTCGGAGCTCTACCGGCTGCTGGTGGAGAGGGGTAGTCAGGCTCCCGGCGGCGAGTCGTGGTCCCTGCTCGCGGCAGACTGCACCTTCGGCATGACGCATGCCGACATCGATCTGCTCGCATTTCTCGGCGTCATTGCCTCGCAGGCCGGCGGGCCTTTTGTCGCCGCGGCCGCCCCGGGTTTTCTGGGATGCGATTCCCTGGCGGCGACACCCGATCCGCGCGACTGGTGCCCGGTCGATGCCGATGTCGGGAAGCATTGGCAGGCGCTGCGCGCAAGCGCCGTCGCACCGTGGCTTGGGTTGGCGCTGCCGCGGGTGCTGCTGCGCCTGCCCTATGGCAGCAAGACAGATCCGGTCGAACAGCTCGCCTTCGAGGAACCTCCTGCGGTCGCGGAGCATGAGACCTTGCTCTGGGGCAGTCCGGCGATGGCCTGCGCACTCCTGGTCGGCAGATCATTTCTTGCCAGTGGCTGGGACATGAAGCCTGGCGACGAGCGCGATATCGGCGATCTGCCGGCGTTTGTCCGGGACAAGGGCGGTGAGCAGCAATTGCAGGCTTGCGCGGAAACGTATTTGAGCGAACGCGCAGGCGAGGCGATACTGGCACGCGGGCTCATGCCGTTCCTGAGCATCAGGAACCAGAACGCGGCGCGGCTGCTGCGCTTCCAGTCGCTGGCGGAACCGGCGCAGCCGTTGTCCGGACCCTGGCGCTGAACGGTTTTCGGGCACGAAGGGACTCTGGATCGACATTGCGGAGGAATCATGGGAATCACAGCGGGAATGCGTGGCAAGGATCTGCGGTCGTTCATGATGGTGGCGCGCGAATACGGCGTCATCATCCTCGTCCGGCATACGAACGAGAATTCGCTCAGGTACATCGGGGTGCCGGGGTTTTATCCGAAACCGGCCGCCGTCAAGGCAAAAAC
>JAATEY010000251.1 GCA_015655465.1 Gammaproteobacteria bacterium | reverse complement strand
GCTGGCAGCCGAGGGTATCGCCGGCCAGCCTGGTCTGTGCGCGACCACCATCGTGCTGGACCAGCCGCTGGAGGTGAATTCGTTGCCGGGTTTCGCCGCAGGGCTGGTCAGCGTGCAGGATGCCGGCGCACAACATGCAGCGGAGCTGCTGGATGCGCGAGCTGGTGAACGCGTGCTCGATGCCTGTGCGGCACCGGGCGGCAAGACCGGGCATATCCTCGAACGCACGCCGGGGCTCGCGGAACTCGTGGCGCTGGACTGCGATGCAGGGCGTCTTGACCGGGTGCAGCAGAATCTCACGCGTCTGGGCCTTGCAGCGCAGCTGCAGGTGGCCGATCTGCTCGCTGCTGGCTGGTGGGATGGCCGGCCCTTCGATCGCATCCTGCTGGACGCGCCCTGTTCCGGCACCGGCGTGATCCGCCGTCATCCGGACATCAAGCTGCTGCGTCGCCAGGAAGACATCGCAGGCTTCGCCGCCACGCAGCTGGCCATGCTGTTGCGCTGCGCGGAAATGCTGCGGCCCGGCGGCCTGCTGCTGTATGCCACCTGTTCCATCCTGCTGGCGGAAAACACCGAAGTGGTGGAGCGTTTCCTGCGGCAGCAGCCCCGCTTCCTGCGCATGGGGGCCGACTGGCATGTGCTGCCCACGCCGCGGGCCATGGGCGCGACAGCCATGACCGACGGGTTCTACTATGCCCGGCTCAAGAGGGGAGGCGCGGAAGCATGAGATTCCTGCCCGGCATGATGGCGTCGCTGCTGCTGCCGTTGCTGGCACCGGCATGCGCGCATGCGGCCGGGAACATCGAAGTGTCCGCGTTCGTGAATGTGCGCGGCGGGGTGTTCGAGCTCAATGCGCGCACCATCTTTCCGCTGGGCGACGATGTGCGCAGGACGCTGGCCGATGGCGCCACCATCAACTTCGACCTGCAGGTGGTGGTCGAGAAGCAGCGCCGCTACTGGCTCGACGCCACCCTGGTCGATGTGATGCTGCGGCGCGAACTGTCCTGGAATGCGGTCAGCCAGCGTTACGGCGTGAAGGATGTCGATCGCGGCGAGCGCGAATCCTACGTTGCCCTGGATGAAGCGCTGGTTGCCGTCGGCGTGGTCAACAGCTGGCCAGTGGTGGTGGAGCCGCAGCTGGATCCGGACGCGAACTATGAAATCCGCGTGCGTGCGGGCTATCGCCGCGGCCGCCTGCCCGATGCGCTGCGCGCGCTGTTCTTCTGGTCCGACGGCTGGAATCGCCGCAGCGAATGGAACTCGTGGATACTGCCCCGCTGAAACGCTGGTATGGCTACGCCCTCATAGCCATCGGCACGGCCGCCGTGCTGGCCATGCTGCTGCTGCTGGGATTCAGCGTCGAGAATTCCACCCTGTTCAGTCTCTGGCAGCCGTGGATCCTTGCCGTCAACTCCGCGGGCGTGGTGCTGCTGGCGGTGGTGCTCGCACGCCGCATCCGGCGCCTGGTGCGCGATTATCGCAACCATGTTCCCGGTTCGCGGCTGACGGCGCGCACCGTGACCATCTTCGGCGCGCTGGTGATCGTCCCGCTGCTGATGATCTACCTGTTCTCGCTGGCGTTCCTGAATATCGGCATCAACAGCTGGTTCAGGGTCGAGATCCGGGATGGATTGAAGCAGGCAGATGATCGATCCAGCCTGGCGCTGATCCAGCGCAGAAGCGAGCAGGGCCGGCGCACCGTGGTCCTGGCAGCCGGCCTCCGCGGTCATGCCGATGCCAGCCTGGTCGCTACGCTGAATGCGGAACGGCGTGCCGCCGGCGCGCGCGAGCTGATCGTGTTCGGCCGCAATGACGAAGTGCTCGCAGCCAGCATCGAGGGGCGCGACCCGTCGGCAGATCCCGGGATTCCGGCCGAGATGCGGCTGCAGCTGCGCAATGGCCGGCCGTATGAAAGCATCGAGCAGCTCGCCGATGGCAACTACCTCATTCTCTCGGCGGCGCCCATACCCGCTGCCGGGCCCGATGCGCGTGGCCGCTTCCTGTTTGCGAAACACATGCTGCCGCCGGAGCTGGCGCAACTGCACAACGCGGTTCACGACGCCCTGTCCAGTTATGCGAATCTCGACCTGTCGCGCAAGCCGCTCAAGTACAGCTTCCAGCTGACCCTGACACTGGTGCTGCTGCTCGCCATGCTGTCGGCCATCTTCCTGGCGATCCGCTTCGCGCAGCTGCTCACGCGTCCCGTCCATGACCTCATCGAGGGCACGCGCGCGGTGGGCAAGGGCGACTTCGGCACGCGGCTGGCGCTGCCCTCGCGCGACGAGATGGGCTATCTGGTGCAGTCGTTCAATGACATG
>JAATEY010000083.1 GCA_015655465.1 Gammaproteobacteria bacterium | reverse complement strand
TTCTTCAGCCGCTGCCTCAAGGGTAATGTGAGCTAGGAGCTGGCCGTGAACATGCGGATCTGCAGCACTGCATTCGGACTGGTGGCCACGCTGTGCTGCCGGTCCGCGGACGCCCACCTGATGCCCGCGCAGAACGCCACGATGAATATCGTCGGTAATTCCGCCTTCATGGTGGTGTCGGTGCCGGTGTCCGCGCTGCATGGCATCGATGACGGCGGTAATCAACGACTGTCTGTCGCCGGGATCCAGCGTCACAATGCAGATATCGTCAGCCAGTTCAATGCGCGTTTTCACGTCGAGAGCCAGGGCACGCCTGGCACTGCCGTTCTCACCTGGGTCATGGACCCGCAGACGGATGGTGCGCAGATCGACATGTCCTATGTGGTGGTGATGCAGCGCCTCGACTTTGCGCAGGAGCCAAGGCAACCCTCCGTCACGACGGACCTGTTCGGTTCCAGCGCCGGCGAGTCGACGATGACATTGATGGCCACGCGCGGCGCTGCCGCCGAGGCGGCCGTGCTCAGTGCCGGCGAATCAACGCATGTGTTCTTTCGCGGCGGGCTGGCCACTTTCAGCCACTTCCTGCGCGTTGGCGTCACGCATATCCTGGGCGGTTTCGATCACCTGCTGTTCCTGCTGACGATCCTCGTGGCGGCCGGGTGGCGCTACTGGCTGGCAACCATCACCAGCTTCACGGTGGCGCACAGCATTTCGCTGGCGCTGGCGGTGCTCGGCATCGTGCACCTGCCGGCAGCATTCGTCGAACCAGCCATCGCGGCCAGCATCGTGCTCGTGGCACTGGGGAACCTGTGGCGCAGGCCGCAGACCACCGGCATCCATCCCTGGCGCATTGCCGTGGTTTTTGCCTGCGGCCTGCTGCACGGCGTCGGGTTTTCCTCTGCTGTCGGCGCAATGCCGCTGGATACCGGCAATCGCCTCGCCACGATTGCGGGATTCAACCTGGGTATTGAAGCGGGGCAACTGCTGTTCATCGGCGCGATCATCGCGATCGGCCTCATCGCAACCCGCCTGCGGCGCGAGCGCATCTGGAAGGCGATGCCGCGCATGGCCTCCATTACAGCGGCCGCGGCTGGCACGGCGCTGCTGCTGGATCGCCTCTACTGCTGACTACTTCGCCGGGCGCTTGTTGTTGTCGCCGGAGAGTTCGACACATTCGTAGGGCGTGTAGGGCTCTTTCGACGCGGCCATGACATCGCGGCCGCTGAAGGATTGCTTCAGATACAGCGGGTCCTCGACCACGTAGTTGCGCGTCAGCGTCCTGCCGCCTGACTCCAGCGTGAACTTCTCGATGATGTGGGCCTTGTCGCTGAGCATGATGCCCGCCATCGGGATCAGCACGCCGGGCGCCAGCGCCACCGTATCCACACCCAGCGTGTGGCCATCCCACTTCCCCGTGGAATGGCCGCCGCGCGTGGGCGGCAGGTTCTTCGGGTGCTCGCCGTCCATGTGGATGGTGCGGACGAAATCCATGTAGCCGTACCTGAGCGTGATCGTGTTGCCGGCCTGCGCGATCTCGTTGACGTTCTGGTCATGTGTCCAGCCGAAGATGATGTTGGCGATATCGCACTTGAGCCCCGGATCGTCGTAGGGCTGCTCATAGTCCCTGGCCGCCGCGATGCCTGCATCTGAAGGCTGCGGACGTGCGCCACCGCCACCACCCGGCGGCGGACGCCCTGGCGGAACGCCGCCCGGTGGACCGATGCCGGGCGGGCCTCCAGGGCCGGGTGGAAATCCGCCACTTCGGGGCGGGCCTCCCGGTGCGCCTGGACCACGACCTCCCGGCCCTCCCTCGCTCACCCAGTAGCCCTGCAGGTTGGGATGTGTGGTGGCTGCCGTGGCCTGCACGCCAGCGAAGCCAGTCCCCAGTGCCAGCGCGACGCACAGACAGACCTGTTTCGATGCAGCTGCATGCTTCATGTGCGGAATCTCCACGCTACGGATTCAGTTGCTGATGCGTGCCCACTACGGTGCCATTCGCGCGCGTGAATGAATTCAGCAGGCAGACATTGGCTTCGTTCCTGCCCGGCGAGCCCTTGAGCGTGACTTTCTCGCCGGGCTTGAAGGTCTCCGCGCTCCAGCCAAGACGGGCGAGCATGACCCTGGCGCCAAGCTCGCAACGTCCGTCGACGGTATTTCCCTTGCCATCCTGCATGGTGAAGTACACGTAGGCATGCGGATTGACGAACCTGAATTCCGTCACGGACGCCCGCCACTCCACGGATTTGCCCGTGTCATAGGCCGTGCTGGAGTGATGCGCATGTGCCGCGGCAGCCGTACACAGTGAAGCCACGACGGACCAGCGGGAGATGCAGGCATTGAGCTTCACTATGACTCCTCGAAGCGGTAGCCGCTGCCGTAAACCGCCGCGATGCAGGGGGCATCGGGATCCACGGCGGCAGTCTTGCGGCGGATGTTCTTGATGTGCGTGTCGATGGCGCGGTCGCCGCTCTCCTGCGCCGTCCCTCCCGCTTCGTCCAGCAACTGGTCGCGGGTGAAGACGCGGCCAGGCTGCTTCATCATGGCGGCGAGGATGCGGTATTCGAAGGTGGAGAGATCAAGCCACTTCCCGTGCCAGGCAATGCGCTGGCGATCGGTATCGACCATGAACGGCACGGAGGCGGGGTCACGCGTCAGCCGGCCTTCGGCCCGGCGTATCAACGCTCCGATCCTTGCCACGACTTCGGCGGCGCTGAATGGCTTGGAAACATAGTCGTCGGCGCCCACGGCCAACCCGCCTACCCGGTCCTTCAGTTCGACGCGGGCGGTAAGCATCAGGATGGGCACGGTGCTGAACTCGCGCAGCGCAGTGCAGATCGTCATGCCGTCGCCCACCGGCAGCGTGAGATCGAGCACCACCGCAGAAGGAGGATCCTGCCGGGCGGCGGCCACTACCGCGCGCCCGTCGGGAAACAGGCGCGTCTGGTAGCCCGCGCTGCGCAGATAGTCGACCAGCACGCCCGCGATCTTGCGGTCATCCTCCACCACGAACACGGTGCGGACTTCGCTCATGGCTTGCGTCCTCCGGCTGGCAGGATGATGCGCACCGAGAGTCCGCCCAGTGGCGACACCGCAGCCGTGATGCGGCCGCCGTGCGCCTTGACGATGGCCCTGGCCACTGCCAGACCCAGGCCGCTGCCATCGGAAACCCGCGACCGGGCTGCATCCTCGCGGAACGTCGGCTCGAAGAGCTGTTCCAGATGTTCCGGCGCAACGGAAGGCGCGCTGTCATCGACATCGATGCAGACATCCTCGCCACGGATCGCGAGGCGGATCTGCACCCTTCCCGGCGCATCGGTGTAGCGCTCGCTGTTGTTGAGCAGGATGGTCAGCAGCTGCTCGATGCGTTCGGAATCCCAGTGTGCGGGGACGCTGCGGACAGCACCGCAATCCACGTCGAGGACAAGGCCGGCCGCCCGCAGCGACGCTGCAAACCGGTCGGCGACGCTTGTGACGATGGACACCGCATCGCCGTCGGCAAACTGGCAGGACGCACCGGACAGGTCCGAAACGGCCAGGAAATGCAGGTCCTGCACGATGCGCGTCAGCCGCTGTGCATCCTGGGCGAGTGAGTAGACTGCATTCCTGTCCAGGACGCGCACGCCATCCTTGAGCGCATCCAGTTCGCCAACCAGCGCTGCCAGCGGCGTCCTGAGCTCGTGGCTGATCTCGGCCAGCCAGCGGCGCCGTGCGGTATCGAGACTCGCCAGTCCTTCGGACATGGCATTGATGTTGCGAGCCATTCCGGCGAGTTCATCCTCACCTTCCACATCGATGCGCGCTCCGAAGTCACCCTGCGCCACTGCACGCGTCACCATTGCCATGCGATCGAAGCGTCGCGTGCCCTGGCGGGCAGCCCAGGCTGCGAGCACGGCGGCCAGCGCCAGCAGCCCGAGAGTGAGCAGGACTGCCGCCTTGTACTGACTTTGCAGGAAGCGCGCCTCCACTCCATCCGGTGCCGGCGCTCGCGGCAGCAGCGCCACCGTGCCGAGCACCATTCCATTCAGCCGGATCTCCCGCTTCAGCAATACTGGCGCATCCGGCTCCGGCGGGGGCGGTGGTCCGTAGATCTGCTGGTTCGCGGCATCGAAGAGCATCAGGCGTGCCCCGAAGCCCTCTGGCGGAGCGCGTCGCGGTGGATCGCCTTGCTCTGGCCCAGGCCCGCGATCGGGCGGCGGCGGCGGCGGTGGCGGTGGCGGTGGCGATGGCGGCATCCGGCCCTCGACCGTAATTCGGGCAAATACGCCCGAGAGCAGCCGATCGAGGGACGCATCGCCTGCGCGGATCGCCGCTGCAGCGCCAGTGGCCGCGATTTCCGCCGCCATCGATTCCGCGAAGGCCTGCAACTCCTCACCGTCCCGCGACTGGAGGTAATCCTCGAACCCGCGGCTGAGCGCCAGTGACAGGACGGCCGCCATCGCCAATGCCGACAGCAACCCGGTGCCGGCAATGATCAGAAACAACTTGTGGAACAGCCTGATGCGCACTTGCCTGGCCTCGAAGCCCTTGATGGGAGCCTGCAAGCCGATTGTGGGTCAATAATGAGTGGTCAGTACCGCTCCGCCCGCCCTGCCTATCCGTTCCGCTATTCGCCGGGCAGGGAGCTGGACTTCATGACAGGCTCCGCGCTACCGCTTCCGCCACCTTGATGCCATCGACGCCAGCCGAGAGGATGCCGCCGGCGTAACCGGCACCTTCGCCGCAAGGATAGAGCCCGCGCACATTCAGGCTCTGCAGCGATTCCGCGTCGCGGGTGATGCGCACGGGAGATGAGGTGCGACTTTCGATGCCGGTGAGTATGGCATCGTCACGATCGAAGCCGCGGATCTGCCGGCCGAAGGCCGGCAAGGCCTCGCGCATGGCGTCGATGGCGTAGGCCGGCAATGCCTGCGACAGATCGCCAAGCAGCACACCCGGTTTGTAGGAAGGAACGACCTCGCCAAGCTGCGTGGAGGCTACGCCGCGCAGGAAATCCCCCACCAGCTGGCCCGGCGCGCAGTAATTGCCGCCACCCAGCACATAGGCCTTCGATTCCAGCGCCTCCTGCAGGGCAACGCCTGCCAGCGGTCCGCCCGGGTAGTCAGGCTCCGGATTGATGGCCACCACGATGCCCGCGTTGGCATTGCGCTCGTTGCGCGAATACTGGCTCATGCCATTGGTGACCACGCGTTGCGGCTCGGAGGTGGCGGCCACCACCGTGCCGCCGGGACACATGCAGAAGCTGTACACCGAACGCCCGTTGCTGGCGTGGTGCACGAGCTTGTAATCCGCGGCACCCAGTTCGGGATGGCCGGCAAAGCGACCCAGGCGCGCCACATCGATCAGTGATTGCGGATGCTCGATGCGAAAGCCGATGGCGAACGGCTTGGCCTCCATGAACACCCGCCGCTGTTCCAGCATGCGCAACGTATCGCGGGAGCTGTGTCCCAGTGCCAGCACCACGTGGCGGCTGTGCAGCGTTTCACCACTTGCCAGCACCACGCCTTCGATCTGGCCATTTTCGATGGATAGGTCGGTGACCTTGCTCTCGAAGCGCACTTCGCCGCCTAGCGCGATGATTTCCTCGCGCATCGCGGCCACTACACCTGT
>JAATEY010000122.1 GCA_015655465.1 Gammaproteobacteria bacterium | reverse complement strand
GGCGTGTTTGGCGAGGCAGGGGCGGTCGCAGGTGAAGCGGGTGGGAGGGGTGGCGGTGGGCGCGGTAGGCGCGGCGGCGAGTGCAGCTGGGGTCAGCAGGACTGCGAGCAATGCGCCTGCGGCGAGTCGTATCCGACTGGAAATCACGTTTGGCTCCCTGCCCGTTCTTCTTGTGGTCCGAATGTAGGGGAATATTGACCGGGTTGCAGCAGATTCAGCGGCCAAGCGACGACTTGGCCCCTGTAGGGCTCAAGAGTATTCTCAAACAGTCTGGCCTCAAATCAGCAGGTTGAATGCCGTGCGCTACGCTGTAGTCATTGAAGATGCTGGTGGCAACTTCTCCGCGTATGTTCCCGATCTTCCGGGATGCGTGGCCACGGGTGCAACTGTTGTGGAAAGCGAGCAGGCCATCCGCGAGGCCATCGAGTTCCACCTGGAAGGAATGAGAGAGGACGGTACGCCGATTCCTCCGCCATCCACGCGGGTCGACTACGTTGAAGTTGCAGCGTAGCGACTGACACCCGCTGAATTCCTGAAGGAGCTCTTTTCGCTGCTCAAGAAACGCCAGTCCTGTCAGCAGGCTGCAGGGGCGCTGGGGCTTCTGTACCGCGTGTCAAATCCCCCAGTTCAGATTTCGCATATTTGCACCTTGCACCGGGCGCGGGTCGGGTCTACAGTTCCTTTCGACGCGATAGCCAGTTACCCAGCGTCAATCCGCCCGAAAGGGTCCCCACGATACGTGGGATATCCAAGAGGCACTGGCCTACGAACCCCGCCCCAGTGGCGGGGTTTGTTTTTTCAGGCCCAGCGTCCTGGCAACCAGTTCCCGGAAAAGCATGGATTGTCGACCTCGCCCGTGCGGTGCGCATTCACGTTTGCCGGTGTAGGCGCTGCGCCCTTTGCCGCCTTCAACCCGCCCTTTCGCATCCGTGGCACGAAAGTCGTCCTGCACCCGCTTGAGATGGTGTCGATTCCCGTCGATCGGCTCGGGGAGCCGGTCGGCTCACTGGCCGATGAGGGGCAGGCAATCATTGCCGCGTTCGACGAGTTGTTCAGTCGCGCCTGGAAGTAGCAAGAGGTTACCCTGGCCCCCGCGCGTATCTATAGTGAAACTAGCGGGCGGAGCTCTTTTGGCGCCTTTGTGCGTCGGCAATTGAATGGAGTGGAAGCATGGCCAAGGCAAAGAGGACGGTAGTGAACGATGTCTCCAAGTCTCAAGCCCAGCGCTTGCTGGAATCCGCTAGAGCCGCGAAGGCAGGCGGATCCGGCCGAAACTTCTCTCAGGCCATGGGCAAGACCACGCTGCGGCGGGACGGGCGCAAGGCCGCCAAGGGCGGCGTTGGCGGCGGAGCTGAGGGAGCCTGAACAGCAGAAGGGCACATAGACCATCTCACGCTCCATGAGATCTTGCCGCCGCGCACAGTGCTCTGCTTGGCCGTGATCTTGAGGTCCTTGCGATTGCGGCTCAGGGTAACGGGCTGCTGGGCAGCACGATGGCGCGGAAAACTCCCTTCCAGCTATTCCTTTGACAGCATGACGACCTCTGGATAGCGATCCGATGTCGCTCCATGCAGAATCGGCTCGCGCCGGTCGAGCAGAGCCTCGTCGAAGAACGCCAGCACATAGTCATTGACGAGACTCAGCATGCGTTCGCCATCGATCGTTCCGAGCATGTTACTGACGCTCCGCAAACGATGCAGCGACAGAACGAAGTCCGTGAAGCTCGGGTGATCGGTACCCAGGATTCTCACAAAGTAGCTCGTCGCCCCTGCGGACTCATGCGCGATGGCAAGCTGGAAATTACGTTCGCTTGCCATGTGCATGAATGGCACCCGAAGCGGCGGCAGATCGATCAGGAACGGCTGGAAGCCATCCAGGTTCAACCCGGCGCGGCAGCGTGGGTCCCGCGTACAAGTCAGATGGGTCGTGGTTCCCCCCGAAGACATGCCAAACACGCCAATGCGATCAAGATCCAGCCGACCAGCCAGCAGTGAACCGGGCGGCAGGGAGCTGAGACTGTCGAGCAGGAATCGCTGATCGGCGGACATCAATTCGTGCAGACTCTCCCAGCGGGCCTCCTGGGGTCGATTGACCGCTGCCCGTTCCCTGATCAACTCGGCCAGTCTTGCCAAAGGTACATCCCGGCTGTTCTCGATCAATACCGCGAGTTCCTCTCTCTTGCGGTCCTGCTCCTCGGTGTTGCTGAACTGCGAGTCAAAGAGACTCTCCGCGCCGATCATCGTGCCGTCCTCAAAGCGGAAGCCCGAGTTGAGGAAGGGGTGATCGATCGCCATGACCACGTAGCCGTGACTGGCAAGATGCTGCGTCAGCACCGTATTCATCTCGGAGTTCCCTCCCATGCCGTGCGAATAGATCAGCACCGGATAACGCCGCTGCGTCGCCGCCAGCTGCGCATTGCGGCGCGCGGGCGTGACTATCGCGCCCCACGACACCGTGACCGGGTTGGGCCACATCGCACCCGTGACCACTGCGGCCATGCCCTTGATCGTGTCGCGTGGCAGGCTGGCGAAAGCGTCATCGTTCAACGCCGGATACGTTACCCGCACCAGAATCTGCCGGTAGTCGCCGCTGCGTTCGGTGAGCAGCTCCTCGCGCGCGGTATCTGTCAGGCGGAACTCGCTAGTGCCTACCGCGTACGGCCCTGTCGGCGCGGGATAATCCAGGCTGTCAAACGCTGCGCAGAGCAAGGCCGCCAGAAGCAGGGCGAGCGTGCCTCCTGCGATTCCGGTCCAGCGGACGAGCGTCCTTGCGAATGCACCGCTGGATCGGGATGGCGGCAAGCCCTGAATGGACGGATTAGCTGCCGCTGCGGGCACCTTTCGTGTCATGTCGATCGCCACGAAGACGGCGAATACGCCGGCGACAAGATAAGCCGGGACCAGTTCCACACGCGGGCCCCCTGCAACAAGCTGGATCAGGCAAATACCCAAGGCCGCCAGCCTTAGCCGGAGATTCGCGTTAGTCCCAGCCATTCGCCGCATTGCGGTGGCACATACGCAAATCAGGAGAGCCAGTACCAGTATGGAGTTCAGCATGTGCGGATATTCTGCAGATGCATCGGCTGCAGCCCCAGTACAGGAAGTCACGATGTGCAGAATGACTTTCGGCCTATTGGTGCGCTTTGGTGCCATGACATAATCATCAGATGTCTCGCGCCAACGACGATCTTCGCCTCTATTTACTCCATTCAGCGGGCATCTTGCTGATGGTCTATGCCGTGGCCGTCTTGACGGTCTACAACGAAACCAACCGCTTTGTGCAGTGGGATAACAGTATCCGCTGGGCCTTGCCACTGATACTGTTGTTCCTCATCAGTTACACCGTGGAACAGGTACTGGTCTATCGCGGCCAGCTGACGCTGGCAGAGCGGTTGCTGTGGTTGGATGCAGTCTTGATTTTCGGCCTTGCCGTTGGCGTGCAAGAGCTGGATTTCTTGCTCAGTTTCATCGCCTTCTGGTTGGCAAGTACTCCAAAGTACTACAGCCTGCGCACCTGCATGTGGCTGGCACTGGCGGCATGGCTGCTCTTCATCCTTTCCTATGTGTTGTTCAGTGATGAAGGAACCACAGACCTGTTGATATTGGCCGCCTTGAGCGCCCCTGTTTTCCTGTTTGTCCTGAGCACGGCGTATACCTCAGTCAATCTGCGGCGGCAGCGCCAGCGCGCGGTGGAACTCAATGGTGAGCTGCACGCGATGCAGTTGCAGTTGGCGCAAGCATCACGCACCAATGAGCGACTGCGTATCGCACGCGATATGCACGACTTGCTCGGTCACCAGATGACTGCGTTGATCCTCAATCTGGAAGTTGCCACCCACAAGAGCAGCCATGATTCCATTACCTACGTTGAACGCGCATTGGCGCTGGCAAAGATGCTGTTGGGCGACTTGCGCAATGCGGTCAGTGACATGCGCGAAAGTCCTGCGCTTGATTTTGATTCGGCACTGGCCGAATTGACGGCCAATGTGCCAGCACTGCAAATACGCATTGAGCGTTCGCCGGGTTTTGCCGTGCACGATTCCAGAATCGCCGAAGCCCTGTTGCGCTGCATTCAGGAAGCACTCACCAATACTTTGCGACATGCCAACGCGACGGCGTGTGTGATCACGTTGCACGAGCATGGCAACGAGCTGATGCTTGAAGTAAACGACGATGGCAGCGGGCCGCCGCACATCAAGCCCGGCAACGGCTTGCGCGGCATGCAGGAGCGTGTTGCGGCATTGGCCGGCACTCTTCAGTGGCGCGGTGGCGACGGCTTCACTCTGCAGGTGAGTCTGCCTCTGCCGGCGGCGGTGTCATGAAGATCCGCGTGATGCTCGCGGAGGATCAGCGACTGGTGCGCGAAGGCATCCGCTCCTTGTTGGGCCTGAGCGAACGCATTGAAGTAGTCGACGAGGCTGTCAATGGTGCCGAGGTGGTGGCGCATGTCACTCGCAGCAATCCCGACGTGCTCTTGCTCGATATCCGCATGCCGGTCATGAATGGCATCGAAGCGTTGCAAGCCATGCAGGCCGCTGGTTCCATTGTCCCCACCATCATCCTCACCACCTTTGACGACGATGAGTTGGTGTTGCAAGGCATGAAGGCAGGTGCGCGTGGCTATCTATTGAAAGATGTGTCGCTGGCAAGTCTGGTCACGGCAATCGAGGAAGTCCACGCCGGCCGCCACTATGTGCAGCCCGTGGTCACCGAGAACATCCTCAAGGGCCTTTCCGGCATGCGGGCCGGGGTGGTAGGCAGCCACGAGCCGGAACCACTCTCACCCAAGGAGCTGGAAATCCTGCGCCTGTTGGCTGGTGGCTACAGCAACAGGGAAATCGCACGCGCCGTCCACAAATCCGAAGGCACCGTGAAGAACCAGGTGTCAGCCGTCCTCACCAAACTCGGTGTGCGTGATCGCACACGAGCAGTGCTCAAGGCGATTGAGTGCGGGTTGTTTGGGTAGAAACAGCATCATCGCACCAACCCGGAAGCTCCGGATCATTGCCGTCCGTGGCGATGATCCGGTTTTGATTATCGGCGTACCGTAATGCTGGCTTGAATATCCGACGGGCCAAACTGATCCCTGCCAACGCCCTGGGGGGCGGT
>JAATEY010000351.1 GCA_015655465.1 Gammaproteobacteria bacterium | reverse complement strand
TCGCGCAAGCTGCAGGTGGGCAGCGGCGATCGCTCCGAACGCATCCGCACCTACAATTTCCCGCAGGGACGCATCACCGATCACCGCATCAACCTCACGCTCTACAAGCTGGCGGATGTCATGAATGGCGCCCTCGACGAATTGCTGACCGCGCTGCAGACCGAATTCCAGGCCGAGGAACTGGCCGCGCAGGTGGGCGACTGACCGCCCGCCACAGTCATCCATGCAGCTGAACATCACCCCCGGACCACTGGCGCTGTTTGTGCTGGTGGCATCGATCACGCCGGGACCCAACAACCTGCTGCTGATGCGCTCGGGCGCGCGCTTCGGGGTGCGCCGCTCGCTCGGGCATGTGGCCGGCGTGCAGATCGGTTTCGTGGGCCTGCTGCTGCTTGCGCATCTCGGGGTTGGCGCCCTGCTGCTGGCCCTGCCGTTCGCAATTGGCGTGCTGCGCTGGGGCTGCTTCGCCTATCTGCTGTGGCTCGCGCTGGTCATTCTCCGCGATACGCGCAGTCAGCCTGCCGCAGCCATGCAGCCGTCCGCTGCAGCGCCTGCACGGCCGATGGGCTTCGTGCAGGTGCTGGCGTTCCAGCTGATCAACCCGAAGGCCTGGATGTCGGCCGTTACGGTAGTCAGCGCCTTCTACGGCAGCGTTGCACCTTCATGGCCGGATCTTGCCATTGCCGCCGCGATCAGCCTGGCGCTCGGCAGTCCCTGCACGCTGGTGTGGACCATCTGGGGCGCGGCCATCGACCGGGTACTGACCCGGCCGCGGGCGCGACAGATCTTTGGCTACTGCATGGCGGCGCTGGTGGTGGCTACTGCGATCTGGATGCTGCGCTAGGAAATCCGCGCGGCGCGCCAGGTCACCACCGACACGGCACCGGCATACACCACCGGCACAGCCAGCACCACCGCGATCAGCCAGCGTGAAAGCGCGAGTCCGCCGGCTGTCGGATCGAGGCCCTGCCCCGCCAGGTTCATGACCATGCTGATCAGGATGCTCGCCAGCAACACGAACACCAGCACAGCGGCGAGCAGGGCTGCCACCACGCCGGCAAACTCGAGCCAGCGTCCACGTACCAGCGCAATGCCGCCGCGCAGCGCAGCCAGCGGGCTGCCACCAGCGGCGATCAGCGCCGGCCAGGCCGGCAGCGCATACACCAGCGCAGCCAGCGCAGCTGCGGTAAGCAGCAGCGCAACGGCATCAAAGCCGCGCAATGCGGTGCTGGCGATGGCGGGCGCGAACGGCAGCATCCAGAAGACTGCCAGCACCAGCACAAAGGGCACATCGCGCGCCGCACCGCGCAGCGACGCCAGCAGCTGCGGCCGCTCGCCGGCGGCCAGCGCCAGCTGCTGCCGCAACATGGCGCCATAGCAGATCAGTGTCAGCAGCAGGCTGGCGATACAGACGCCCCACCATTCACGGCTGTGCAGATAACCGTAGGCCTCGCCGCTGGCCGCGGTCTCGGCGCCCGGCGTGGCACTGGCCGCCACACCCACGATGGCAAGCGGCAGACACGTGGGCAGGCAGACCTGAAATAATGCGAAGGCATGCCCAAGCACATCCCGCACGACTATCCGTGTGCTGCTGCCGGCAGGCTTTCCCGAAGGTTCTGGCGTGGTCAACGATTCCTCCAAGGCTGCCGAAACGCAGCGCGCGCGCAATGTAGCAGACGCACCCCGGGTTGCCGATCTGCTGGCCGGCGCGGCGACACTGGGCGTGGCGCAGCTCGATGCGCAGCTGCTGCTGCAGCAGCTCATGCACTGCCCGCGGGCGCAGTTGCTGGCCTTCGACGACACTGCCGTGGATGCGATGACTGCCGCACTGTTTCACGCTGCTGCCGCACGGCGTGCGGCCGGTGAGCCGCTGGCCTATATCACCGGCCTGCGTGAATTCTGGTCGCTGCCGCTGGTGGTCACGCCGGCCGTGCTGGTACCGCGCCCCGAAACCGAGCTGCTGGTGGAACTGTGCCTCGCCCGACTCGACCACTCGCCGCGGCTGGTGGCCGACCTCGGCACCGGATCGGGCGCCATTGCGCTGGCCCTGGCGAGCGAACGCGCCGACTGGATGCTCATTGCCACCGACGCTTCCACGGCGGCACTGGAAATTGCCGCGATCAACCGCGAGCGGCTCGGCATCCGCAATCTCGCCCTGCGTGCCGGCAACTGGTGTGAAGCACTGCCGGCCGAACATTTCGACGCCATCCTCAGCAATCCGCCGTACATCGCGCCGGACCATCCCGCGCTGCGGGACCTGGCGTACGAACCGCGGTCCGCATTGACGGCCGGGGCAGATGGCTACGCCGACCTGTTCAGCATTGCCGCGGCCGCCCGGGCGCACCTCAAGCCAGGCGGCCTGCTGCTGCTCGAGCACGGCGCCGGCCAGGCCAGGTCGCTGCGGCAGGAACTGCTTTCCCTGGGGTATGCAGATATCACCTGCCGGCAGGATCTCGCGGGCCTGGACCGTGCGACCGCGGCAATCTGGCCCTGACAGCCAACACACGGTAGTGTTGCGCCCCTGTCCGCATTTCCCACCAATCAAAGGCAATCCATGGTCCGTTTCGAAACTTCGCTGGGCGCTTTCACGCTGGAACTCGATGCCGAAAAGGCGCCGGTTTCGGTGGAGAATTTTCTTTCCTATGTCGATGACGGCTTCTTCGACGGCCTGATCTTCCACCGCGTGATTCCCGGTTTCATGATCCAGGGCGGCGGCATGCTGCCGGACATGAGCCAGAAGGAGAACAAGGCCCCGATACAGAACGAAGCCACCAACGGCCTGAAGAACGATCGCGGCACCATCGCCATGGCGCGCACCAGCGACATCAACAGCGCCACCTCGCAGTTCTTCATCAACCTGAGCGACAACGATTTCCTCAATCACGCGCCGGGCAACTACGGCTATGCGGTGTTTGGCCGCGTGGTCGATGGCCTGGACACGATCGACCGCATCGCGAAGGAACGTACCGGCCGTCGCAAGGGCCACGACGATGTGCCCGTCACCGACATCGTGATCACTTCCGCCACACGAGTTGAAGCCGGCAAGTAACACAAGCCGCGACTCGCAGCGCGCGGGCAGCAGGCGCAACCTGTTCCGGCGGCTGTGGCGCCTGCTGGCGTACACCATGGTCGGCGCGCTGCTGCTGTCGATCGTGGCGGTGGCGGTGCTGCGCTTCGTCGACCCCTGGACCAGCGCCGTCATCGTCGATGCGCGGTTCGAGTCCTGGTTTGACGACGATCCGCGCCCCTGGCGCCTGCAACGCCAGTGGCGCGACTACGGGCAGATATCAAGCGCGCTGGCATTGGCCGTGGTCGCTTCGGAGGACCAGCTGTTCCCTGAACACAATGGCTTCGACTTCCAGCAGATCCAGAAGGCGATGGATGATGCCGAACGCGGCCGTCGCTCGCGTGGCGCCAGCACCATCACCCAGCAGGTGGCGAAGAACCTGTTCCTGTGGAACGGCCGCAGCTACGTGCGCAAGGGGCTCGAAGCCTGGTTCACGCTGCTGATCGAAGGGCTGTGGCCGAAGCGGCGCATCCTCGAGATTTACCTGAACATCGCCGAGTTCGGCCGCGGCATCTATGGCGCGGAAGCCGCATCGCAGGCTTTTTTCCACAAGCCGGCACGCAACCTGACCCGGGCGGAGGCTGCGCGCCTGGCTGCCGTATTGCCGAGTCCACGGCGCTACAACGCGGTGAACCCCGGCCGCTACGTGCAGCAGCGACAGCTGCAGATCGAGGCGCAGATGGCGGCGCTCGGCGGCACGGCGTATCTGGCAACGCTCGACCGCTGACCTCAGTTCAGTTGCAAAGGCGCTGTCGCAGTGCCGGCGATGAACAGCTGCGCCGCATCGACTGCATCGAAACGGTACGGCTTCTGGCAGAACTCGCAGGTCACGGTGACCGCACCCTGCTCTTCAAGAATGGAATCGATCTCGGCTTTGCCGATGCCCTGCAGCATGGCGGACACGCGTTCGCGACTGCAGCGGCAGGCAAAGTGCACCGACTCGCCATCGAACAGGCGCAGGTCGCGGCTGCCAAACAATTTGCGCAGCAGTTCGTCCGCATTCCAGGCCAGCAGTTCTTCCGGCTGCAGCGTGGCCAGCAACGCGGTGGCCTCTTCCCACACATCCTGCACGCCGGCTGCTTCGCTTTCCCCCAGTGAACCGGGTGCGGGCAGTTTCTGCAGCATCAGACCTGCCGCGCGCCCGGCATCGGCGGCCAGCACGATGGCAGTGGGCAACTGTTCCGACACGGCGAAATAGCTCTCGAGGCTGGCGGACAGTGCATTGCCCACCAGTGGCACCACACCCTGCCAGGGCTCGACGCCATCACCCTGCTCGACACTGACCACCAGGCGGCCACCACCAGTCAGGTCCTGAAAGCGGACGCCGGTTGCGGTGGATGCGGCGTCCACCTGGGCGAAACCGCGCAGCGATCCGGCATCGGTAGCCTGCGCCACCAGCATGTTCACCCGGCCCGTGCCACCGGTGAGCTGCAGCGTGATGGTGCCGGTGAACTTCAGCGATGCCGCGAACAGGCCGGCAGCCGCCAGCGATTCGCCCAGCAGGCTCATCACCGGACCAGGCAGCGTCAGGTGCTCCCGCGCCTCTTCCCAGGTTTTCGACAGTCGCACCCAGTGACCGCGCACCGGCGCATCCTCGAACAGGAAGCGCCGCAGGCGATCATCGTCATTCACGGCGCCAACTTCTTCTTGAGCAGGTCGTTGAGCAGGGCGGGATTGGCCTTGCCGTCGGTGGCCTTCATGGCCTGGCCGACGAAGAAGCCGAAGAGTTTGTCCTTGCCCGAGCGGAAATCCGCCAGCTGTTTCGGATTGGCCGCCATGATCGCGTCGATCACTTTTTCGATGGCGCCACTGTCGGTGATCTGCTTGAGCCCGCGCGCTTCGATGACGGTATCGGCATCGGCTGCATCGGCCCACATCACCTCGAACACTTCCTTGGCGAGCTTGCCCGAGATGGTGTTGTCGACGATACGCTGCAGCAGCCCACCCAGCTGCGCGGCCGACAGGCGGCTGGCGCTCACATCGAGGCCATCCTTGTTCAGGAAGGCGGAGTAATCGCCCATCACCCAGTTGGCGGCCAGCTTGGTGTCGCCGGGCACTGCTGCGGCCACGGCTTCATAGAACGCTGCCATCTCGCGGCTCGCGGTCAGCACCTGTGCGTCATATGCCGACAGGCCATATTGCGTGGCAAACCTTGCCGCCTTCTGGTCCGGCAGCTCCGGCAGCTTCGCGCGCTGGGACTCGATGTAAGCCTGCTCGATCACCACCGGCAGCAGGTCCGGATCGGGGAAGTAGCGGTAGTCGTTCGCTTCTTCCTTCGAACGCATCGAACGGGTTTCATCCTTGTCGGAGTCGTAGAGGCGAGTTTCCTGCACCACCTTGCCGCCGCCTTCCAGGATGTCGATCTGCCGCTGCACTTCGTGGTTGATGGCCTTTTCCACGAAGCGGAAGGAATTCAAATTCTTGAGTTCTGCTCGCGTACCCAGCTTCTCCGACCCCTTGCGCCGGATGGAAACATTGGCATCGCAGCGGAACGAGCCTTCCTGCATGTTGCCGTCGCAGATGCCGAGGTAGCGCACCAGCGTGTGTACCTTCTTCATGTAAGCAACGGCTTCCTTCGCCGAACGCATGTCCGGCTCGGAAACGATTTCGATCAACGGTGTGCCGGCACGGTTCAGGTCGATGGCCGAAAGACCCACCTGCCCATCATGCATCGACTTGCCGGC
>JAATEY010000395.1 GCA_015655465.1 Gammaproteobacteria bacterium | reverse complement strand
GCGAAGCTGACTGGCTTCGTGTTCAAGATCCAGGCCAACATGGACCCCAGCCATCGTGACCGCATTGCGTTCATGCGCGTGTGTTCAGGTCGCTATGCGCCCGGAATGCGTTTCTATCACCCGCGCCTGGGCAAGGAGGTGCGGGTGGCCGACGCGCTGACCTTCATGGCCGGTGACCGGTCGGCGGTGGAAGAGGCCTTTGCCGGCGACATCATCGGCCTGCACAACCACGGCACCATCAACATCGGCGACACCTTCACCGAAGGCGAGAAGCTCACTTTCACCGGCATCCCGAACTTTGCGCCGGAAATGTTCCGGCGCGCGGTGCTGAAGGATCCGCTCAAGATGAAGGCGCTGGCCAAGGGGCTGGACCAGCTTTGTGAAGAAGGCGCGACGCAGCTGTTCCGGCCGCTGCGCAACAACGACATGATTCTCGGCGCCGTGGGGCAGTTGCAGTTCGAAGTGGTGGCATTCCGGCTGCAGGACGAATACAGCGTGCAGTGCACCTTCGAGAATATAGGCGTGCAGACCGCGCGCTGGGTCACCAGCAGCGACGAGAAGAAGCTGGCCGAATTCCGCACCAAGGCCTACGACAACCTGGCCCTGGATCATTCCGGCGCGCTGGTGTACCTGGCGCCGTCGCGGGTCAACCTGTCGTTGACGCTGGAGCGCTGGCCAGACCTGCGTTTCAGCGAGACCCGCGAGAGCCAGGCGTAACGACTTGCCGTACGTCAGCGGCGGTTTGCTGTTGTGGCGCGTGCGATTCGTCGCAACTGGGCGCGCATCGCCCTGATTGCCGACTCGCTCTGCTCTGCGGTGCCGAAGCGCAGCTGTTCGTAACGGCTGGCAAAGCTGCCGATGTCGGCGGCAGCCGCCGGCAACCGGGCCACCGCCCGCGCGGCAATCGCGCGCGGGCCCTCGTGGGCAGCGATCCCGATGCCGCGTGAGGCGAGCAGCGCAAGGAACCGGTTCCAGGTACGGCCCAGTGCATCGGGTGTGGTGCCGCGGGGCCCGCGCATGGACACTGCCCACAGCATCAGGCCCCACAGCACCGCGCCACCGGCAAGCAGCAACGCCATGCCCAGGTAGTCGATGTGTTCCAGCCCGAGGCGCCGCAGCAGGTCCAGCTGCGCGCTGCGATTGAACTTCACGATGCGTTCCTGCCACCAGTTGTTGGCCGCATCCCATGAATCGCGCAGGTCGCGCAGCCAGCCGGCATCTCCGAACAGGCTGTTCAGGGCAGAGCCGCTGCGGGCCAGCAATTCGCTGCCGCCCTGCTGCACTCTCTCCGGCGCGACTACTGCCGTGGGATCAACGCGTACCCAGCCCTCGCCATCGATCCAGATCTCGGTCCAGGCATGGGCCTGCGACTGGCGTACGGCATAGTAGCCACCGATCGGATTCCACGCGCCGCCCAGGTACCCGGTCACCACGCGGGCCGGCACGCCGGCTGCGCGCATCAAGGTGGCATAGGCCGATGCGAAGTGGCCGCAGAAGCCGCGCCGCGTGTTGAAGATCAGGTCGTCCACCGAGTCCTGGTCCAGCAGCGGTGGGGTCAGCGTGTATTCGAAGCCTGCTGCACGGAAATAGTCGAGGACCATCATGGAGTACTGCCGGTCAGAGGTGGCCCTGGCGCGCAGTTCACGGGCCAGCGCGATGCTGCGCAGATTGCGGCCTGAGGGAAGTTGTGTGTCGAGCCTGCGGCCGGTGGTCGACAGCGCGCCGTCGAAGCGCGTCTGCAGGTACGAGACGCCGTCGTAGGCAAGCGTCTCGGTCACGGGCAGGGCGGCCAGTATCTGGCCATCGAAAGTGCGGAAGTTCCTTCGCCCCTGGATGGATGCAATGCTGTCGATGCCGAACAGGTAAACACGGCCGGTCGGCTCCAGCAGCACGTGATAGCGCAGTGGCGCAGACGTGGGTACCGGCTGCTGCTGCGTGGCGCCTGTGCCTGCCTGACGCCGCCAGGTATAGCCGTCGAAATCATGCAGCACCGGGCCGCGCCAGTAGCGCTGCGCCACGGGCGGTGCGGCCCCTTCGAAGCGCGCGCGGAAGGCAATGTCCTCCGAGACGGACAGCTCCGAGATGCTGCCGGGGCTCATCTCGTCCGCAAGTCCGGTCTGGCCGCGTTCGCTGGCAGGCATCGACCACAGTGCGCCCTGCATGCGCGGCACCAGTACGAAACACAGGGCAGCAAGTGGCAGGGCGAGCAGCAACGCGCCACCTGCAGCGCCGAAGGCGCGAACTGCGGAGGTAGAGGTGCGCGCACCGCCGATCGCTGCAATGGTTGCGAGCGCGGTCCAGCCACTGGCCAGATACAGCGGCAGGCGCAGCAGGGATTGACGGTCCAGGCAGGCCGCCAGCACCAGCACCAGCGATACCGTGGCAACCACCGCAACATCGCGCTGCGTGCGCGTTTCCAGCAGTTTGGCCGCGCCCATGACCAGCAGGAACGCCGTTCCGGCCGACAGGCCGTTGAAGGTGCGAAACGTTGCCGCAATGCCGGCGAGCAAGGCCAGCGTCACGATCACGCGCAGGGCAGTTGCCGCTGGTCGCAGCCGCCCGCGGCTGTACAGCCAATGCCAGATGAGCGCGGCCAGCGCCACGCCCAGGCACCAGGGCGGGGCCCGGTCGATATGCAGCAGCACGCCGCTGGCAAAGCTCGCCAGCATGATGTTTGTCGGAACCGGCTTTACCGACCTGTTCATGCTGCGGCGCTGCCGCGCATGCCGTGCAAGGCGAGCTTCTGCAGGCATTGTTCCAGGTGTTCCGGGCCGGCACCGGTCAGCGGCGGTGAGTCGGGAAGGCGCAGTGTCCAGTGTTCGCCCCGCGCCGCGGCATCGACGCACCAGCGGGCCAGCTGCGAGAGCCGGGCTTCCACATCCGGATCGCGCAGGGCGGAGAAATCGAAATCGCGACTGGCCATGGCGTAGCCGCGATATTCGCGCACCAGCAGCGGTGCGCCGCGCGCGTAGGCTTTCCATGCCACCTGCCGCGGCGAGTCGCCATCGCGGAAGTCGCGCAACCAGGCCAGTTCATCTTGGTTGTTCACCATGTTCGCGGCGCCGCCATCAACGCCGGGCGATTCCGGTATCGCCAGGTTGCCGGCCAGTCGCGGATACACCAGCGTGGAAATATCCAGCGTCAGCCAGGTCCAGGTGCGGAACAGCCCGAACGGTGCGGTGGAGGTCAGCCGCAATGGCGGCGCATGCCAGTGGCCACGGCGCCGCACCTCGATGTGCAGTTGCGGCATGTCGTCGGCGGACCCGGACGCCGGCACCGACTCGGACGGCGCGGCATCTTCGCAGGAGAGCCTCAGGTCGGCAGCAGCGCCGCGCGTCGACACCACAATCGCTATCGCAACATGGTCACCTGCGAACGCCGGCGCAGCGCCGGCGGACAGCAACTGCGTGCCTGCCAGATTGCGCTGCGTCTGCACCATCGCGACCAGCGCAAAGCCGGTGAGCCAGAAGGTGAACAGCAATGCGAGTCCGTTGTCGTAGTTCATGCCGGCGATGAACATCACCACGATCAGCATCGCGAATGTCCAGCCGGCGCGCGTGGGCAGGATGTAGATGCGTCTGGCAGCCAGGGTCAGCGGCAGCGCATCGGCTCCCTGGCGTCGCAGCGCCCAGTCCCGAATGCGGTTGCGGAACCCGGTGGTCAGCTTGCCTTGCGCCACGAGCGCTCCGGTTCAGCGCGGCACGGCGACCGCTTCGAGGATGGCGCGCACCAGCCGCTCGCGCTGGGCGTGCGTGCGGTCGGCGGCGTTGCGTGGTTCAAGGCGATGCAGCGCCACGGCCGGCCACACGGCCTGCACGTCATCGGGCAGCACGGCGCTGCGGCCTTCGAGCAGCGCCCAGGCACGGGCGGCGTGAACCAGTCCCTGCGCAGCACGTGGTGAAAGGCCCAGCCGGATGTCGCTGCGCGTACGGGTGCTGCCTACCAGTTGCTGTACATAGTCGAGCAGCGGCGGTGCTACATGCACGCGGGTCACTTCCTGCTGCAGCTGCTGCAACTGTGCGGCGGTCATTGCCGCGGCGGTGCGTGCCAGCAGGCCGCGGCGGTCGCCCTCGGCCAGCAGCACCCGTTCATGGCGCGGGTCCGGGTAGCCCAGTTCAATGCGCATCAGGAAGCGGTCGAGCTGCGACTCGGGCAGTGCATAGGTGCCGAGCTGTTCATGCGGGTTCTGCGTCGCAACCACGAAGAACGGGTCGGGCAGCGTATGGCTGACGCCATCGACGCTGACCTGGTGTTCCTCCATGGCTTCCAGCAAGGCACTCTGGGTGCGGGGGCTGGCACGATTCACTTCGTCGGCCAGCAGCAGCTGGGTGAATACCGGTCCCTGGCGGAACTCGAACTTCTGGGTTGCCCGGTCGAACACCGAGACACCCAGGATGTCGGCAGGCAGCAGGTCGCTGGTGAACTGCACCCGCTGCCAGGAAAGGCCCAGCACCTGCGCCAGTGCATGGGCCAGCGTGGTCTTGCCGACTCCCGGTACGTCCTCGATGAGCAGGTGGCCGCGTGCAATCAGGCAGGACAGCGCCAGCCGCAGCGCGCGGCTCTTGCCGAGGATGATGGAATCGAGGGCGGCGAGGGCGGCCGGCAGCGCGGACATCGGGACTCCGGGTGCGTTAAGCAGGCACCAGACCCTGCACGATTTCGATCTGCCGCGCGAGGTTGTCGTTCACCTTTTCGAACTGTGCGATGCGCTCACGCTCGGTGGCCACCACCTCGGGCGGGGCGTGGTTCACGAAGTTCGGGTTCCCGAGCTTGGCGCGCGCGCGGGTGATCTCCTGCTGGTTCTTTTCCTGCTTGCGCTTGAGCCGCGTGAGTTCGACTGCCGGGTCGATCAGGCCCTGCATGGGGACGAGTAGTGTCATGTCGCCGACCACCGCGGCTGCGCTTGGAGGAGCCGTCTCCCCGACCGCCAGCACACGCAGGCCATCAATGCCCGCCAGTCGGCCCAGCAGCGCTTCGTAGCGCGCGAAGCGTCCGATGTCGCTGCTGCCTGCGCCCTGCGCCAGCGGTGCGAGGCGCCGCGCCGGACTGATGTCCATCTCGCCGCGGATCTGTCGCAGGGCCAGGATGACCCCCTTCATCCAGTCCACGTCCTGGGTTGCAGCGGCATCTGCGGCCAGGCTGCCGGCATCGGGCCATGCCGCTGTCATGATCGTGTCGCCGGTGATCCCTGCCAGCGGAGCCACACGCAGCCAGATTTCTTCGGTGATGAACGGCATGATGGGGTGCAGGGCGCGCAGCAGCGTTTCCAGCACCGTCAGCAGGGTACGTCGCGTGGCGGCGGCGGCTTCAGCGTCATCGCCCTGCAGCACCGGCTTGGCGAGTTCCAGATACCAGTCGCAGAACTCATGCCAGGTGAACTCGTACAGCGCGGCGGCAGCCATGTCGAAGCGGTAGTTGGCGAAGGCCTCGTCGGTGGTGGCGATGGCTTCGCGCAGGCGCGACAGGATCCAGCGATCGACCACGCTGGCCGACACGGTGCCCACCGGCGCCACTGGCTTGTCGCTGGTCATCATCAGCACGAAGCGCGCCGCGTTCCACAGCTTGTTGCAGAAGTTGCGGTAACCGGCGACGCGGCCCAGCTCGAAACGGATGTCGCGGCTCTGCGTGGCCAGCGCCGCGAAGGTGAAACGCAGTGCATCCGTGCCATGGGCTTCGATGCCATCGGGAAACTGCTTGCGGGTGGCTTTGTCGATGGCAGGCAGAAGATGCGGCTGCATCAGCCCCGTGGTGCGCTTCTTCAGCAGCGCCTCGAGCGTGATGCCATCGACGATGTCCAGCGGGTCGATGACATTGCCCTTGGACTTCGACATCTTCTGGCCTTCGCCGTCGCGCACCAGGCCGTGCACGTAGACCTCGCGGAATGGCACATCGCCCATGAACTTCAGGCCGAACATGATCATGCGCGCGACCCAGAAGAAGATGATGTCGAAGCCCGTGACCAGCACATTGCCCGGATAGAAGCGCTTGAGATCCACGCTCTGGTCGGGCCAGCCCAGCGTCGAGTACGGCCAGAGAGCGGAGGAAAACCAGGTGTCGAGCACGTCTGCGTCGTGGGTGAGGTCGACTTCGCGACCCAGCTTCTGCCG
>JAATEY010000354.1 GCA_015655465.1 Gammaproteobacteria bacterium | reverse complement strand
TGCGATTCCACGCGATCACCGCCTTGGCGCGCGCGCCACCGGCGGAGGTGCCCACGCTCAGGATGTCGCGCAGGGCCTGCTCCTTGCCGGCTGCATGAAAATGGCCCTGCAGGTTGCTGCGGTGGGTGAGCACCTCACCGGCCAGCCGCACCAGCGCATCGATCTCGATCTTCGTGGTCTTGCGCGGTGTGGGGCCTTGCACGGGCTTGAACTCCAGCGCGCCCATGCCGCGCCTGCCGATGTAGCACAGGCGCTCGACGGCATTGAAGCTCTCGGGCGTGCGGCCCTGGGTGGCGAGCCATGCGTCGATCAGCGCATTGCCGAACTTGTCGGGCAGTGAATCGGCGAGCAATCCCGGCAGGCCATGAAAGGTGTTGCGGGGCAGGGCGGGGAATTCATGCACGCGCTGGCTCAGCGGCATCATCAGCGGCGAGAGCTGGATGCCGCTGCCGGCAAACCCGGGCGCGTATTGAAACGCCGCGACCTCGTGTCCGGGCTCGAGCGAGACGGCGCCGATGGTCCGGCCCCAGAGCTGGACCTCCGCGATCGTCACGGCTCATCACCCCAGGTCCATTTCTTCGCTGCGGGTGCGGCCTTGCTGCCGGTGGCGCGTTGTCGTTTGCGACCCTGCTGTTTCAGTTGCGCCATGGGGCTGGGCGCAGGCTCGGGCAGCAGCAGCTCGAAACGTTCCAGCAGGCCCAGGGTGCGGCAGACCCGCAGGAAACCCGAAAGCTGCGTGGCCGCCTCGCCGGATTCCAGCCGTTCGATGGTGCGTTTGGCCACGCCGGACTGCTCCGCCAGGGCGGCCTGGGTCAGGTTGAGGTCGATGCGGGCGCGAGCCAGGCGCTGGCCGAGTTCCTGGAGGATGGCCTGGTCGGTCATCCGGGAAGTGATGTTCATAATGCGCCAAATATGGCGAGTTAGAGCATGGAATGCAATTCAAATCGCCAGAATTGGCGATTTAATATAATTCATCTATTCGCCATATAAGGCGACTTGACAGAAGGCGATCTCAGGGCTGCCGGTCCTCGATCAGCTTGACGCTCAGATCCCACAGCCGCTTCCGCGCAGCGGCGTCGTAGGCCTGCTGGTTCGCCCGGCCCTCGTTCATCTGGTTGAAGTAGAGCCCGGTCCGGCCGGCAACGGCTTTGCCTACCGCGAGCTGCATGACGGCATTGGCGCCGTCCTCCACCGATGCCATCGGCTGTCGGCCCGAGTTCATCACCATCGGCGTGTTCATCATGGTCGCCGGGTGCAGGGAATTGACGGTGACCTCCTTCGGGTCAAGCATCTCCGACAGCGTGATGGTGAACATGATCTGCGCCAGCTTCGATTGCGAATAGGCGCCGATGGTCTGGTAGTTGTTCTTCATCATGACATCGTCGAAGTTCACCGCCCGCTGGCCGATGGAGGCGACGTTGACGATGCGCGCCGGCGCGCCGGCCTTGAGCACCGGCAGCAGCTCGCGGGTCAGCAGGAAATGCGAGAGATAGTTGACCGCGAAAACCAGCTCGTAGCCGTCGGCGCTCTCGCTGCGCGCGCCGTTGCTGGCGCCGCCGATGCCGGCGTTGTTGATCAGCAGATGCAGCTTCGGATGCCCGGCGCGGACGCGTTTGGCCAGCGCCTCGACCTGCTTGAGCGAGCCGAGATCGCCGGGGTAGTAGACAGCGCGACCGGGGCCCGTCTTCGTGATCTCCGCGGCGATCTCCCTGCCGCGTTCTTCGTTGAGGCCGTGGACGATGACGGTCGCGCCCATGGCGCCGAGGCGCCTGGCGACCACCTCGCCGAGCCCGCTGGTCGAGCCGGTGACCAGCGCGGTCTTGCCCCTCATGTCGATCACGTCCTGCGCCGTTGCCCCTTGGGCGAAAGCCCCGAGCAGGACGAGAAGGCCGCCGATGAATGTCCTGCGTTGCGTAATCACTGGGCGGAAAAGATTACATGCGTTTCGGTCGTCGGTTGCCCAGGCGATCGCTGCGCTGCATCGCGCGCCTGCTGAATGCGGTTGGAAGCGCGCCTCATGGCGTCCTGTGTTTCAAAATTGGCCCGCAAAGCTGCGAGCTGCTGGGCGTTCAGGTGGGGCGCGGCGGCTTCGAGAATGCGACGGTTGCTTTCCTCCTGTCGCTTCAGGAACATTTCCTGGAGTCGCGCCTGGTTCTGTGCGTCCGCTGGCCCGATATCGCGCATCAGGGTCTGCATGTCATCGCGCTGGCGCTTCTGCTCGGTAATCAACGCTGCAGTCAGGGGTCGCATCTGCGCGTCGCTCATCGGCATGCCCGCCGAAGCCAGCGTGGTACCCAGTTGCGCGGCCTGGGTCCGGGCCCCGCGGGTCTGCTGATAGTCCTGCCACTGCGCGTATTTCGTACCGCCCAGCATCCCACTCAGCGCCTCGTCCAGCTTGCGCTGACTCGCCTGCGTGGTCCGCCGCATTTCATCGAGCAGGGCCCGCTGCTCCTCCGGAGTGGCATTTGGGGGGAGGATAAGGTTCGTGTTCAGCTGCTGCTCGGCGAGCAGGTCGAAGACCTGGTCCGCCTCCTTTTCCGACAGACCCAGCTCTTCGGCGAGCCCCGGATAGTTGCGCGGGATGTTCAGGCGAGTCTGCGCGAGCCTTGCCTTGCGGTATTCCGGATCTTTCATCAGGTCGCTTTCGAGGTTCACGAGATTCTGGATGGGCAGCAGGGGTTGGCCAGACTGCCCGACCTTGACTGGAGGTGCGATGGGTCCGTCGCCGGAAGTCTTTGCAATGGAAGCCACAGGCGGTGGACTTTCAATGGTGCGTTGCGTCGGCAGCATGGGCCTGCGATCGGCATTGTTCGATTGGGCCACCTGCGCCCGCAACTCGGCAATCAGTTGGCGATCTGCCCGCAGCTCCCGCCACAGGTTCACGGAAACGATGCCCGAGATTACAAGCAGGCCTGCACAAACCGGTAACAGATTCCGCATGACTACCCCCTTGAGTCTTTTCCCTGATGACTGGAGTCTCGCAGTACCAACGATGTGCGAAGATGATCCACGCGCGTTTCCCGTATGGCAAGCAGGTTCTTGGGGAGAATAGTCCATGATCACTTCACTTCCATTCACGCTTGTCCTCAGCATCCTGCTGGGCCTGGTCCATATCCTGCTGGCTGCCACCTTCGTTACGGCCAACCGCGGAATCCAGTGGAACATCGGCAACCGCGATGGCGAACAGCCGCCGCTATCCCTGCACGCGGCGCGCGCGCAACGCGCGGCCGGGAATTTTCTCGAAACCTTCCCCTTCTTTGCCGCCGCCGTGGTCTGTGCCATCGCGATGAGCAGGTATGGCTATTTGGCAGAGACCGGGGCCCAGATCTATTTCTGGGCGCGTCTTGCGTACCTGCCCGTCTACCTGATCGGCATTCCCGTGATCAGGAGCCTGATATGGGCGGTTGCCATGGCAGGGCTCCTGATGGTGGTTTTCGCGCTGCTTTGATTCGACATTGGCGATGTTGAAGCAGGGGCGGTGCATTGAAAAATTCCCTCACCGGGCGCGACCGACGAAGATCTCGGTGTAGGCTTGCATCATCTGGATAACCGGGAGAGGGGGGAGTCATGCCTCGACAACGTCGTGCCCTGCAGACAGGCACCATTGCTGCGTTTGCTTTCGTATTCTTCGTCGGCCTTTCCAGGACAGCCGCAGCAGCGGCGGCGCAGGACTGTGACCGTGCCTGCCTGGCCGGCCTGATCACCCAGTACGTCGATGCACTCGTGGCGCACGACCAGTCACGACTTCCCCTGGCGGAGAACCTCCGCGTCACCGAGGACTCCAAGGCGATCAAGCTTGGCGATGGGCTGTGGAAGACGGCGACGGCAAAGGGTCCGTTCCGTCAGGACTACCTGGATGTGAAGAAGCAGATCGCGGCTGCCCATATGGTGGTTCTCGAAGGCCAGAACCAGGCGCTTTATTCCGTACTGCTCCATGTGCAGGACAGGAAGATAGCGGGTATCGAAACGCTGGTGCAGCGCATCACGTCCGACTCCCGCTTCCAGCCCGCCGAACTGGGCAAGCCGGTGAAAGGCATGAACGATCCGGTGCCGGCGAACAAGAAGCAGTCGCGCGAGTCGATGATCAAGACAGCGCTGACATACCCCGAGGGCCTGCGCGTCGGCAGCTTCACCGATGGCGGAACGCCCTTTGCTCCGGAAACCTACCGCGTCGAGAATGGCGTGGTTACGGCGGGTGGCACCTGCGGTCGTGGCGACTGCGGCATGTATGCGCAGAACATCATGGTGCATCCGAGCATCATCGCAAAGGTGGCTGCCGTGGATGAAGAGAACGGCACCGTGCTGCTGTGGATGAATTTCGGGCACACTGGTTCATCTTATGGCGAGGGCAATGCGCTGGTGACCTTCGAGGCCTTCAAGGTCTGGGGTGGCCAGATTCACGCCATCAACGCGTTTTTCCGTGGACTGCCCGTGGGAACAGGGCGCTTCTGGCCTTCCGCCGATCCGGTTCCCAAATAGGCGGATCGACATTTTCAACCGAACGGAGGATGGGGATATGAAGACTCGCAGCATCATCGCAAGCACAGCCGCTCTCGGCGTGCTGGCAACCTTCGCCACCCTGGCGCCAACCATCGCGATGGCAGACGGCCCGCAAGCCACCGCGACCGCGGCCCAGCATGCGGGATTGGCGGCCGGCAGCGCCGATCTCGCCGGCGTTCAGCGGCATCTGCACCACACGCTGAACTGCCTGGTCGGTCCCGATGGCGCAGGCTTCGACGCAGCGCCGGGCAATCCCTGCGCGGCCGCCGGCGGCGCGATTCCGCAGACCTCCGACGCCACGGCGAAGGCCAAACTCGAGAAGGCTGCCGTCCAGGTTCGCGCTGCCATCGCCGGCAAGGATCTCGACGCGACCAGGAAGGCTGCGGCCGACGTCCAGGCGCTGTTGAAGTAGGCGCTGCCGCTACGAATTTTCCGGGGAGTGGGAAATGAAGAGAGCATCCTGGATCTGGATGGCCGCGGCGCTGGCCGCGGTATTGGCTACCACGGCGCAGGCCGGCAACTCGCTGCTGGCAGCGCGCCTGGTGGCGGAAGACGTGCCCGCGCTGGCGAAGTTCTACCAGACCGTTTTCGACATGAAGCAGGTCAATCGCTTCGACATGTCCAACGGCTTGATGGAAATCATGTTGAACTTCGGCGATACCGTGGATGCGGCAAAGGCCAACAGGGCGGCGACGCAACTGGTCATCTCTTCGAAGCAGGCCAGCGATGGTGCCTCGGACAAGGTCGCGCACCTCGTCTTCAGCGTCAGCGACATGGCTGCCACTGTCAAGGCATTCAAGGCCGCGGGTGGCAAGTTCGACAAGGAGCCCACGCAACTGGCCAATTCAAAGACGATGATCACCGTGGGAACGGATCCAGTCGGCAATCACATCGAAGTGATTTATCTGGAACCGAAGAAGTAAGGTGGATACTGCCCCGCATCGGAGCGGGGCCTCCTTCTGTCGAGTTCATGCAGCGCCGTCAGGTCCGGTCTGTGCGAGTCCACGCGAGGCTGCGTTCCCACAGCGCATCCTGCAGCGCGACATCGCACGCAATCTTCGAAGCAGCCTGCGGTGCGGCGTTCTCATCGAAATACTGCCCGCTGCTCCGTTCCATGTCCGGCGACAGCGCCAGTTGCAGCGTGGTGCGCGCGCCGCGCGCCGCGTCAAACATCTGACCGCGAACCACGCGCAGGATCATCCGCACCCAGCCCGGCAGCAGGTGCGTGGCGACGATACCGGGGTGCAGGCAGTTGGCGGTAACGGTACTGCCCGCCAGCCGGCGTGCCAGCGCAAAGCTGTGCAGCACATTGGCAAGCTTCGAGCGCGCATAGGAAGCGGTGGGGCGAATGCGCTCCCGCGGATCGGCCACTGCATCGAGATCCAGCCGGCCGCGAAAGTGGGCGAGTGAGGCCACGGTGATGATGCGACCGTGAGCCGCCATACGTTCGCGCAGCAGCTCGGTGAGCAGGTAGTGCCCCAGGTGGTTCACGGCAAAGTTCAGGTCCATGCCGGAGGCGCTGCGACTGCGGGAGGTGGCGGCCATGCCGGCGTTGAGGATCAGGCGATCGATGCAGGCATAGCGCCCGCATGCCGTCGCTGCGGCCTGGCGAACGCTGTCGAGGCTGGCCAGGTCGCAGTGGATCGCATCGACGGCGGCACCTGGCACCTGCGTGCGGATGTCCACTGCAATCTCCCTCGCCAGGGACACGTTCCGACACAGCATGACGACGTGACGGCCCGCGCGCGCGAGTTCGGTGGCCGTGACCCTGCCAATGCCGTGTGTGGTGCCTGTGATGAGAGTGAGCGGTGCGATGAACCCTTCTCCTAAGCCTGTGCCGCCAGTACCAGTTCGTCGGGAATCAGGGGACCAAAGCCGGTCCGAGATTGACTAGTCAGAAGACTAGTCTGTACCATTTGTGCATGAGCGACAAATACTGGCCAGTTCAGGACGCGAAGGCGCGGTTCAGCGAGTTTCTCGACACCTGCATGCGCGAGGGCCCGCAGGTGGTCACCCGCCGGGGCCAGGAAGCGGCAGTGCTCGTGCCGATCGAAGACTGGAAGCGATTGCAGCAGTCCGCCCGGCCTTCCCTGAAAGCGCTGCTTCTTGCTGACGCGGCGCGTGACGATCTGGTTGTTCCGCCCCGCGGCCAGCGACGTCGCCGGCCTGTGCCCGTTCTCTAGCGCGGCATGTATCTGCTCGATACCAACATAGTATCGGAGCTGCGCAGGCAGCGTCCGAATACGGATGTGGTTGCATGGCTGCGGCGTGTCCCGGATGGCGACCTGCACCTTTCGGCTGTAACCATCGGTGAGATTCAGGCCGGCATAGAGCTCACCCGGGCGCAGGATGCCGCGAAAGCCGCTGCGCTGGAGTCGTGGCTCAATCAGCTGGCCGCTACGTACAACGTGCATGCCATGGACGCTGTTTGCTTCCGTCAGTGGGCCAGGTTCATGCACCGGCAATCCGACACCGTGACAGAAGACGCCATGATTGCTGCGACTGCGACGGTTCACGCCCTCACCGTAGTCACCCGCAATACAAGGGATTTTGCCCGCTTCAAGGTGCCGGTACTCAATCCCTTCAAGTAAGGTTGTCTGGCCCGATGCCCGCGGGCTCGGGAGTGATGCATCTAGTTCCATCTGCGCAGGGCATCCGCAACGGCAATGGCCGGTGAGTGCGGTGGATTGCGAACCGCTCCCGTGGTGACGCTCAGGCGCGGTGCCGGAGCTGGCTGCATGACTCCCGCAAGTTCGACGAAGCTCTTGCGGGCAAGATTGTGCGGATGCCGCTGGGCTTCCGCCAGACTCAGAACTGGAACTACACAGGCGTCATGGTCCGCAAACAGCGCGCACCAGTCGTCGCGGGTCCGGAGGCCAAACACCGCGCCGAGTGTCCGTTGCACGGCAGGCCAGGTCTCACGTTGCCATTGCTGCGCCAGTTGCTGCCCGACCTGCGCGGGTGGCACCGCACCGGCATCTGCAAGCGCCTGCCAGAGGTTGTGGTAGAACTTCGGCTCCAGCGCCGCGACACTCAGCCACTTCCCGTCGCTGCATCGATAGACGTTGTAGAACGGTGCCGCACCATCGATGACATTGCTCTCGCGCTCATCCAGCCAGCGGCCCGCCGCGAAATCGCCATGGATCATGCCCATCATCGAGATCACGCCATCCGTCATGGCGGCATCCACAACCTGGCCCATGCCGGTGGCCCGGGCGTGATGCAGTGCCGACAGCACACCGAGTGCGAGGTACAGGGCGCCGCCGCCGAAGTCGGCAATCAGGTTCAGCGGCACGGCTGGCTTCTCCCTGGTGCCCATCGCATGCAGCGCGCCGGCAAGGGCGAGGTAGTTGAGATCATGGCCGGCCCTGGCAGACATGGGGCCGTCCTGGCCCCAGCCGGTCATGCGGCCATAGACGAGCTTCGGATTGCGCGCCAGCGCGCTGTCCGGCCCGAGTCCCAGTCGCTCCATCACGCCGGGGCGAAAGCCCTCCAGCAGGATGTCCGCCTTGCCGAGCAGTTCGAGCGCCTGCGCCTGTTGCGCCGGGCATTTCAGGTCCAGCTGCACACGCCCGCGGCCGCGGGCCTCGACATCGCTGGCATCGTAAGTGGTGCCGGGGCGATCGATGCACAGCACATCCGCACCCAGATCCGCCAGCAACATGGCGCAGAAGGGTGCGGGGCCCAGCCCTGCGAATTCGAGCACGCGTACGCCGGCGAGTGGCCCGCTGCCATGCTGGAAAGCTCCATCGGTATCGGCATGTTGCGCCGGCTGCACGGGCTGCTGGCGCTGCGTTCGCGAGTCCCCGCCATCCCAGGTGTCCGCGGTCACGCCCTGGGTGCGCAGCACATGCTTCTCGATCTTCTGCGTCGGTGTCAGCGGCAACTCCGCCATCACCCGCACATATCGCGGAATCATGAATGCCGCCATCCGCGGCTGCAGAAAGGCGATCAGCGCCGCGGGATCCAGCGTCGCGCCGGTTTGCAGCGACAGCACGGCCAGCACCTCGTCTTCGCCGCCATCGCCAGCCACCGGCACCGCGGCGGCCGCTCGCACGCCCGGAAAAGCCAGCAGTTCCGCCTCCACTTCAAACGAGGAGATGTTCTCGCCGCGGCGGCGGATCATGTCCTTCGCCCGATCGACAAAGAAGTAGTTGTGGTCCGCATCGCGGCGGAACAGGTCACCGGTGTGGAACCAGCCATTGCGCCAGATGCGGGCGGTGGTGACCGGATCGTTCAGGTAACCGTGACTCATGGTCCATGGCTGGTCGGTGCGCAGGATCAGCTCGCCGATGGCACCTGCCGTTACTTCCTCATCGTTGGCATCCACCAGCCGCAGTTCCACGCCGCTGCGAGGCCGCCCGCAGCTGCCTCGCACGGCGGTGTCTGGTCCGGTCCACAGGGGCACCGACAGTTCCGTCATGTTGAACTCGGTGAACACCTGCACGCCAAAGCGCCTTGCAAACGCCAGCGCTTCGTCGCCGAATGGCGCGATGACCGCCTTCTTCAGCGGATGATTGCGCTCATCGGCAGCGACGGGTTGCTGCATCAGGAACTGCACCATGGTGCCGAGCAGGCCCACGGCGGTTACATCCAGTGCCCGCACTGTCTCCCAGAAGGTCGGCGTGCGGAAGCGCTCGATGACTGCAGCAGTGCCGCCGTGGATCAGCGCGAAGTTCACGCCGAGAATGCCGCCGATGTGGAACAGGGGTAATGCGACCAGGTTGGTGTCGCCGGGGCCTACATGGCGAAACTCCACTGCCGCGGTGTACGTGTGCCGGTAGGAACACAACACCCCCTTTGAAGGACCGGTGGTGCCGGAAGTGAAGATCACACACTGGGTATCCCAGGGCTGCACGGGCTGGGGTGGCGGCTGCAGCTGGGCGGCATTGCCCGCGAGCACGGTGGAGGGCAGCAGCGGAAGACCAGGCAGGGCGGGGCGTTCGGACCCGAACACCACGATGCGTCGCAGCTTGCCGGCATGGATATCCGCCAGGCGTTCCAGCAACGCACCGTCGGCCAGCATGAGCTTTGCATCACTGCCGGCGATTACATGCTGCAACAGGCGGCCCTTGTATGCCGTATTGATTGGCACATACACGGCCCCGAGCAGGTTGAGCGCCAGCCAGTTCAACACGGCTGCAGGTCCATTCGGCAACCAGCTCAGTACATGGTCGCCTTGCCGCACGCCCAGTGCCTGCAGACCCGCCGCATGACTGCGCGCTGCGGCCAGCAACTCCACGGTGGTGAACTGCTCGCCGCTGCCGAATCTGAGCACCACCAGTCGTGGCCAGCGAATGGCATTGCGTTCCAGCAGTGCAGCGGTCACGCAGGGAGAGTCGTCAGCGTCCGCGGCCGGCATGGTGAACTACTGTGCCTTTTCCGCAGGCACGCCGGGTTCTTCAACCTTGTAGCCCGCCTTCCTGAACTTTGCGACCAGACCGTCCGCGTCGAACAGATCGGAAATCGACACCAGTGCGAGCGTCGACCGGTTCTTCCGGAGCGCCCGGACATAAGCCGAATACATGGTCTTGCGCACGGCTGCATCCTGCTCCTTCGCGAGCTTCACGTGCTGGAAGAACTGTTTGCAGGCCTCGCGATATCGCGCGGCATTGCCTATCCCGGGGTCCCCGCGCAATGTCGCCATATCGCCCCGGGACCAGGCATTGGCGCGCTCGATGGATTCACGCAGGTCCGTATCCAGCCGATCCAGCATCTCGCGGACACAGGCGATGTCGGCGTCCCGCGGTGTCTTCTCGAGCTGGGCAATTATCCGGTCGCGCTGGCGGGTCCTGATCGCCCTGGCAGCCAGAACTTTCACGCCAAGGCTGCGTGCCAGATTGCGCACGGACTGCACTACGCCTCCGTCGGAGGCAAGTTTCAGGCGGGCCATCGCCACGTCCCGAAGCTGCTCGGCGGCATAGAACGGACGAAGGCGTTCGAATCTGGCGCTGCCATCGGCGTACCGGCGACTGAGCTCCGAGAATTGCCGATACAGATCGGGCGGCAGTACATCCCGCAGGATTTTGCCATCCTCATTCCCCAGGGCCCGCCTGGCGCGCTTGTCGCTGTCGCTGACCTGGTCGTCGATCCAGCGTCCACCCAGGTAGACCTCCTGCGACTCCAGGACAACTTTTTCTACCTGGCTGGATCGCCATACGAGCCTGTCCGGCAGTGGCCCGAACACCGGAAGGATCCACAGCGTCCTGCCCCTGTTGCTGACCTTCCACAATGCAGGCCCGGGCCGCACCCCTGTAACGATTGCGGTTTCCAGCTCGTCCAGAGTCTCCACTGGAGGGGACGATGGTGCTGTCTGCGCTGTACAAAGTGGCGCGAGGGCGAGTTGCAACAGAACGGCAACCAGCAGGGATCGCAGCATACGGAAAAACCTCGTCAGCTATTCATCGGCAAGCGGCTTCAGCGGCACCTTCACCAGTATCGCCGCCGACACGATCACCGGAATGGCCAGCAGCAGACAGGTAGTCATCCGCCCCAGATCCAGGTTCGTACCCAGCAGCTGACCGGCGATGAATGGACCCAGGAATGAGCCCAGCCTGCCGGCGCCCATCGACAACCCGATGCCCGTGGCCCGTACGCGTGCCGGGAAAGTGGCGGCTGCAGTGGCATAGAGCACCACGGCGCCGCCGAATATGCAGAACCCGATCACGATGGAACTGGCGATGGCGAAAGGCAGGCTGTGTGCGGCGGCGCCGAAGGCCGCGATGACCAGGCCCATGACAATCAGCGAGGCGGTGGCTACAGGCCGGAATGGCAGCCTGCTGCTGAGATAGCCGATGACGATGCCGCCCACAATGCCGCCGACGTTGGTGTACATGGAAATATCCAGGCCCGCCGCATCGGAAAAACCGGCATCGGTGGTCAGCTTGTTGTTCCAGTTCAGGAAGAAGTAGGACGACATCATGTAGAGGAAGTAGCTGGCGCCCATCAGCAGCTGGCGCGGCAGGATGGGTTGGCGCAGCAGGTCGAACACACTGGACTGCGCCACCCTGGGAGTGGGCGCCGGCAGGGTGGCGAGGGCGGGTAATCCCAGGTGATGCATGACGCGATTCACCCGCGCCAGCGTGCCGGCCCTGGGCCTGCTGATCAGGAAATCCAGCGACTCGGGCATCGCAAACCAGATCAGCGGAATCAGCAGCAGCGTCAGCACGCCGCCCAGCACGAAGAGCGCACTCCAGGTGAAGTCCGCGGCAAGAAACATGCGCGCGAATCTGCTGCCCACCACGACGCCAACGGTATATCCGATGGTCACCAGGCCCAGTGCCAGGTTGCGGCTTTTCACGGCGCTGTATTCGAAGATCAGCGTGCCCACGCAACTGGCCATGGCGCCAACCCCCATGCCGGTGAGGAAGCGCATCGCGATCAGCAGGTCCACGGATTCGGCGGTGGATGACACCAGCATTCCCACGCTCATCAGGCAGAGATTGATCAGGATCGCCGTGCGACGGCCGAGAAGATCCGCCACGGAAGACAGCAGGAAGGCACCGACTGCGGCGCCCGCCGCGCTTGCGGCCAGGAATGTACCGACGGTTTGCTGCGTCAGCCCCCATTCCCGGCTCACGATCGGCGCCACCAGCGACGCTGCCAGCAGATCGAAGCCATCCAGCATGTTGACCAGCACGCCCAGCGCCACCACCAGCCACTGCCAGGGTTGCATGGTCCTGTTCTCGATCTGGTCGTGGATCTGCTGCAGCGTCATGTGTGCCCCGGCCGTTCTTGTTGTATTTGACCCGGTGGCAGTGTACATAAAGCCGCACATCATGACTGTCCCGACCACCACCGCCCCGCGGCAGATCAGAACCGGCATCCGCTATGTGGTGAAAGGCGAGCGGTCGATTTTCTACCCGGCCGAGCGTGACAAATCCTATTGGCCGGGTGAAGACCACCAGGTCACGCTGACCGACATGCGTCCGCTGCAGCAGCAGATGAGCATCGCCCGCAACGGCTTTGCGCTGGTGAATCACACCACCGCCGTGAGGAATTTCTTCGACCCGGCAGAAGTCGAGCGGGTGTTCTTTCCGGAAGTCATTGCCGAGGCAAAACGGCTCAACGGCGCAGCACATGCCGTGGCTTTTGGTCCCGTGCCGCGCAGCGACGACCCCAACAGCAAGCAGGGCCGTCTGCCGGCCTTTGGCGCGCATGTCGACTATGGCCGCCGCACCATCGAGGACATGGCACGCCCGCTGCTGGGAGACCAGGCGGATTACTGGTTCGGCAAACGCGTGGTGCTGATGAATTTCTGGCGTCCGATCACCACCGTGTATCGCACGCCGCTGGCGCTGTGCGATGCGTCGACCGTATCACCCGACGATCTGCACGACAGCGAAGTGCGCGGTGGCCTGGACGACTCCGGTCGCGCTTCGCTGTACGGCTTCAACCTGAGCTACAACCCGGCGCATCGCTGGTATTTCGTGCACCAGATGCGGCCGGACGAAATGTTCGCCTTCAAACTCTACGATTCCGATGCGAACCGGCCGCAGTGGACGGGCCACACCGCCTTCAACGATCCGGATACGCCGGCCGATGCGCCGCCGCGGCAAAGCATGGAAGTGCGCACCGTGGCCTTCATCGATTCGTAGTCCAGGCGTCGCACTACTGTCATCCCGGCGGTGGAAACTGGGGGCCAGGCACACAGCGGAGCGCGAAGCATGGCCACCGTCAGCTGGATCGATGCAGGATTGAACCGGCAGCGCCTGGCGGCGCTGGAACTCCGGTACCGAAAGACCCTCGGCGCTCTCACCCTGGCGCGCGCCAGCTATGCCAGCGTCTGTGACATGGCGCAGATCGACGAGCTGGAAATGCGCCGTGCGCTGGCGCGGGTGCAACACCTGCAGGGGCAGTTAGCCGACCTGCAGGTGGCGATGGACGTGCTGGAAGACGGTGTTACCGCCTGAGGCGCAGACCGGCTACCGCTTCGCGGCCTTCTTTTCCTTCTTGGCCAGGCGCTTTTCTTCCAGCGTCTTGGTCGGCTTTTTCTTCTCTTCCTTTTTCTTGTCCAGTCCCTTGCCCATGTGTATTCCCCTTTGGTGAATGACCGGGGAGCAATTTACACCAATCACCTTGCCGGGCGCGCGAGATCCCAGAACAGCGCATTGATGCCCACCCGTATGCCCGGGTCGGCCTTCCAGTGGTATTGCCTGTCCCATCTCACGATGGGCTCGACGGACCAGAACAGCCAGCGGTTCGAGGTCGGTCGCGCGTAGAAGATGCCGGCCTCGTAGTACGACACGGCATCGGTGTCTTCCCCGCTGGCGAGCGCATGCACGCCCCAGCCGTGGCCAATGTCGTTCGCCCTTGGGTAAGAGCCGTAGCGGTCGGGCACGATCAATTCGAAGGCGCGCGCATAGACGAATGACTGCGACCACTCGGTCCGGTCGCGATCCTGGCGCCATTTCGCATACGTCGATGAGCGCAGCAGGTGTCGCCCCGACCAGCGATCAAACGTGGTCGCCGCGGCATACCCCACGCTCTCCCTGGTTTCGGCAAACAGCTTGGCCAGGGGGTAGAAGTCCCAGTTGCCCAGCTGGTATTCGCGGGTCCACTTCAGCGACGCGAAAGCCACTGGCGGAACGTCAACCCGGATGCCGACGTCGAAATCGAAGAACGGCAGCAGCTGATAGCGCAGGCCCGCGCGCAGTCCGGATCTGTCGCGCGCCGTGTCCGGCGACTCATCGAGGTCGTTGCTGGTGATGAAGATACGCAGCCGCTTCTCGATGTTGGGCAGGTTGAGTGCGATGTCGAGGTTGGCATTGAGGTTCAATTCCATGCCATCGCTGCGGTCGATGGATTCGAGCATCATGCCAAGACGGAACGGTGCAGCCGGAATGGGTTCCAGCTGTGTATTCCTGTCCGCAAACCTGTGATCCGTCGCCTCCACGCGGCCCTGCATCCACGTGTAGATCCGGTCGTGCGCATGATCCAGTCGCTGCTCGAAATCAAGCGGGTAAGCGGCAGCCGCATTCTGGCGGCGGATCTCCTCGGTCGACCGGCCAGTTGGACGGGAGCGCTGGGCGCGTGCGGCTTCTTCCCTGGAAACAGCCGCATTGCCCGCTTCCGTGGCGGCGCGCTGCTCGGCGCCGAGTCCGGCAGCCACGGCTTCGTTGGCCGTGATATCCGGCGGCTGTTCGACTACCGCAGGTGGTGGTTCGTGGCGCGTGGTGGCGCAGCCGGAGAGGCCAAGCGCAGCGCAGGCCAGAAAGACACGCGCTGTCGCAATACCCATCCCCCAAGCGTACGGCAGCCGCCTCTGCACCGCGGCCAGAGGGTGCCCGTGTTGCGTCGTCAGCCGATTCCTACACGGGCAACCGGATCTTTCAGTTGGCCTTTGCCTTGAAGTTGTCGTGGCAGGCCCCGCAGGTCTTGCCCATGTCGGCAATCGCCTTCTTCGTGGCGCCAACGTCACCCGACCTGGCAACGCTCGCCGCATTGACAGCCGCGCTGGCCATCGCATCGGCTTTGGCCTTGAAGTCCGCAGCGCTTGCCCAGATGGCGTCCCTTGCATCCGTCTTGATGTCCTTGAACTGGCGGGTATCGACGGTGAACTTGGCCGGAATCGCCTGCGCCAGTTCCTGCAGGCGCGTGGCATTGGTCGCAACCACGGCGGTGTCGAGTTCCTTCCCCCCATTCGACAGGGGTTTCAGCATGGCGCCCAGTGGTTCGAAGGTTTTCTTGATGGTCTTGAAGTGCTCCTGGCGCGCCTCGATGGCTACCTTCGCATCCGCGGCTGACTTGGCCGGGGTGGCCGTCTGCGCCACGGCAACTGCAGAAACAACAGCCGCGGCAGCAATTACCCCAACCCGATTTCCATACTTCATTTGGTGAGTCCTCGTAACCAATGGAATCCAGCTCCTTGAGGCAATTTTGCCGCGTGGCAGCTGAATCGGCAATGAATTGCCCAGGGGGCGTTGCAGCCTGCCTTTGATTGGTCCCCGAAAAAAAGGCGGGTGACCCTTTCGGGGCACCCGCCATTGGGGGGTCTCGAGCTAAATCTACGGACGGACGGTCAGGTCGTTCTCAACCGACTTCACGCCTTCGACCTTCGCAGCCAGGTTGTGCGCCAGGGTCTTTTCGGTGGCAGAGGCGACGAAGCCATTCAGCTGCACTACGCCCTTGCGGGTATCCACATCGATCTTCAAGCCATGCGTGCCGGAATCAGCCAGCAGCGAGCTCTTGACCTTGGCGGTGATGACCGCGTCGTCGATCACGACGCCGGCGGTGCGATCGGCGGGCCGGACCTTCAGGTTGTTCTCGACCTTCGATACGCCTTTTACGCCGGCTGCGACACTGGCTGCAGCGCTGATGGATTCGGCGGAATCCACGTAGCCCTTGAGCTGCACCACGCCATCCTTGGACTCGACGTCGACCTGGTGGGCCTTGGCGGCAGGGCTTGCCACCAGCGCGGCTTTCACCTTGGTGGTCAGGACTGCGTCATCGGCCGAGCCTGCAAAAGCCGTGGCCGTGCCGAGCACGATGGCAACGGCAGAGATCACGGCGAGTTTCGAATTCTTCATGGGGTTCCTCTCCTCCGAGCAACGATGCTCGCTTGGACTGAAGAATGACTGGCAGCGGCCACGAGAGCAGTCGGACCACCCCCAGGCTTTTTGTAGGCGCATGCTCACGTCGCTGGCTGGCGACGTGCCCCGCGGGACGCGGTATGCTCGATTACATACGCAAGCAGGAGGCCCGGCATGAAGAAGACCAAGGTTCCCGACATCGATATCGGCCTGAAAGCCGGTGATCGCAAGAAGATCGTGGCCGGCCTGTCGGCACTGCTCGCGGATAGCTACTCGCTCTACCTGATGACGCATAACTTCCACTGGAACGTGACCGGGCCGCAGTTCAACAGCCTGCACCTGATGTTCATGACGCAGTACACCGAGCAGTGGGCCGCGCTCGACCTGATTGCAGAGCGCATCCGTGCGCTGGGTTATCCCGCGCCGGGCACCTACAGGCAGTTCGCGAAGCTCACTTCGATCCAGGATGTGGAAGATGTGCCGTCGGCGGAAGACATGGTGCGCCATCTGGTTGCAGCACAGGAAGCCACTGCCCGCACTGCGCGCAAGCTGTTTCCCGTGGTCAGCGAAGCCAACGATCAGCCGACTGCCGATCTGCTGACGCAGCGGCTGGAAGTGCACGAGAAGACGGCCTGGATGTTGCGCAGCACGCTGCAGGGTTGATCCTGCCGCCAGGCGCCACGAGGGACGCGCGGCACATTATTGTCCTGATAGCTGGTAACCAGGACAAACATGGAAAATCAACCCGGGCCCGTTGCCGGGAACGGCCTAGAGGAAGGTGTAGACGAAGCTCGCGGAGATCATGCGCAGCTTCTCGTCGCCAAACAGCTTGAACTGTTCGAATTCGACGCGTGCACCAAGGCTGCCGAAATGTGCCTGTGCGCCCATGCCCCAGGCGAGGCCAGTGTCGTCATCGCTGAAGCTGAAGTCCGGGTGACCGGGTGTGGTCAGCTTGCCTTTCACCCTGGCGAGGCCGGCCTTGCCGAACAGGTCCAGCAGCGGAAAGTCGAGAAAGCCCACCGCATAGGCGGCCGTGGTCTTCGCGGCAACGCGCGATGTATCCGGGCAGTTCTCGCCAACCAGCGCAACGCAGGCCATGCCTGAGGGCACGCCGGCCTTGCCGTGATCGGCGTAGTTCAGCTCCACGCCGAAGCTGTCTAGCAGCCGCACGCCGGCAATCAGCTTGAAGCCGGCATCCGTGTTTTTCAGCGCAGCGTCGATGTTGAAGTCACTGTGTCCGGCGCCGAGGCCGAAATAGACGCCGTTGTCAGCGGCATTGGCGGCTGCGGCTACGCAGCACGAGGCGATTGCAGCGAGTTTTGCGATCATGAGATCCCTCCGATGGAACAGGGCTGTCTATTGTGCGATACACATCGCAATGATGACAGTGGTGGGGGTGTCTATGCGTCGCAAGTTGTCTACACTTGTGCAGCCATCGTCGGGTCGGGTTCAGCTTCAGGAGTACATGATGGGTATTTCACGGATTCTGCTCGCTGCCGTTGCCGTGGTGTTGTTGTCGCCTGCGATGGCAGCCGCTCCGGTGGAAGGCAAGGACTATGTGCGTCTGGCCGCACCGCAGCCCACCACCGATTCACACAAGGTGGTCATTACGGAATTCTTTTCCTATCAATGCCCGCACTGTTATGCATTTTCGAAGCCATTCGCGAACTGGACCCGAAACCTGCCGGCAGATGTGCTGGTGGAACGTGTGCCGGTCGTTTTCGGGCGCCCGACCTGGGAACCGGTTGCACGCGCCTATCTGGTGTTGAACTCCATGAAGGCGCTGGACAAGGTCGACGATGCGCTGTTTGAAGCCATTCACCGCAAGGGCCTGCACCTGGATACCGAACAGGCGCTGTTCAGCTGGATCGCAACCACGGGTATCGACGCCAGGACATTTGCAGCCCAGTACCATTCCTTCGGAATCGATACGCTCTTCAAGGGCTCCGAGATGCGCACACGTGCCCACCAGATTCCCGGTGTTCCGACCCTCGTGATCGATGGCCGGTATCTGAAGACGATAGAAGAAAACGGCGACTATCAGGGCCAGCTGGCGGTGGTCAATGAACTGATCGCGCGGGCCCGCAAGGAAAAACCGCGCAAGCCGTAGCGGTCAGCGCTTGCGGCGCTTGGGCTTCGGATCTTCCGGCGGCGCTGTGGGACGGGTGAAATCCACCGAGAAATTGTCGCCGTCGAATTCGACCACGCGACCCTCAAGGTCGCTGCGCACGTGAATCACGCGCTTGGCCAGCCCTTTCGGGGCCGTGATCACTACCGGATGCACGTTCGTGCCCGCGTCCAGGGCGGCAAGAAGCTGCGTGCGCAGCTCCGTGACCCGCGCCTTGGCGCCACCCAGCTCGGACAGCCGCCTGCTGTAACGCAGGATGCCGATGCCGGGTCGGGTGAAGTGCAGCGACTCGCAGCTCAACACGAGACTGCCGTCAGTCGCCAGCGCAGACAGGCTGCGCTGCTTGTTGGTGGCCTGTGCGCCGTACCGCGCGAAGGCAACTTCAAGGCTGAGGTTTTCCACCTTGGCGTCTAGTAGCGGCGCGAGCCGCCACCACCACCGGAGCCGCCGCGGGAGCCACCGCCACCGCCGCCATAACCACCACCGCCGCCGCCCGAGCGCTCACGCTCCTGGGCTTCGTTGACCTTCATGGCGCGACCGCCGAAGTCCGTGCCGTTCAGGCTCTGCATGGCACGGGCTGCATCGGCCTGCGACATTTCGACGAATGCAAAACCGCGGGGACGGCCCGTATCGCGATCGGTGATCAGCGCGACTTTTTCCACGGTGCCCTGCGCAGCGAACAGTTCGCGTACCGAGTCTTCCGTGGCTGTAAAAGGGAGATTGCCAACAAATAGCTTGGTCATGAGAAGTACTCGCAAATCGAAAGATGAAGAAGCGGCAGCTAGTTGCTGCCAGGCGGATTCGCAGGCGCTTCAGACTTGACCGACAAAAGGCTCCGGGAGGCAAGCCTAAGGGGAAGACACGCAAAAAGGGTCGCGAACGCAGTCAGTGTAGCGCAGTAATCACCGGCCCATTCGGGAATTGCGTGAAAACCCCGGCTGCGGTCGTGATTACCTGGCTGCGGGCGGGTCCGCCTTGCGATTCTTCTTCGCGTCCGGCGGGGGGCCGCTCCTGGTCAGGCTGGCGATCGCGCAACTGCCTTCCCGCGGCACGACTATCGTGCCGAAGCGATCCAGCGAATTGGTGCCCCGCGTCTCGAAGCCCAGGCGCACTGCGAAATCCAGTCCGATGCAGGTGGTCTGCAGCCTGGCGTAGTACCACTGCTTGCGCGCGTCCTGGATCCAGAGGCCCGCTGTGCCGTCGGCCTGCCACTCGTGGATCGACTGACTCTGGTTCACGAATGGAATGGATGCCTGCGGTGGCTCCTCGGCCAGCGCGCTGGCGCAGCCAGCAGCCAGCATCGAAGCCAACAGGGTAATGCGCAAGGTTTTCATGTCTCTGTCTCCAGCTCTCTCGAATCAGCTTGGGTCCGTTGCACCTATTCTCGCCGGTCAGCCTGAACGCAGGCTGACCGGCGCTGGCCGGCTAGAATGCCATCATGATTGCAAGTACCCAGGTCGGGATCATCGGCGCTGGCCCATCCGGGTTGCTGCTCTCGCTGTTGTTGCGGCGCAATGGCGTCGATTCAGTGGTGCTGGAACGCCGCTCCCGCGAATACGTGGAAGGGCGGATCCGGGCGGGCCTGCTGGAATCCGCCACGGTTGAACTGCTGCGGGAGGCGGGAGTCGGCACGCGCATGCTGCAGGAGGGGCTGGTCCACGACGGCTTCGAACTGGCCTTTGGTGAGCGTTTGCACCGCATCGCGCTCAAGGAACTGACCGGCAAGTCGGTGCTGGTCTACGGGCAGACGGAGATACAGCGCGACCTGGCCTGCGCGGCGGAACAGGTGGTGTGGGAAGTGGATAACCTGCGCCCGCACGGTATCGATGGCAACGAACCGCGAATCATCTATACGAAGGACGGGGCAACGCACGAACTGCGCTGCGACTTCATCGCCGGTTGCGACGGTTTCCATGGCGCCAGTCGCGCCAGCATTCCCGTCAACCGCATCCGCCTGTTCGAGCAGGTCTATCCGTTTGGCTGGCTGGGCGTGCTGGCCGATGTCCCGCCGCTGCACCACGAACTGGTCTATGCCAATCATGCACGGGGCTTCGCGCTATGCAGCATGCGTTCGGCCACGCGCAGCCGTTACTACCTGCAGTGCCCGCTGGATGCCGATGTGAAAGACTGGCCGGATGACCGGTTCTGGGAAGAGCTGACTGCGCGCCTGCCCCGCGCGCTCGGCGCGCGCCTGCAGACCGGTGCTTCCATCGAGAAGAGCATTGCGCCGCTGCGCAGCTTCGTGGCGGAGCCGATGCGCTTCGGCAGATTGTTCCTGGTCGGCGATGCGGCGCATATCGTGCCGCCCACCGGCGCCAAGGGCCTGAATCTCGCGGCCGCGGATGTGCGGGTGCTGTTCACGGCACTGGTTGACCATTACCGTGCGGGCAGTTCGCAGCTGCTCGATGAGTATTCAGCGCGCGCTTTGGCGCGGGTGTGGAGGGCAACGCGGTTTTCCTGGGCATTCACCACCCTGATGCATCGCCTCTCCGACGATCCCTTCGCGCAACGCCTGCAACTGGCGGAGCTCGAGTACCTCGCGGAGTCGCGCGCTGCGTCCACGGCAATGGCTGAAAACTACGTGGGCCTGCCATTCCCGAAATGAAGTTCTGATTCCCGTTGACTCCATGGCGCAGGCACAATATCTTGTATCCGTCAGCGGTGCCTGGCCCAGCCTATAGTGGCAGGGCAGGCTTAAAAGGGAATCCGGTGCCTTCCTGACAAGGGAAGAAATCCGGAACTGCCCCGCAGCGGTGATCGGGAACGAACGGCACGAAAACACTGCAGGCCAGGCGGCCTGCGGGAAGTGTGTCCAGTAGATCAGGCCGGCTTTCAACAGCCGGCCACAGCCCGGGAGTCCGAAGACCTGCCGCAGCCGCCTTTCGGGTTGATCCGCAAGGCGCATTCTGTCGGGCTCTCGTGGGAGGAGCTGGCGGCACGTTGCGGGAGTTCGCCGGTTCCGGTCGTCTCTCACATTGCTGCTTGTTGTTTCCCGTGCGCCCCGTTCGAGGGAGTTCAAACAACATGCAGGTCCAGACCCCCATTGCGGTCGCCACGCCGCTGCCGCAGACACCCGTTCAAACCGACTTTCGACTCACGTCGCCGCAGCCTGCGCGTACTTCGATGGCGGTGACCAAGCGCAGCGGCGAAAGCGAACCGGTCGACGTGAACAAGATCGTGCGCGCGGTGAGCCGCTGCTGCGATGGCCTGAACGAGGTCGACGCCATGCGCGTGGCGCTCAAGACCATCGCCGGTCTCTATGACGGTGCCACCACGCGCGAGCTCGATGAGCTTTCGATCCGCACCGCGGCCTCTTTCATGGCGGAGGAGCCGGAATATTCGCAGCTCGGCGCACGCCTGCTCTCCGGGTTCATCGACAAGGAAGTGCAGGGCCAGGGCATCTACTCGTTCTCGCAATCGATCCGCGTGGGTTTCGATGTGGGCCTCATCAACGAGCGCGTACTCGCGTTCGTGGAGGCGCATGCGCGCAAGCTCAACGCTGCACTGGATGCTGCGCGCACGCAGCGCCTCGAATACTTCGGGCTGCGCACGCTGTACGACCGCTATCTTCTCAAGCATCCGACCCGGCGCCATGTCATCGAAACGCCGCAGCACTTCTGGCTGCGCATTGCAGTGGCGCTTTCCGCCAGCGTGCAGGAGGCCCTGGATCTCTACGGCCTGATGTCGACGCTGAACTACATTCCCAGCTCGCCCACGCTGTTCAATGCCGGCACACGGCATGAGCAGCTGTCCAGCTGCTTTCTGCTGGATTCGCCGCAGGACTCGCTGGAATCCATCTACGACCGCTACAAGGACATCGCACTGCTGTCGAAGTTCTCCGGTGGAATCGGCATTGCCTGGCATCGGGTGCGTTCGGAAGGTTCGCTGATCCGCGCCACCAATGGCCTGTCGAACGGCATCGTGCCGTGGCTGAAGACACTCGATTCCTCCGTGGCCGCCGTCAATCAGGGTGGCAAACGCAAGGGTGCGGCCTGCGTCTACCTGGAGCCCTGGCACGCCGACATCGAGGCCTTCCTCGAACTGCGCGACAACACCGGCGACGAAGGCCGCCGCACCCATCACATCAACATTGCCAACTGGATTCCGGACCTGTTCATGCAGCGCGTGGAGCAGAACGGCGCCTGGTCGCTGTTCGATCCGAAAGACGTGCCGGAGCTGCCCGATCTGTTCGGTGCTGCATTCGAATCGGCCTACGCCCAGGCCGAGGCAACGGGACTTGCGAAGAAGACGCTGCCGGCCCGCGATCTCTATGCACGCATGATGCGCGTGCTGGCGCAGACCGGTAACGGCTGGATGACCTTCAAGGACAAATCCAACCGGTCCTGCAATCAGACGGGAGCATCTGGCCAGACGGTGCATCTTTCCAACCTGTGCACCGAGATTCTCGAGGTTACGCACAACGGCGAGACGGCTGTGTGCAACCTCGGCTCCATCAATCTGGCGCGACACCTTGGGCCGGAGGGGTTTGATTTCGGGCAGCTGGCGCAGACCGTCGAGGTGGCGGTGCGGCAGCTCGACCGCGTGATCGACCTGAACTACTACCCGATCGGCACGACGCGCGCATCGAACATGCGCTGGCGTCCGGTGGGTCTGGGACTCATGGGCCTGCAGGATGTGTTCTTCCGTCTGCGACTGCCGTTCGACAGCGCGGAGGCGCGGCAGCTCTCCACCCGGATTCAGGCCACCGTCTACTTCCACGCGCTGCATGCGTCGCTGGAGCTGGCCAAGCAGAACGGCGCGCACGATGCTTTCCCGCTGACCCGTGCCGCGGCTGGAGAGCTGCAGTTCGATCACTGGGGTGTGACCCCCGACGACAACGCCCGCTGGAACAGCCTGCGTGAAGAGATACGGACACATGGCCTGCGCAACAGCCTGCTGATCGCGATAGCGCCCACCGCCACGATCGCTTCGATTGCCGGGTGCTACGAGTGCATCGAGCCGCAGATTTCCAACCTGTTCAAACGCGAGACGCTGTCGGGCGATTTCCTGCAGATCAATCGGTATCTGGTGGAAGAGCTCAAGCAGATGGGCATGTGGACGGCCGAGATCCGCGATGCGATCAAGGTGGCCGATGGTTCCATTCAGGGCATCGCGCAGATTCCGGAGGAGCTGCGCCGCATCTACCGCACGGCCTGGGAGATTCCCATGCGGGCGCTGATCGATCTCGCCGCGGACCGCGGTGCCTACATCGACCAGAGCCAGTCGCTGAACCTGTTCATGGCCAACCCGAACATAGGGCAGCTCTCCAGCATGTACATGTACGCGTGGAAGCGCGGGCTCAAGACCACTTATTACCTGCGCTCGCGTCCTGCGACACAGATTGCGAAAACGACGGTGGCCGGGGGCACCAGGGAAGGTGACACGGCGGGTACGGAATCCTCCCGCGACCTGGCCACCGTCGTCTGCTCGCTCGAGAATCCGGAAACCTGCGAGGCCTGCCAGTGAGCGCGCGCCAGTTGAACCTGCTCGATCCCGGTTTTGATCTCACGCTGCGGCCGATGCGCTATCCACGTTTCTACGAGATGTACCGGGGTGCGATCAAGAACACCTGGACGGTGGAGGAAATCGACTTCCAGATCGATCTCGGGCATCTGAAGCAACGCATGACGCCGGCCGAGCGGCATCTGGTCGAGCGGCTGGTGGCGTTCTTCGCCACCGGCGACACCATT
>JAATEY010000202.1 GCA_015655465.1 Gammaproteobacteria bacterium | reverse complement strand
GGCTGTCGCGGGTTCGAGTCCCGTCGTCCACCCCACCCCTTTTCAGGGCCGTTAGCTCAGTTGGTAGAGCAGTTGACTCTTAATCAATTGGTCGTAGGATCAAATCCTACACGGCCCACCATTTTTTGCAGCGAGCGCGAGAGTGGCGAAACTGGTAGACGCGCAGGTCTTAGAAGCCTGTGGGGTAACCCGTGAGAGTTCGAGTCTCTCCTTTCGCACCAGTATTTTGATCGAGACCAGTTTTGAGTGAAGGAACCGGACGATGCAGTTCACAGTGACAACGACCACAGGGCTCGAGCGCCGCATCGAAGTGGAAATTCCGCGCACACGCGTGGCAGGTGAAGTGGAGCGGCGCCTGCGCGACCTGTCGCGCACCGCCAATATCCGTGGTTTCCGCAAGGGCAAGGTGCCATTGCCGGTCATCAAGCAGCAGTACGGCAGCCAGGTGCACGGCGACACCGTGTCCGAGCTGATCCGCCAGAGCTACAGCGATGCAGTCAGCAAGGAAAACCTGCGGCCGGTGGGTGGCCCGCGCATCGAGCCCATCCAGATGGCCCCGGATGCGGACCTGAAATACGCAGCCGTGTTCGAGGTGCTGCCGGAGGTCACCATCAATCCGGTGACTGCGCTGGAGATCGAGCGTCCCGTTGCCGCGATCGTCGACGCCGACATCGACGCCATGCTGGAAAGCATGCGGCGCCAGCGCGTGACCTATACGCCGGTCGAACGTCCTGCCATCAAGGGTGATCGTGTAGTGGTGGATTTCGCTGGTCGCGTGGACGGCGTTGCCTTCGACGGCGGCACTGGCACCGACATGGCGCTGGTCATCGGTTCGGGCCAGGCCATTGCCGATTTCGAAAATGCACTGGCTGGCATGAGCAAGGGTGAAAAGAAGACGGCTCCGGTGCAGTTTCCCGGGAACTACGGCACAAAGGATCTGGCCGGCAAGGCGGCGGAATTCGATCTCACCGTGAAGTCGGTGGAAGAGGAAGTCCTGCCCGCAGTCGACGATGCGTTTGCCGATGCCTTCGGCCTGGCCGAAGGCGGTGTTGCCGCCTTGCGTACTGAAGTGCGCCAGAGCATGGAGCGGGAGGCTGCGGAGGCCACCCGCAACAAACTGCGCGCGCAGGTGTTCGATGCCCTGCAGCGCGACAATCAGCTGGCGCTGCCGGTGTCGCTGGTCGAAGAACAGATCCAGCAGCTGCAGGTCGAGCTGCTGCAGCGCACGGGCCGGCAGGACACGAGCCAGGTGCCACCGCGCGAGCCTTTCGTGGAGCCCGCGCGACGCCGCGTGAAGCTGGGCCTGCTGATCGGCGAACTGGTGCGCCGCGAAAACCTCGCGGTGAACCGCGAGCGCGTATTCGCCCGGCTGGAAGAGCTGGCAGCCGCGTACCCGAATCCTGCCGAGGTCAAGCGTGCCTACCTGCAGAGCCAGGACGCCATGCGCCAGCTCGAAACCGCCGTTATGGAAGATCTGGCGGTGGAGTGGGTGCTGGGGCGTGCCCGTGTGACCGACCGCCCAACCAGCTTTGCCGAGCTCACCGGCTTCAGCAAGCAGGCGTAAGATCAGGGATTGATCGACCGCTTTTCGCCCGGAGACAGATTATGAACGAGCGCGCCCTGAACCTGGTTCCCATGGTGGTCGAGCAGACCTCGCGCGGCGAGCGTGCCTACGACATCTACTCGCGCCTGCTGAAGGACCGTGTGATTTTCGCCGTGGGTCCGGTCGAGGACTACATGGCGAACGTGATCGTGGCGCAGATGCTGTTCCTGGAGTCGGAAAATCCGGACAAGGACATCGCGCTGTACATCAATTCGCCGGGCGGCCATGTCACCGCCGGGCTTGCGATTTACGACACCATGCAGTTCATCAAGCCGGATGTTTCCACCATCTGCATCGGGCAGGCTGCCAGCATGGGCGCCGTGCTGCTGGCCGGTGGCGCCAGGGGCAAGCGCTTTGCCCTGCCGCATTCGCGCATCATGATCCACCAGCCGCTGGGCGGCATGCAGGGGCAGGCGGCCGACATGGAAATCCATGCCCGGGAGATCCTCTACACGCGCGACCGCCTGAACCAGATCCTCGCCACGCACACCGGCCAGTCCGTCGAAAAGATCAAGAACGACACGGACCGCGACAATTTCATGCGCTCCGAAGACGCCGTCGGCTATGGTCTGATCGACCAGGTGCTGTCGAGTCGCGCACAGATCGGCACAGCAGCCGTCAAATAAGGCCCTCCAGGCGGGCTTTCCCCATAAGTTACAAGAGCTTATGGGTGACGTAGTGCTTTGCGCGCCACCGTGGCCTCGTGCTATATAGATTGTCATCGGAAGAATGCTTCCGAATGAGGTAAAGCGGATGAGCGACGATACTCGCGGACGTAACGACGACGGCAAGCTGCTGTACTGCTCTTTCTGCGGCAAGAGCCAGCACGAGGTGCGCAAACTCATCGCCGGGCCGTCGGTGTTTGTCTGCGACGAATGCGTCGAGCTGTGCAACGACATCATTCGCGAAGAGCTTGAAGACAAGGCCGACCGGGCGCGCGAGAAGCTGCCCCGGCCCTCCGAGATCAAGGCCGTGCTCGATGAATACGTCATCGGTCAGGAACGCGCCAAGAAGACGCTGGCCGTGGCGGTTTACAACCACTACAAGCGCCTGCAGACCCGTGGCACCGGCACCATCAAGTCCAAGGACGATGTCGAGATCGCCAAGAGCAACATCCTGCTGATCGGGCCCACCGGCAGCGGCAAGACGCTGCTGGCCGAGACCCTGGCGCGGTTGCTCAATGTGCCGTTCACGATTGCCGATGCCACCACGCTGACCGAAGCCGGCTACGTGGGTGAGGACGTCGAGAACATCATCCAGAAGCTGCTGCAGAAGTGCGATTACGATGTCGAGAAGGCGCAGACCGGCATCGTCTACATCGACGAAATCGACAAGATTTCCCGCAAATCCGACAACCCGTCGATCACGCGCGACGTGTCGGGCGAGGGCGTGCAGCAGGCGCT
>JAATEY010000320.1 GCA_015655465.1 Gammaproteobacteria bacterium | reverse complement strand
GCGGCCGTCACACGCCGTTCTTCAAGGGCTATCGTCCGCAGTTCTACTTCCGCACCACGGACGTGACCGGCTCGGTGGAGCTGGACGGCGGGGCGGAGATGGTGATGCCGGGCGACAACATCAAGATGACGGTGGAGCTGATAGCACCGATCGCGATGGATGAAGGCCTGCGCTTTGCCATCCGCGAGGGCGGCAAGACCGTCGGTGCAGGTGTCGTGTCAAAAATCCTCAAGTAAGGCGAAATCAATATGGCAAACCAGAACATCCGCATTCGCCTGAAGGCGTTCGATCACCGTCTGATCGACACCTCGGCGAAGGAAATCGTCGAGACCGCCAAGCGCACCGGTGCGACCGTGCGCGGTCCCGTGCCCCTGCCCACCAAGATGGAGAAATTCACCTTGCTGGTCTCGCCCCACGGCGACAAGGACGCGCGCGACCAGTTCGAACTGCGCACCCACAAGCGGCTGATGGACATCCTGGACCCCACGGACAAGACCGTGGATGCACTGATGAAGCTCGAGCTGCCTGCGGGCGTGGACGTCCAGATCAAGCTGAACTAGGGGCGCCACACCTCAATCATGAAGTACGGCGGGAGCCCGGCCAGATTCCTGTTTGGCCGGCAACCACCTCCCGCCAAGAATTGCGGCGAGATTCTGCAGCGCTTGCGTCATGGGAATGGCAATGATGTCGTCAAAATACAATGGCGTCGCGCCACCATGGAACACGTAGCAAGTCGCCGGCGGATAGTCCTTCTTGAATTCCCTGAGTGCCCGCAGATCCTGCGCATGCAGGTTGTTTGAGCGCTTCACCTCAATGGCCAGCAACCCGCGTTTTCCGTAGAGGACAAAGTCCACTTCCAAACCGTGTTTCGTCCGCCAGAAAGACAGTTCATAGCCAAACTCTTCATAGTCGTTGACGGCGCGCAGTTCCTGCAGCACCAGCGTTTCGAGTGCGGGGCCATCGATTTCTGCAGGAGAGTCGAGAGGTCCGGCGGGCCGGATTGCCCTGAACACTCCGACATCAAAGTAGAAGAATTTGGCGTGCTGCACGAGTTTGCGCCTGGCATGTTTCGAGAACACGGGCAGACGCGTGGCAATCAGCAGGTCGTCGAGCATCGAGAAATAGCTTTCCGCCACACGGCGATCCACATGGCACTCGCGCGCGATTTCGCTCACGTTGATCAGCGAGCCCTGTGAAAAACTGGCCACCTCCAGGAAGCGGAAGAAGGGCCCGATGCTGCGCATCAGGCCCTCCTGCAGCACTTCTTCACGCAGATACGTTTGTACATAGTCCTGCAGATATCGCAGTGGGTCGGCTTCGCTGAAGCGTGCGGGCAGGTGTCCGAATCTGAGAGAGTCTTCGAGGCGAAAGTCCTGGGCCTGCTCGACCGCTGTCAGCGGATGCATGTGATAGGTGAGTGCCCGACCTGCCAGCAGATTCACGCCATCGCGGCGCAGCTTGCGTGCACTGGAGCCGGTGAGAACGAAGACGTGCTGCTTCGATTCGATCAGGTCGTGGACTTCATTGAGCAATTCCGGAACCCGCTGGATCTCGTCAATGACGATCCAGCCTGCATGGCCTGGCGGGATGAGGGTGCGGATGTGGCCCGGATCGGCAGACAGCCGTATGTAAAACTCCGACTGAAGGAGATTGATGAACAGGGCATCGGGCAGGTGCTGCCGCAGCCAGGTTGTCTTGCCGGTGCCGCGCGGCCCGAACAGGAAGAAGCTCTTGTGCGTACGCAAGGGGTGGGATAAGGCGCGATTAAACATATTGCATCCACTCGCAAGCTGACCATCATTGATGATTGCCTGATTATCGACAAAATGCGAATGAAATGACAAAAAAGTCGGGATAATTTATGTCTATATGTACAAATAATCGATAACTCTCCGGAGGGTGATCGCAATACTCCGCGGACTGTTCCGGCGGCCCGCGTCTTCGGATGTGGAATCGGGAGCGGTGGGCCACTGGAGCAATCCGGAAAGGCCAAGAACTCAAGCTGCTGGACGAAGGCCAGGCCGGCGACAACGTGGGCGCGCTGCTGCGCGGCGCCAGGCGTGAGGACGTACAGCGCGGGCAGGTGCTGACCAAGCCGGGCTCGATCACGCCGCACACGCCTTTCTTCAAGGGCTACCGCCGCATTCGACTGAAGGCGTTCGATCATCGTCTGATCGACACCTCGGCGAAGGAAATCGACGTGGCCGCCAGGCGCACCGGTGCAACCGTGCGTCCCCACAAGCGCCCGATGGGCATCCTCGGCGGATATTTGAGCATGGCGAGTACGCGGCGTAGGCCGTGCCAGTGACTGGATATGCTTACCCTCTACGCATATGCTACCAGTCATGAAGCTGCCGGACGAGATTCGCCGCGCTTTCGCAAGTTACGGTCGCCAGGGTGGCAAGGTCCGCGCGGCGCGGATGTCCCCCGAAGCACGGCGCGCTACCGCCCGCCGCGCCGCCACGTTGCGCTGGATACGGGAACGCTTCGGCAAGAGCAGCTTCGCGGAGCTTGGACTCCCCGGCGGCGAGATCGTTGATACCGGACTGGCCCACCTCGGGGACGGTACGGTGAGCGCAGAGAGCCTTGCCGTCTCGCTGGCGGCCCAGCGACTGCGACGGGAGGGCGTCCCGGTCGGCGCCACGCTGCAGGATCCGGAAAATCGCCTCTACGACCTGCTGGCGACTACCAGCGGCGATCTCGCGCACGCCCGTTACCTGGCGTGGCTGCAGCAGCTCGAATCCTTTGCCGATGCCAGCCGCTATCGGCGGTTGCAGGATTCCGATGCGAGATAGGCTGACACGTGACTCCCTGCATGGCCTGATGCGCGAACTGGCAGGTTCGGCCGGCAAGGAGGGTCACTACGATGTCTACCTGGTGGGCGGAGGAACGGCGGTGCTCAACGGCTGGCGTGAGTCGTCGGTCGATGCCGACCTCTATTGCGCCCGGGACGATATCTTCCGGGATGTGGAGGCCATCAAAGAGCGTCTGCGGCTCAACATCGAACTGGTCCGCCCCGAGGATTTCATCCCTCCCCTCGAAGGCAGCGGGGACCGGCACGTGTTCATCGAAACCGTGGGTCGCGTGAGCTACTACCACTACGATCCCTATGCGCAACTGTTTTCCAAGGTCGTGCGGGGCTTCGACCGCGACATGGCCGATGCAAGGGCGTTTGTCAGCAGCGGGATGGTGGATGTTGAGCAATTCCGCCGCCTCGTGTGGGCAATACCGGACTCGGCCTGGTCGAAGTACCCACGGTATTCGCCGGGCGCAGTCAGGGAAGCAGTAGACCAGTTTCTGTCGAGTCTGCACTGAACGTTGGTCCTGGACCGCCGAGACGATCAAGTCCGCTGGTCGATGACGACGCACTCACGTGGCGCCGTCAGACAGGCGAACTGAATCTGCGAATCCGCTCCTATCCGTCGCCTTGCTCGTCCGCAGCGGTAGTGCGTTCGCAATACGCCGCAGGAGTCACGATCTGGACGCCGCGAAACGGGTGTAGCGCAAGCAGATCGCCATCTCCCGATATCAGCACCTCGGCCTGGCCGTTGACGGCAACTTCCAGAAACCGATCGTCTTTCGGATCGCGCGATGCGCGGATGCTCTGCAAGATCTCGACGATCTCCAACACGGGTGACAGCCGCTGCAGCAGGCAGTCGCGTTGTTCGCGTGAAACGTAGGGATCAAACTTGCGCGAATCGAACTTCTCCACGAGCTCACGCAGGGTGGAGTTCGAAGCGAGGATCTGGCCGTCAGTGATTGCGCTCTCCACGGCGCGGGCGGGCGCCGACGTTGCCGAAAGCAGTGCGCTGACAGTATGTTTGTGTCGAGGACAACCCGTTCACTTGGCATCGTCGGTTAGCAGTTCCGACAAGCGTCGTTCCGTGAGCCCTCTGGACGCCGCTGCTGCAGCCACTTCATTGCGCAGTTCCAGGAAGGCGCGGAGATTGCCGGTCCGCATGCGTTCGAATTCAGCCATGGAAAGCACGACCACCACGTCGCGGTCCTGCTTGCGAATCACCACAGGTCCGCGTTGGGCATCATCCAGGACGCCGT
>JAATEY010000171.1 GCA_015655465.1 Gammaproteobacteria bacterium | reverse complement strand
CTCCACAAGGAAACCGCGAGCCTGGTGAAAGCCCTTCGCCAGCCCGCGGCGCGTGGACGCTGGGGAGAGATCCAGCTGAAGCGTGTGGTCGAGATGGCCGGCATGCTCGATCACTGCGATTTCGTCGAACAGCACAGCGAGACCACCGCCGACGGACGCCTGCGTCCGGACCTGATCGTGCGCATGCCCGGCGGCAAGCAGATCATCATTGATGCCAAGGTTCCCCTGGCCGCGTACCTCGAGGCCAACGAAACCCAGGACGATGCCGCCCGCGAAGTGCTGCTGGCCAAACACGCGCAGCAGATCCGCACGCACATCAGCCAGCTCGGGCGAAAGTCGTACTGGGATTCCATCACCCCCACGCCCGAGTTCGTGTTCATGTTCCTGCCGGGCGAGGCCATCTACAGCGCGGCCTTGCAACAGGACCCGGGTCTGATCGAATTCGGTGCGGATGAGAGGGTGATTCCCGCCACGCCAACCACCCTCATCGCGCTGCTGAAGTCGGTGGCATATGGCTGGCGGCAGGAGGCCCTGGCACTGAATGCCGCCGAGATTTCGGCGCTGGGCAAGGAGCTATATGAACGCGTCGGTACTCTGGCCGAGCACTGGCACAACGTCGGGAAGAAGCTGGGCTCTGCCGTGGATGCGTACAACAAGTCTGTGGGAACGCTGGAAGGCCGCGTGCTTTCATCGGCGCGCAAGTTCCGGGACCTGAAGGCTGTGTCCGATGACCGGGACCTGAAGGACCAGGAACAGATCGAGCATCAGGTTCGACTGCTGGCTGCCGCCGAACTGAATGCGGGCTCTCAGCCAGCCAGTCTTGGCAAGGAAATGCGGGATTCCTGAACTTGATGTTGCGTTTTGCAATATCAAGATTTCCTCTCTGCGGCGTAGTCGATCCTGCCGTTCTTGCCGCCACAGATTTCGTCGCAACTTTATCAAGATAGGTTTCCCGGGAAACCTAACTGGCGATCGGACTGGTGCGTCGGTGGCAAAACGCGTTCGTTTCGTCCATACGGGGCACCGGTGGTTGGGCGCTATTGCTCAGGCGGCGATGGCCCCATCAGCTTCAGGATGGCCTTGTACACGCGCACAAATTCCTTCTTCGTACCGGCGTCGAGTGCAGCGACAGATTTCTCCAGTGTCTCCAGTCTCCGGGCTAGTGCCGTATTGGAGGCGAGTATGTGACGCAGCTTTACGAAGGCCCGCACGACGTGAACAGTCATCTCAACGGCCTGTGGGCTGTTGAGCACAGTGGCTACCATGATGGCGCCATGTTCAGTGAATGCCATTGGCCGGTAGCGTGGACCGCCCCACGCAGATGTCCCCAAACTTGAGGTCGCAATTTGCGACCTCAAGTTTGCAAGCTCCTGATCTGTAATCTGAAACAGAAAGTCGGAAGGGAACCGGTCATGGTTTCGCCGCACCTGTTCATTGAGCCGCTTGGTGGTCACCCCATAGAGCACGGCCAAGTCGGAATCGAGCAAAACACGTTGCCCGCGGATGGTGCGGATCTGTTGGGCCACTTCCGTATCCACTTCTTCACGTCGATCATCGGAATCGCTCATGCGGCTAGAATGCATCTGAGAAAGCAGCTCCGGATCGCGCATTTCTAGCGCAATTGAGCGTTTAAGGTCGCAATTTGCGACCTTAAACGTCGACCGCGGTCCGCACTCGCCGATTTCGGCTCGACTTTCCCAAGGCCGGTTTCTCGGGAAACCTATCTGCCGAATAAAGTGGCCGTGCTGGTATTCACTGCGGAGCGAGCACGCTGGGTGGCGGATGGGAGGTATGGGCTCCGGATTCCGTATCGGGAGGCGCGGGAGTTGCTGATGGATATCCTGAAGAAGGGGCCTAGATCAGCGGACCAACGCGAGCACAGCACCCGCGAGCCCAAACAGAACTGTCATCAACGCGCCCAGTTTGACGACGATCCGGGATTCCACATTCTGAAGCATGAGCGAAACACGAATATCCAGCGCATCAAAACGTGTATTGAGCTGCTGATCCAGATGCTGAAGGTCCTGCCTCATGCCCTGAATTACGCCATGAAGATCCTGCTTTACCAGCTGCATGTCCTGCTTCGTCGCGAGGTTGGTCGTCATGTCCTTCTCCAGGGATTCGGCAACCCGGCGTGCTGCGGGAGGCGGGACATTAGCCTGGATCAGGGCTTCGTAGATGGCAAGGGCAGTTTCCATGAATGCAGGATGACTCGACGCCGGGAGACATAACAGCGGCGAATCTGCTGGGTTGTGGGGGTTTCTGCCGCCGTGTTCTCGCAGGCCGCATAGTGGTAGATGCGCAGGTCCGGGTGGCGCGCCAGCCGCTGCGCGACGAAGTCCATGAAGGCTTCGAACGCCGCCTTTTCCTCGGCGCGCGTGTGCCCCCAGGAAAGCACGAAAGCGCAGCGCACCGCCCTCGCGCCAGGTCACGCCGAAGAGGTACTCGAGACCGTCTTCATGCAGCGGATCGCCTTCCATGTCGAAGTAAAGATCTCCCTCCGAGGGAGGCGGCAGGCGGTGGAAGCCCCTGCCCGGCTCTACGGTGCGAAGCTCGTAGCGCGGTACGCCGGCACTTTTCCCCAGCACCTGCAGACGTGCTTGCGTGTGGAGTCTCACGAGCGTGGCGGACGTCATGCGCGGCACTGCCTGCGGCCCCGGGTGTGCCGCCAGCGCGGTCATCGTCGTCACGCCGCTGTCGGCCAACCGGCGCATCTGCAGACGCGAGATTCCGGCAACCTGCCAGAGTTGGTCGTCCGCCACGCGTTGTGCTTCGCACATATCCGACCAGCGGCATTGCTCGCATTTCGGGCAGGGATCCGGATACGAGTTCGCGGGGGGATTGGCGACGCAGGCGCTGAGGCGCGCGCGCAGCCGGTGGAAGTAACGCGCGTAGTCGGCATAGCGGAACGTGCGCTTGGAACCATCCTCGAGAACGATGACCATGCTGGTGGGCTCGCGCCCCTGCTTCCCTGCGACCAGCAAGCTATAGAAGCAGAGCTGCAGCACGTGGCTTGCGCGTGGGTCACGGGCCAGCTTGGTATCGAGCACCTCGTAGCTCCATGCGCCCAGGGAGGGAGGAGCCGGGACACCGCGGAGGAAGTCGGCGCGACCGAACCAGCCGCGCTGGACATTCCCGAGAAGCATCT
>JAATEY010000055.1 GCA_015655465.1 Gammaproteobacteria bacterium | reverse complement strand
GCCCCTATGTGCGCGCCGCCACCAGCCAGCGCTGCGTGCGCGCCGGCGGCAAGCACAACGACCTGGAGAATGTCGGCTACACCGCCCGGCACCACACCTTCTTCGAGATGCTGGGCAACTTCAGCTTCGGCGACTACTTCAAGCGCGACGCCATCCGTTTCGCCTGGGACCTGCTCACCGTCACGCTGCAGATCGATCCGCAGCGCCTGTGGGTGACGGTCTTCAAGGACGACGACGAGGCCGCGAAGATCTGGATCGACGAGATGGGCGTGCCGGCAGACCGCCTCACGCGCCTGGGCGAGAAATCCAACTTCTGGTCCATGGGCGACACCGGTCCCTGCGGACCCTGCACCGAGATCTTCTTCGATCACGGCGCGCATGTTCCCGGCGGCCCACCCGGTTCTCCGGATGAAGACGGCGACCGCTACGTGGAAATCTGGAACCTCGTGTTCATGCAGTTCGACCGCTCCGCTGACGGCAGCATGACGCCGCTGCCCAAGCCTTCGGTCGACACCGGCATGGGGCTCGAGCGCATCTGCGCCGTGATGCAGGGCGTGCAGTCCAACTACGACATCGACCTGTTCCGCCACCTGGTTGGCGCCACCGCGAAACTGCTCGGCACCACCGACCTTTCGAGCCCATCGCTGCGCGTGATTGCGGATCACATCCGCGCCTGCTCGTTCCTGGTGGCGGACAGCGTCACGCCGTCGAACGAGGGCCGTGGCTATGTGCTTCGCCGCATCATGCGTCGCGCCATGCGGCACGGTCACAAGTTCGGTGCTGAACCCACGTTCTTTGCCGGGCTGCTGCCCGCACTCATCGAAGTGATGGGCGATGCCTACCCGGTGCTGCGCGAGAAGCAGTCCTTCATCCGGGACGTGCTGCTGAAGGAAGGCGAACAGTTCGCGCGCACGCTGGCCACCGGCATGGCATTGCTGGAAGACGCCATTGCGGGCCTCCCGTCTGGTACGCAGGTAACCCTGCCGGGATCGAAGCGCGAGATTCCTGGTGATGTCGTCTTCAAGTTGCACGACACCTACGGCTTTCCGCCTGACCTCACGGCCGATGTCGCGCGTGAACGTGGAGTCAGCGTAGACATGGCCGGCTACGAGCGCGAGATGGATGCCCAGCGTGAACGCGCACGCGCCGCCAGCCGCTTCGGTGTCGACATGCGTGGCGGTGTCGATCTCGGCACCATCACCGATTTCTCCGGCTACGAACGGGTAACAGATGAGTCCCGCATAGTGGCCTTGTTGAAGGGCGGCGCAACGGTGGATGCGCTGCAGGCCGGCGACGAAGGCGAGGTGGTGCTCGATCGCACTCCCTTCTACGCCGAATCAGGCGGGCAGGTGGGCGACACCGGCGAACTGGTTGCAGGTGCAGCACGCTTCGCAGTCGCCGACACCCGCAAGCGCGGCACGGCGTTCTCCCACATCGGCAAACTCGCGGGCGGCCCGCTCAAGCCGGGAGACAGCCTCACGGCGCACATCGACAATGCCCGCCGCGAACACATCCGCCGCAATCACACCGCGACGCACCTGCTGCACGCAGCGCTGCGCGAGGTGCTGGGCACGCATGTGCTGCAGAAAGGCTCGCTGGTGGCGCCAGACCGGCTGCGCTTCGACTTTGCGCACTTCCAGGCAGTAACGCCCGATGAATTGCGGCGCATCGAACGTCGCGTCAACGAGCAGATCCGCCTCAATGCTCCGGCCGAGACCAGGAACATGGGTTACGAGGCCGCCGTGGCATCCGGTGCCATGGCGCTGTTTGGCGAGAAATACGGCGATTCGGTGCGCGTATTGAAGGTGGGCGATTTCTCCACCGAGCTCTGCGGCGGCACGCATGTCAGCCGCGCCGGCGACATCGGCCTGTTCAAGATCGTGTCCGAAGGCGGCGTCGCGGCCGGTGTACGGCGCATCGAAGCGGTGACCGGCGAGGGCGCCATCGATTACATAACCCACACCGACGACCTGCTGCGCAATGTGGCCGGCCTGGTGCGTGGCAGCCGCGACGATGTCGTGCTGCGCGTACAGGAAGGGCTCGACCAGGTGCGCATGCTCGAAAAACAGTTGCGTTCACTGAAGGACAAACTTGCCAGCGGCCAGGGCACCGATCTTGCCGCCGGCGCGCAGGACATCCAGGGCGTGAAAGTCGTGGCAACGCAGGTGGAAGGCGCGGACGCCACTGCCCTGCGCAATGCGGTGGATCAGCTGAAAGAAAGGCTGAAATCCGCGGTAATCGTGCTCGCTTCCGTGGGCGAGGGCGGCAAGGTGGTGCTGGTCGCGGGCGTAACTGCCGACCTCACGGCACGCATCAAGGCTGGCGAAATCGTCGGTGTCGTCGCGGCGCAGGTCGGTGGCAAGGGCGGTGGTCGCGCTGACTTCGCGCAGGCCGGTGGCACCAATGCCGCAGCACTGCCGGCGGCAATGAATTCCGTCGCGGCCTGGGTGCAAGCCAGGCTGTAGGACTTTCGGAAGCTCCCGTTACCGGATATGGACGATGTTTTTGCGTAGTTTCACCTAGGGCGCTTAGGGGTTTCTCCGATTTCTCGCGTGCAGAGGCGTCCGCAAACTACGCTCAACCAAACGAAGGAGCGTTGTCATGCTGATACTTACACGAAGGGTTGGAGAGGCAATTGTCATCGGTGACGAAGTGACCGTGACGGTCCTCGGCGTCAAGGGCAATCAGGTGCGTATCGGCGTCAATGCCCCGAAGTCCGTTTCCGTGCATCGCGAAGAGATCTTCGACCGGATCCAGAACGAGCAGCAGGGCGGAAGCCCCGCCCTCAGGGCCCCCGAGATGGCAGCCGTCGGCTGACCCGTCGAGCTTTACCCCCCTCGACCTGATCAGTATCATCCCGCGTCTGCCCAAGGCAGGCGCGGGATTTTTCTTTTCCGCTCCCCGGACGGAGAGTTGGCCGAGTGGTCGAAGGCGCACCCCTGCTAAGGGTGTAAGGGTCAAAAGCCCTTCGAGGGTTCGAATCCCTCACTCTCCGCCAGTTTCCGGTCTCATAGCGTCTCCTGAGCTCGCGGTACATCTCAACTCGGCGACGGTACTTTTTACGGTATCTCCGCTGACACTGAACCGGGAGATACCGTAAATGCTCTCAGAAACGCAGGTCCGCAACGCCAAAGCCTCTGATCGGCCGCGAAAAATCTTCGATAACCGGGGTCTCTACCTTCAGGTTATGCCAAATGGCGGACGCTACTGGCGCTTCGACTATGTATTCAATGACAAGCGAAAGACCCTGGCCTTGGGTGTCTACCCTGATGTCTCTCTTGCTAAGGCCAGAAGGCGCCACCAGGACGCGAGAGAGCGGCTCGCAGAAGGGATGGATCCTGTCGTAGAGAAGCCCAAGCCCGAAAAGACCTTCGAGGATGTCGCCCGAGACTGGTTTTCGTACTGGAAGGCTGGTCGGAATGAGCGTCATGCGGTCTATGTTCTCAGGCGTCTTGAGGCGGATGTTTTTCCCAAAATCGGGGCACGGGCACTTCAGGACCTGACGGCATCTACTTTTCGGGACGTCGTCCAGAAGATCGAACGGCGGGGAGCTTTGGACATTGCCAAGCGGGTACTGCAGACCTGCGGCCAGATCATGCGCTATGCGGTTGTGAATGACTTGGTTCCCAACAATCCCGTCGCGGGTGTGAAGCCAGCAGATATCCTCAAACCGCACAAGAAGCGCAACTATCCTCGAGTGGGAGCGAAGGAGCTTGATTGTCATCACCTACAAACCCGGTCGGTATCAAGGTGGCCAGATGCCATGAATTCACCATTTAGTCCGGCGGATCCCGCATATGCCAGCAGAAGTCCGTCGTCACCAATGTGATTCCAACAACTCAGCAACGATATAATCTCGCGAAGCTCGAAATCAGTGATGACGACTAAGAACACGAAGCAACACAGCAACTGGACTCCATGGACAAACCAATCTCGATCGAGCACCTATTCAAGGACAGAATTTTTCGTGTCCCAGACTACCAACGTGGATACGCTTGGGAAATAGAACAGTTAAAGGCATTCTGGGCCGACGCCATTTCCCTCCCGGAAAGCCGATACCACTACACCGGCGTACTGACATTGACGCAAAGACCCGCGTCCGCAATCCGAAGGAACTCGCGGTGGCCATC
>JAATEY010000308.1 GCA_015655465.1 Gammaproteobacteria bacterium | reverse complement strand
GGGCGAACAGGGCGGCTTTGGCTGCCCCGGCCGCGCCGATGGCGAAGGTGGCTACCGTAATGCCCTTTGGCAGCGGCACGAGCGACAGCATTGAATCCATGTCGGTGAGCTCCGTGGACTGCACGGGCACGCCCAGCACCGGCACACGCGTCTTGGCCGCCGTCATGCCCGGCAGGTGTGCGGCCCCGCCTGCGCCCGCAATGATCGCGGCAAGGCCGCGGCCTTCAGCCTTGCCGGCGTAGTCGAACAGCAGGTCCGGTGTGCGGTGTGCCGACACGACCTTCACTTCGTGCGGTACGCCGAGCTGTTCCAGCAGCTGGGCGGCAGGCTGGAGTGTTTCCCAGTCCGACTTCGAGCCCATGATGATGCCGACCAGCGGTTTCATCTCCGCAGTCTAGCACGCGTGTTCTGCGCATCGATTTGGGCGGCCAGCGCTGCATCCAGCGCATCCATGTCGATGTCGCGCATCAGCTTGCCGATGAACTGGTACTGACGGCCGAGTGCCGCGCGACTGCGCAGTCGCCGCGCCTCGGCGATGGCGTCGTGCAGCGCATCCGTCAGCGGCAGTCCGGCAGTTTCATCCTGCCGCATGCGTGTCAACCGCTCGCCCAGCTTCTGTGCCGCGTGGGCGGCCCGCTTGCGCGAGCTCTTGCTCGGTGGGAGATCCTGTTCAGCGTCTTCGAATTCGGTCATGCCGTACAATTATGGACTATGTCCCAGGCCGTCGACGCATCCCGTATCCCCGAACTTCGCGATATCGTGGCTTTCGCCCTGCAGGAGGCGAAGACTGCGGGGGCTTCCCAGGCCGAGGCCGACGTGAGCCTGCAGCAGGGCCTGAACGTGACGGTACGCCTGGGAGAGGTGGAAACCATCGAATACCAGCGTGATCGCGCGCTCGGCATCACCGTGTATTTCAATGGTGCCAAGGGTTCGGCCAGCAGCGCCGACCTGCGTCCCGAGGCGGTGCGCGCGATGGTGGCAAAGGCCTGCTCCATCGCGACCTTCACGGCGCGCGACGAATTTGCCGGGCTGGCCGATGCCGCGGACATGGCCCGCGAACTGCCCGACCTCGATCTCCATCATCCCTGGACACTGACGCCGGAGGTTGCCATCGGGATGGCAACGGCCTGCGAGGCCGCAGGCATGGCGGTCGATCCCCGCCTGACCAATTCCGAAGGCGCGTCGGTCTCCACCCATCGCGGCGTGCGCGTCTATGGCAATTCCCATGGCTTTCTCGCCGGCTATCCCACCACCAGCCACAGCGTCAGCTGCGTACTGCTGGCGCAGGATGGCGACGACATGCAGCGCGACTACTGGTACACCGCGGCCCGCGCGCCCGAAGGCCTCGACGATCTGGAGCAGGTTGGCCGCCGCGCCGGGCAGCGCGCCATCGCGCGCCTTGGCGCCAGGCAGATCAGCACCCGCAAGGCGCCGGTGCTGTTTGCGGCCGACATTGCACGCGGCTTCTTCGGGCACATGGTGTCGGCGGTGCGCGGTTCCAGCCAGTACCGCAAGTCGTCCTTCCTGCAGGACGCGGCCGGCGAACAGGTGCTGCCGGGGTTCGTGCAGATGCAGGAACGGCCGCATCTGCTCCGCGCCATGGCCAGCAGCCCCTTCGATGCAGAAGGCGTGACCACCCGCGACCGCGAGCTGGTGTGCAACGGCGTGCTGCAAGGCTACGTGCTGGGCAGTTATTCGGCGCGCAAGCTCGGCCTGCATACCACCGGCAATGCGGGGGGCATCCACAACCTGCTGGTGACCAGTTCGGCGGGGCTGCTGGATCTGCCGGCGCTGTTTGCCCGCATGGGCTCCGGCCTGTATGTCACGGAGCTGATGGGGCAGGGCGTCAACGGCGTCACCGGCGACTATTCACGCGGCGCCACCGGCTTCTGGGTGGAGAACGGCGAGCTGGCGTATCCGGTCCACGAGGTGACCGTGGCCGGCAACCTCAAGGCCATGTATCGCGGTGTGCAGGCGCTGGGCTCGGATATCGATCTGCTTGGCGCGATCCGCACCGGCCCCGTGCTGGTGGACGAAGTGACCATAGCAGGCGGCTGAAGCGCGTCAGGCTGCGTGCGGCTTCCCTGAAATCAGATCGGCCAGCGTGCGCTCGCCGCAGGCGTTGCGCCACGCGCGCTCCATGTCCGTCTGCAGTTCCAGTACGCCGGGCGCGGACAGCCGCGGGTGCGGGTCATGGCCGGTGCGGCGTGTGCGGGCGGCGTGGATGATTTCGGCCAAGGTGATGCTGCTGATCTCGCGCCCGGGAAACAGCTTGCCGTCGTCCGCCTGCGCCAGCAGGCCGGTACGCTCCAGGTGTTCGGACATGCCGGCGATGGCGATGCCGGGCAGCGCCAGCGCACGGCTGAGCTTCTCCAGTGTCCACGGCGGCTTGCCGGCGCGGTGCTCCATGGCCACGCGGGCCATGATGTCCAGCGCGAGCCGTTCCTGCTCGTTGCTTGAAAGGCGGAACTCTGCATGGCCCACGCGCAGGTAATTCGGATTCTGCACGTAGAACGCCAGCTGCGCGCCGATCAGCAGGATGAGCCAGCCCAGGTAGGTCCACAGGAACACCGCCACCACGATGGCAAAGCCGGCGTATACCAGCGTCAGGCGCGAGGTGTAGATCACCATGACGGTGAATGCCTTGCCGGTGGCGGCCCAGACGATGCCGGCGACCAGCCCGCCAACCAGGGCGGGCACGATGCGCACCCGCGTGTTGGGCATCAGCAGGTAAATGGCCGTGAACAGTCCGGTGACGATGGCGTACGGCGCGAGCTGGATCAGCAGCTGCACCGCATGTGCGCCCAGCGTGAAGCGTTCGGGCGTGTAGCTCGCCATGCGGTCGAAGGCCAGCTTGGAAAATGCGATGACCGTTGCAACGACCAGCGGACCGATCATCACCAGCGCCACGAACTCCATGATCCGGCGCGGCATGCTGCGCGCGCGCTGCACGCGCCACACGAAGTTCAGGCTGTCTTCGATCTTCTTGACCGTGCCGATCAGGGTCCACAACAGCAGCGCCAGACCCACCACGCCGACCAGGCCGCCGCTGACATTCTCCGCCAGCAACATCAGCCGGTGCACGATCTGCGGGCCGGCATCGCCCACCGGCCGGAAGAATTCCAGCAGGAAGGGTTCCATGTCGCGATGCACGCCGAAGGCCTTGAGCACCGCGAAACTCAGCGCGATCAGCGGAATGAGCGCCAGCAGCGTGGTGTATACGAGGCCGGTTGCGCGCAGCGTCAGCTCGCCGCCGAGCACGTCGCGAATGATCGCGTACGGGTAACGCAATACACGCAGCAGCCGCGCCAGCGCGTTCTGCTGCAGGGTGTAGGGACCGAACAGCGCGCGGTCGAGCAGCTTCCAGGATTGTTGCCACATCCGGGGCAGGTCGGGAGTAGCGGGTCGTGCGCGCAAGGCTACGCCAGCGCAGGCCCGGTGAGCCGGCGCAGCGCTTCCTCGTAGTTTGCCGCTGTCTGCGCAATCACGCTGGCCGGCAGTCGCGGGCCGGGCGCCCGCTTGTTCCAGTCCAGTGTTTCCAGGTAGTCGCGCACGAACTGCTTGTCGAACGATGGCGGGCTGCTGCCGACCTGGTAGCTGCTGGCCGGCCAGAAGCGCGACGAGTCGGGCGTCAATGCCTCATCGATTAGCACCAGTTCGCCATCGGGCGCCAGGCCGAATTCGAACTTGGTGTCGGCGATGATGATGCCGCGCTCTGCGGCATGTGCGGCGGCGAAGTGGTACAGGGCAATGGCGGTGTCGCGCACCCGCGCGGCCATCTCCGTGCCCACCAGCCCGGCGGCTGCCTCGAAGCTGATGTTTTCGTCGTGATCGCCAACAGCTGCCTTGGTGGCTGGCGTGAAGATGGTCTCGGGCAGTTTTTCCGCTTGGCGCAAACCCCTGGGCAGGGTGATGCCGCAGACCTGGCCGGTGGACTGGTAGTCCTTCCAGCCGGAGCCGATCAGGTAGCCGCGCACCACCGCTTCGATGGGCAGCGCCTTGAGCCGGCGCGCGATCACGCCGCGGCCTTCTGCCTGCGCACGCTCGGCGGCGTCCGGCAGCACTTCGGCCAGCGGTCGGTCGAGCAGGTGGTTGCGGATGATGTGGGAGGTAGCGGCGAACCAGAAGTTCGAGATGCTGTTGAGGATGCGTCCCTTGCCGGGAATCGGGTCCGGCAGGATTACGTCAAAGGCCGACAGGCGATCCGTGGCGATGATCAGCAGGCTGTGCTCATCGATGGCGTAGACATCGCGGACCTTGCCGCGGTGTACGCATTGCAGGCTTGTCAGCCGGGTTTCGTGCACGATGGTGGGGGCGGCGATATTCAAGCTTGCTACCATAAACCATATGCAGTGGACGGGAAAACTGATCGGTGGCGCCCTGGGCCTGGCACTGGGGCCGTTCGGCGCGGCTATCGGTGCCGCGATCGGACATCAGTACGACGTCAATGTCGAGCGCCGCGGCGCCCGCCCTGCCGACGAACAGTTCTTTCTCAGCACGTTTCGCCTCATGGGGCATGTGGCCAAGGCCGATGGTCGCGTCACGGAGCGCGAGATTGCCGCGGCGCGCAGCGTGATGCAGAGCCTGCGGCTGAATGCCGGGCAGGTGCAGTTGGCCATCGCGCTGTTTTCCGAGGCAAGCAGTCGCGCTTCGGAGTGGAACGGGAAATGAACGCCTTGCGTGCTTCCTGCCATTCGCAGCCGCAGATCCTGCGGGTGTTCGTGGAGATCCAGTTGCGCTTTGCGCTGGCCGGCAGCGACATGACCGGTGGTGCGCGCACACGGGTGGTACATGCGGCCCACCTGCTCGGCATTGCCCCGGAGTCGTTTGCACGCATGGAGGCGGCGATGCGCGGTGGCGAACGCGTGGCCAACGCCACCGATCACAACGTGCGCACGGCCGCTGCATACCGCACGCTGGAGGTCGATGCCGCGATTTCCAACGAAGAGCTGACCCGGTCCTACCGCCGCCTCATGAGCCGGCACCACCCCGACAAACTCAAGGCCAATGGCCTGCCGGATTCCATGCAGGAGCATGCGAAGCAGCGCACCCAGGCCATTCGCGAGGCCTATGAATTGCTGAAGGAACAGCGCGGCATCGGCTGATCGTGGCAATGGGCCAAACCGGCGTGGCTCGCGTAGACTTGCCCTCATGCCAGTTCAGACGCCATGGATCGCGCCCTCCATCCTCTCCGCCAATTTCGCGCGGCTGGGCGACGATGTAGATGCAGTGCTGGCCGCCGGCGCGGATATCGTCCATTTCGACGTGATGGACAATCACTACGTGCCCAACCTCACCATCGGCCCGCTGGTCTGCGAAGCGCTGCGCAAGCATGGCGTGAAGGCGCCGATCGATGTGCACCTGATGGTGAAGCCGGTGGACCGCATCATTCCGGATTTCGCGCAGGCCGGCGCCTCGATCATCAGCTTCCATCCGGAAGCCAGCGAACATGTGGATCGCACCATCGCGCTGATCCGCGAGCATGGTTGCCGGCCGGGGCTGGTGTTCAACCCGGCCACGCCGCTCAGCCATCTGGACTACACCCTCGGGCAGATCGACCTGGTGCTGCTCATGTCGGTGAATCCGGGTTTCGGCGGGCAGAAGTTCATTCCCGGCACGCTCGACAAACTCCGGGAGGTGCGGCGGCGCATCGATGCCAGCGGCCGTGCAGTGCGGCTGGAGGTCGATGGCGGCGTGAAGGTGGACAACATCGGCGCCATTGCTGCCGCCGGGGCTGACACATTCGTGGCCGGCTCGGCCATCTTCAGCGAGAAGGACTATGGTGCAGTGATAAGCGCCATGCGCCAGAACATCAGCGAGGCGCAGTTGCTGCGCGCCTGAGCGCGCAAGTGGCGAGCGGGACGGCTATTCGTCGTCGTCCTCGTCTTCATCTTCGTCGTCATCGAAGCGTGATGCGGCCACCGGTGGTCTGGGAGGACTCTTGCCGCCGGCGGCAGCCTGCGTGGGCACGATCACCGGACGGGTCTTCATCTTCGGGCGCGCATTGAACACGACGATGGTCTTGCCGGTGGCGCGCAGCAGGCCCTGTTCTTCCAGCACCTTCAGCACGCGGCCCGCCATTTCGCGCGAACAGCCCACCAGGCGCGACAGCTCCTGCCGGGAAACCTTGATCTGCATGCCTTCGGGATGCGTCATCGCATCCGGTTCACCGCACAGGTCCATGATCGCGTGCGCGACCCGGCCGGTGACATCGACGAAGGCCAGGTCGCCCAGCTTGCGGTTGGTGCGGTCGAGGCGCGTGGCAAGCTGCGTCGCGAGTTCGAATACCAGCCCGGGCGATTCCGCAGCGATCTGCCGGAAGCGCGGATAAGTCATTTCAGCCAGTTCGCACTGATTGCGCGTACGCACCCAGGCACTGCGCGTGGGCTGGTCGTGGAACAGCCCCATCTCGCCGAAGAACTGGCCCTTGTTCAGATAGGCCAGCACCATCTCGTTGCCTTCTTCATCCTCGATCATCACTTCGACCGAGCCGCTGATGATGTAGTAGAGGACGTCGGGCAGATCGCCAGCGTGGATGATGACCGTCTTCGACGAGACAGTGCGGATGCGGCAGTAGCTCAGGAAGCGATTGATCGCGGGGATATCGCTCAGCGGCTTGATGCTGTCTTCCATTGTTATCGTTCTCGCCCTGTTGTCCCTGGGACTGGATTCTTACTTCCAGTTGCTGCCGTCTTTGTATTACATAACGCGCTGCCGTGGCAACCACTGCCCCCGTGACGCGTGTCGCACTATATCCAGCGCGCCGTAGTAGTCATCAGTCTGGCGGTGGCCCGCATGATCTTCTGGACGGGAACCGGCAGTGCTGCGCCACCAGACTGCAATGCCAGTTCGCCATGCACTTTTTCATCGGCCCGCATCTGGTCGAGGATTGCCCGGCTGCGCAGGTCGCCGGCAGGCAGTTGTTCCAGATGAGTTTCCAGATGCCTTTCCACCTGGCGTTCGGTTTCCGCCACGAAGCCCAGGCTGACTCGGTCATTGGCAAGGCCTGCGGCCATGCCGATTGCAAATGACCCCGCATACCAGAGCGGATCCAGCCGGCTGGGCCGGTCATGCAGTTCGCGCAGTCGCTGTTCGCACCAGGCCAGGTGATCGGTCTCCTCGCGTCCGGCCTGTTCCAGCAGGGCGCGGATGGCCGGATCACGCGCCACCAGGGCCTGGCCGTGATACAGCCCTTGGGCGGCGATTTCCCCGGCGTGATTGATCCGCATCAGTTCGGCCGCCCGGCGCCGTTCGGGCTCAGCGGGGATGGCGCCCTGGAGGCCTGGCGTGGGGCGGGCCGCCCGGGCGGGGGCAAACAGGGCGCGCAGAGCCCGGTCAGCGGAGGTAACCAGCTGATCTGCGAGGCTGCGGTGCGGTGCCATGCGCATACAATATATGGAGTCGGCCGCCGCCGCTGCATTCGCTGCTATCCGCTTTGCAATGCCACAGGGCATTGATTACACTCTGCGACCCTTTTTTAGGCACCCCCCGGCGTTCGGGGAGCCTCACAGACAGCGGTTCGGAACCAAGATGAGTACAGTATCTGCAAAGCCCGCGGAAGTTCGCGCGGACTGGTTTGTTGTCGACGCCGAGGGCAAGACCCTGGGCCGTCTGGCCACCCAGCTGGCGCATCGCCTGAAGGGCAAGCACAAGGCGGATTACACCCCGCATGTCGACATGGGCGACAACCTGATCGTGCTCAATGCCGGCAAGGTGCATGTCACCGGCGCCAAGCTCACCGACAAGTTCTACCATCAGCACACCGGCTACCAGGGCAACCTGAAGTCCATCTCGCTGGGCAAGCTGTTGCAGGAACACCCGGAGCGCGCGCTGGAGTTTGCCGTGAAGGGCATGCTGCCGAAGAACACGCTGGGTCGGGCCATGTTCCGCAAGCTGCATGTATTTGCCGGCAAGGATCATCCGCACGCCGCTCAGCAGCCCAGGGCGCTTGAGCTTTAATCCCGCATAGAAACGGTCAGGAACGAGTCAAACATGGCAGCGACACAGTACGGCACCGGTCGGCGCAAGACGGCAACGGCGCGGGTTTACATGAAGGCCGGCACCGGCAACATCACCGTCAACGACCGTCCGCTGGACGAGTTCTTCGGCCGTGAAACCGGACGCATGATCGTGCGTCAGCCGCTGCAGGTGGCGCAGGTTGAAGGTCGCTTCGACTTCACCGTGCAGGTTGAAGGTGGTGGCATCACCGGCCAGGCCGGTGCGATCCGCCACGGCATCACCCGCGCATTGATGGAATACGACGAGGCCCTGCGTCCGACGCTGCGCAAGGCTGGCTTCGTGACGCGCGACGCGCGCGAAGTGGAGCGCAAGAAAGTCGGTCGCCGCAAAGCCCGCCGCGGTCCGCAGTACTCGAAGCGCTAGTCGGGGACCCCGCGCGCACCAGCGCG
>JAATEY010000405.1 GCA_015655465.1 Gammaproteobacteria bacterium | reverse complement strand
GCCTGCTTCGTGCAGCGCCCGCGCGATGCCAAGGCCGATGCCGCTGGAGCCACCGGTGCTGTAGGCGACCTTGTCCTTCACGTTGGTGATCGGCGGTGCCTGCGAAGTGCCCTGATTGGTGGGCAGGGCAGCCTCGGCCGCCGCCGCTGCAGTGGGGGCGAGCTGGCCGAGCAGGCCTGCGCTGCCGGCAGTTACAGCCACGCCGCCCAGAATCTGGCGGCGGTTGAGTTTCTTCTTGTCCATGGTCAAATCCCCCGTTGGTAGGCAGCGGATCATAGGGGAGTTGCGTGGGGGCGGGTACTGTCGCCGGGACGGCGCCAGCCTCAGACCACGGGTGGGGCGCGTTTCCGCTCTGCGAACTGTCGATGTCGCAAAGGCGCGCCGCAGTGTTCGAGGGTATCTTCAGGCCCGGCGCGCGTACCAGATCATGGACGCTCCCAGGACGATCATCCACAGCGGCAGCAGGTAGTTGTTCACGTCTGCAACCGTTTGCACGGCGGAACAGAAGTTCCGGAATGCGCCGACCGCGAACAGCAGACCGAACGCCGTGCCGCCCCAGCCCAGCCATGCCGGGAATCGCCGCTCGCCGCGCATTGAAAGTCCGGTCAGCAGGAAGAAGCAGCTGAGGCAGATTTCTCCCAGGAACTCGCCGATGTAGTTCCCGAGGTAGATGTTCAGGCCGTCGAACACGGCCGAAATGCTCGCCCTCGCCTCGATTGCGGATTGTCCATACGCGTCTGCCAGCACCCAGTGAATGCTGGGCCAGCGCATGAGGCCCAGGCACATGGCCAACGCGCCCGTCGAAGCGGCGACCACTGCCAGCGACATTCTTCCCCTGCTTGAAGGGCAGGCGAACTTTGCTCCCACAGCGCCGGGCACCAGCAGCAACGGAAGGAAGGCATAGAGTGCCCAGACCGCGCGCATGCTTTCGCCACCCGCGCGAAGTCTGGGGAGCACTTCAGCGGCACTGCCGTCGAGTATGCCGGGGTAACTGAAATTCGCGGCCAGGTAGCTGAAGACCAGCACGAATGCCAGCGCGCCAACCATGAAGCTGACGCCGCCCGCAATGATTGTCGCGCGTGATTCCATCAGATTGTCAGCTGGCTGCAATGCGCAATGGCTGGATCCATCACTTCCTGCCGAAGATCCGCGCGAAGAAGCTCCGCTTCCTTTTTGCCAGCGGCTGAGTAGTGCGTGCGGTGGGCTTTGCTGCTGGCCTGGGGTCGAGGCGCTTTGGGATGCGCGTGTCGTAAGGGTTGAAGCTCCGCCGGGTCCTGCCAGCCGGATCTTCTTCAACCGGACCGCCGAAGGTGGGAATCGATGGGCTGGTGTCGGCTTCCTGCCCGGCAGCTTCCCGTGCCTTTTTTTCCCGCTTCTGTTTCTTCTTTTCGTCGTCGGCCAGCGCCAGGCCAGGCAGGTCCAGACGCTTCAGCAGCGCCGAGGTGGAGTCGAGGGCATGGCGACCGGATTCGGCAGCCCACTCCCAGATGGCGCGCCCGCTGGAATCATGGCGCACCCGGCCGGCAGGTTTCGGAGTACTGATCTTCTCGTCTTTTGAGGCAGACACGACTTCACGTCTCCCTGGCGAAATACGCAGTTGATCTTACCCTCCCTGGTTGCGGGATCAGAGCGTATCTTACTGCACGCAAGTATGGTGAAAGGTGGGGAATCGACATGGAGGGCAGGTCACGACTGGTTGCGGCATTGGCCTGCGCCGCGCTGGCTGCGGGTGCTGCCGAACAGCGCTGGCTGGCTGCAACCGACAGCGGGCTCGTAACCGATGGCCATGTGCAGGCGCTGGTGCTGCCGAATCCGAACAGCGGGCCCACCACGGTAAGCGTCGCGCCTGATGGGCGGGTGTGGTTCACCGAAGGGCAGGGCAACCGCATTGGCCGCATGAATGCCGATGGCAGCGGCCTCACGGAATTCCCGCTGCCGCAGCCGAACAGTTCGCCGCGCATCATCGCGGTGGGTGGCGACGGCAATATCTGGTTCTCCGAACATGCCGGCAACCGCATGGCACGCATCACGCCGGCAGGCGTCATCACGGAGTTTGATATTCCGACGCCGGCGAGCCAGCCGCGCGCGATTGCATTGGGTGCGGACGGCAACATCTGGTTCGGTGAGTTTGCCGCTGGCAAGGTGGGGCGGATCACGCCGCAGGGTGTGATCACCGAGTTCACGCCGCCCACGTCCAACAGTGGGCCGCGTGCGCTGGCTGCAGGGCCGGATGGCAACATCTGGGTTTCCCTCTACCGCGCCAGCAGGATCGCGCGCATCACGCCAAAGGGCGAGATCACCGAGTTTGCGCTGCCGCGACCGAACTCCGGGCCGGGCGACATCACCGCTGGTGCCGATGGGGCAATGTGGTTCGTGGAGCTGTCGGGGAACATGGATGGCGTGCAGTCGGATGGCGCGCGCGTGGGCCGCATCACGATGGATGGCAAGGTGACCGAGTTCGAGATGCCGGGCAAGTCGCCATCGCCGATCAATATCGCGGTGGGGCCGGACCGCAATGTCTGGTACACGCGCGGGTCGATGGTGGGGCGGGTGACGCCCGACGGGAAGATTACGGAATTCGAGCTGGGTGAGGGTACGCGCGGGTCGGGACTTTCTGCCGGCAGTGACCGGCAGCCTCCGGCAAGGCTGGTGAACCGGCTCTATGTCGCCGACGGTGGCGGCAACCGCATCGCGTGGCTGGAGTTCACGGTCGGAGGGAAAAAGTAGCCGCGGCCAGTTCCCCGATCATGCGCACTGCCGGCTCGAAGCGGGCATCGCGCGGATGCCCGTAGTTCAATCGCAGGCAGTTGCCGAACTGCCGTGTCGCAGAGAAGATCTGCCCGGGCGCGATGTTGATGCCGCGGTCCAGTGCATCCCAATGCATCTG
>JAATEY010000127.1 GCA_015655465.1 Gammaproteobacteria bacterium | reverse complement strand
GGCGCCGCCGAACAGACCCACCTTGCCGCCCTTGGCGAACGGCACCAGCAGGTCGATGACCTTGATGCCGGTAACCAGCAGGTCCTGGCCGCCGGCCTGTTCGTCGAACGCAGGCGCGGGACGATGGATGGGCAGCGTGCTTTCTGCGGCAACCGGGCCGCGGTTGTCCTGCGGCGTGCCGAGCACGTCCATGATGCGGCCCAGGGTGGCCTTGCCAACGGGAACGTTGATCGGCTTGCCGGTGGCGCTCACGGTCAGACCACGCTTCAGGCCTTCGGACGCGCCCATCGCAATGGTACGCACCACGCCATCGCCGAGCTGCTGCTGCACTTCCAGCGTGAGCTCGACATCGACGAGCTTCAGCGCCTCGTACACCGCCGGAATGGATTCGCGCGGGAACTCGACGTCGATGACGGGTCCGATGATCTGGATGATTTTGCCGGTTGCCATGATTGTTTCCTCAAGAATTCTTGGCGGTTCAGACCGCTGCCGCGCCGCCCACGATTTCCGCGAGCTCGGTGGTGATCGCCGCCTGGCGGGCCTTGTTGTAGACCAGCTGCAGCTCGTGGATGAGCTTGCCGGCATTGTCCGTTGCTGCCTTCATCGCGACCATGCGCGCGGCCATTTCGGAGGCCACGTTCTCGACCACGCCGCGATACACCTGCGACTCCACATAGCGCATCAGCAGGCCATCGAGGATGGCATCGGCCGAAGGCTCGTACAGGTAGTCCCAGTGGGTCTGCAGGCCGGTCTTGTCCGACGGCTCGACGGGCAGCAGCTGCTCGACACGCGGCTTCTGCGTCATCGTGTTGACGAACTCGGCGTGCACCATGAACAGCCGGTCGATCTTGCCGTCGCGATAGGCGTCGAGCATGACCTTTACCGTGCCGATCAGGTCCTTCACATGTGGCTTGTCGCCCAGGCCCGAAACATTGGCGAGCATCGGCAGGCTGAGCCGGCGGAAGAACGCGGTGCCCTTGGCGCCCATGACGGAAAGGCTCACGCCCGCGCCCTTTTCCTGCCATTCCTTGATCAGGCCCAGCGCCTGCTTGAAGATGTTGGCATTCAGGCCACCGGCGAGACCGCGATCGGTGCTGACGATGATGATGCCGACATTCGCGGCTGCGCGCGTCGACATGAACGGATGCCGGTAGTCCGGATTCGCATGCTGCAGGTTGCCGATCACGCCGCGGATCTTCGCCGCGTACGGACGCGCCAGCTTCATGCGGTCCTGGGCGCGACGCATCTTGGACGTCGCGACCATCTGCATGGCCTTGGTGATCTTCTGAGTGCTTTTGACACTCGCGATCTGGGTGCGGATTTCCTTGGTGCCGGCCATCGCTTAGCTCTTAGTAGCTGCCGTTCTTCGCGAAGTTCTCGACGATGGCCTTCAGCGTGGCCTCGTGCTTCTTCAGCACCGGCTCCGCGTTGATGGCGTCGAGGTCGGCCTTGTGGCCGGACTTGGCGAAACCCTGCAGCGCGGCTTCGAAAGTCGTCACCTTGTTCACCGGGACGGAATCCATGTAGCCGTTGTTCACCGCGTAGATCGACAGCGCCATTTCCGCCACCGACATCGGGGCGAACTGCTTCTGCTTCATCACTTCGGTGGTGCGCTGGCCGCGCTCCAGCTGCTTGCGGGTGGCCTCGTCGAGGTCCGAAGCAAACTGCGAGAAGGCCGCAAGCTCGCGGTACTGCGCGAGCGCGAGGCGGATGCCGCCGCCCAGGCGCTTGATGATGTCGGTCTGCGCCGCGCCACCCACGCGCGACACCGAGATGCCGGCGTTCATGGCAGGGCGGATGCCGGCGTTGAACAGGTTCGACTCCACGAAGATCTGGCCGTCGGTGATCGAGATCACGTTGGTGGGCACGAACGCAGTCACGTCACCTGCCTGGGTCTCGATGATGGGCAAACCTGTAAGCGAACCGGTCTTGCCCTTCACGCGACCGTTGGTGACCATCTCGACGTACTGCTCGTTCACGCGCGCGCTGCGCTCCAGCAGGCGGCTGTGCAGATAGAACACATCGCCGGGATAGGCCTCGCGGCCCGGCGGGCGCTTCAGCAGCAGCGAGATCTGGCGATAGGCCACGGCCTGCTTCGACAGATCGTCATAGACGATCAGCGCATCTTCGCCGTTGTCCATGAAGTATTCGCCCATGGTCACGCCGGAGTAGGCGCTGATGTACTGCAGCGCTGCCGGCGTGGCGGCGGAAGCCACCACCACGATGGTGTGCTTCAGCGCATCGTGTTCTTCCAGCTTGCGCACCACGTTGGCGATGGTCGAAGCCTTCTGGCCGATGGCGACGTACACGCACTTCACGCCCGAAGACTTCTGGTTGATGATGGTGTCGATGGCGAGCGCGGTCTTGCCGGTCTGGCGGTCGCCGATGATGAGCTCGCGCTGGCCACGACCCACCGGCACCATCGAATCGACGGCCTT
>JAATEY010000180.1 GCA_015655465.1 Gammaproteobacteria bacterium | reverse complement strand
TCTGGTCGATGTGGAGGATCACCTGCAATATGCCCGTCGCTTCTACAACGGCGCGGTGCGCGGGCTCAACGATGGCGTGCAGCGTTTTCCCGATTTGCTGATCGCAAGAGCCTGCAACTTCAGGCAGGCGGAATACTTCGAGGCAGCCGCGGGCGCAGAACTTGCGCCGAAGCTGGATCTGAAGTCGTGAAAAGAGGCTTCGCGCTGCTATTGGCGCTCTTCGTGCTGGCGGTGACAAGCCTTGCAATCGCCGACGAGCGCATCCTCCGCTTTGACAGCGACATGGCCATCCAGGCCGATGGCAGCGTGCTGGTGACTGAAACCATCCGTGTCCGCGCCGAGGGCGCGAGCATCCGGCGCGGAATCTATCGGGACTTCCCGACCCGCTACAGGGATCGCTACGGCAACCAGGTCGAAGTCGCCTTCGAATTGCTGGGCGTGGAGCGCGACGGTCGCAGCGAGCCGAACTTTACCGAGCGCCGGGCCAATGGCGTTCGCGTCAATACTGGCAACGATGCCTTCCTGCCGACGCCAGGCGAGTTCACTTTCACCATCCGTTACCGGACCACCCGCCAGCTTGGTTTCTTTCCGGAGCACGATGAGCTGTACTGGAACGTGACCGGACTTGGCTGGAGTTTCTTCATCGACGAGGTGCACGCAACGGTCTCGCTGCCCTCGCCAGTCGCGTCGGCTGCGCTGAAGCTGGACGGATACACCGGGTACCGCGGCGAGCAGGGGAAGGACTACCAGGCCAGTTCCGATGAGCCCGGCGTTGCGTCGTTCCATACGACGCGGCAGCTCTCGTCGCGCGAAGGTCTGACCATCGCGGTTGGATTTCCCAAGGGGATCGTCAACGAACCCACGGGCACACGGCGATTCGGCTGGTTCCTGCATGACAATCGCGGTGTGCTGGTGTCGCTGCTCGGCCTGATCCTGCTGGCCGTGTTTTACCTGCGGCGCTGGATGCAGGTGGGAGTCGATCCGCCGTCTGGACCGGTTTTTCCGCATTACCAGCCACCGGCGGGATTTGCGCCAGGCGAGCTGCGCATGTTGCGACGGATGAGCAACGATCAACGGTGCTTTTCCGCCGACGTGGTGGACATGGGAGTGCGTGGCTTTCTGCAGATTCACCAGGGCAGCGGCAGCGAGGGATGGCGCCTGGTGCGCGAGCCCCACGCCAGTCTCGATCTGCTTTCGGCAAGCCAGCGTGCGCTGGCAGCGCGGCTGTTCCGGGACAGCGAAGAGATCGAACTGAAGAACACCGAAGCCACGCGCGTCAGCGGTGCGCTGGCAGCGCATGCGGCAGAGATGTCGAAGCGGCTCAAGCCCCGCTACCTTCAGTCCAACGGCGGCACCGTGCTGGTCGGCGTGATTTCTTCCCTGCTGGTTGGTCTTGTCGCCTTCCTGCTGTCTGGCGGTAACGGCGTCCCGGCCATAATCGTGCTGGGCCTGCTGGGTCTGGTGATGCACATCGTGTTTGCGCGCCTGTTGAAGGCGCCAACACGCGAAGGCCGCAAGCTGCTCGACGAGGTTGAAGGCCTGCGCATGTACCTGGGCGTCGCCGAGCGCGACGAATTGAAATCGTTGCAGGGACCGGGCCATCCGCCCGCGCTGGATGCGAAGCGCTACGAGGCATTGCTGCCCTTCGCCATGGCGCTGGAAGTGGAAGAGGCGTGGACCAGGAAATTCACCGCGGCCGTGGGCATCGCCGCCGCGCAACAGTCGTCGCCGACCTGGTTCCATGGCGGCAACCTGTCCGGTCCCATGGGTCTGGCAAGCATCGGCAATTCCCTGGGCAGTGCGCTGACCCAGCAGATCTCCGCGTCGTCGACGCCACCGGGTTCGAGCTCTGGCGGTGGAGGCGGAGGCTTTTCGGGCGGTGGTGGTGGAGGCGGCGGCGGCGGCGGGCGTTAAAGATGGGCAGGACCGAGACGCAAGCATCGAAAACCCTGAAGTCATCACACGCATTCTTGCGCACCGCAACGCACTGCTGAAGAGGAGAACCAGTGCCGGATTCCCGCCAGCGGGGTGGAGTATGTTGCCGCCGGTCAGAGGTTCAGCGCAGCGGCAGACGTAATTTTCATTGTAGCCGTTTTGCGACGATTCGACATCTGGTGTTCTGGAGTGCGTGAGATGTTCAAACACCGTCCCAACCCATTCGCCTTCCGCGGCTCCGTGATGACGGTCTGCCTGGTACTGATTGCCGGCTGCAAAGCAGAGCTCACTCCCGCGCCTCCGGGGGCAACCCCGCAGGCTACAGTCGAAGCTCCCTTGCCGCCGACGGGCCTTGTGGCAACTGCGGGCAATGCGCAGGTAAGCCTGACCTGGTCGGCGAGCAGCGGCGCGACGAGCTACGACGTCAAGCGTTCCACCACCAGCGGTGGACCATACACGCAGATCGCGACTGCCATGTCGCCCTCGCACACCGACTCAACGGTGAGCAACGGCGCTACCTATTACTACATTGTTGCTGCGGCCAGTTCCCAGGGCGTGAGCGCCATTTCAGCGCAGGCCTCTGCCACTCCCGCAAACCCGACCATCATCCCTCCCGTCGCCATTCCACCAGTGCCCACGGGTCTCGCCGCGACTGCAGGAAACGCGCAGGTGACTCTGACGTGGTTTGCGAGCAGCGGGGCGACGAGCTACGACGTCAAGCGCTCCACCAGCAGCGGCGGACCATACACGCAGATCGCGACCGTCATGTCGCCCTCGCACACCGACGCAACGGTGAGCAACGGCGCTACCTATTACTACGTCATTGCTGCGGTCAACTCGCAGGGCGTGAGCGCCATTTCGGCGCAGGCCTCTGCCACTCCTGCAAACCCGATCGTCATCCCTCCCGTCGCCATTCCATCAGTGCCCACGGGCCTTACCGCGACCGCCGGAAACGCACAGGTGAATCTGACGTGGCCAGCGAGCAGCGGCGCGAGCGGCTACCGCGTGAAGCGTGCAACGGTGAGCGGCGGACCTTACTCGCAGGTCGGCGCGCCGGCCGCTGCCTCCTATACCGATTCATCGCTCAGCAACGGAACGACTTATTACTACGTCGTTTCGGGCATCAATTCGGCCGGTGAAAGCGCGAACTCCGCGCAAGTCAGCGCGATTCCTGTTGCCCCGGCCTCGAATCCTCCGACGACTTTTGGGGCCTGGATCAACGTGACACCTTCCGTTGTGAATCTCACCAGCAATCTGGGTTGTGGAAACTACGGTACAGAAACTGTTCAGGCAGACCCTGCGCATCCCTCCAATCTGTATACCTCGTTCAACTGCCAGGGAATCTGGAAATCCACGGACTATGGCGCTACCTGGACCGGGCCCATCAATACGGGAACCAATGGCGCTGCGGTCGGCGATTGCGCCGGGGGAATCACGATCTCACCGACCAGTACGGCGAATGTACCTACCATCTATGAATCATGCATTCGAGGCAGTGGAACCGGCTTCTGGAAATCCGTCGATGGCGGTGTGAACTGGACCAGGTATTTCGTTGCTCCCAGCGGTGCGGGTCGTCAGGACTACTATCCCCCTGTTGTCGATCCATATGACCAGAACCATCTGCTGATGGCTCGTCACGAAATGAATTATCTCGTCGAGAGCATGGACGGTGGTCAAAACTGGGCCAACGTTTCTGTCGCCGGCGGAATGCTGCAAAATGGCGGCACCGGGTCGATCTTTTTTGTCAATACCGGCAATGCCTCCACCACGCGCGGAACCTGGCTGTGGATGGCTCAAGCCACCGGTGGAGCTATCGGCACCTGGCGCACGACAAATCGTGGTGCAAGCTGGGTTCAGGTGGATAGAAACGAACATCCCCATGGGGCTTCGCAAATTCACCAGCCGGATAACAACGGTGTGGTTTTCATGGCCGGAGTTTATTCGGCCGGGGGTTGGGGCGTATTGAGAAGCAGTGACTACGGGCAAACATGGACTCACGTTGGCTTGTCCAACATGGAGACCGTAGTTGTCGGTACATCGAAAAATCTCTATTCGATGTATGGATACCCCGTGGGTCCCGGTGGTTTCAACGATCCGGTCTTTCAGATTGCAGCCCAACCGGGCACCGGCACCTGGGTGGCGCCTGGCACTCCTGGCGGCTTGACTCAAGGTTCTGCGCAGATCAGCGTTGTGAATGACGGCACTCACAACATTCTTGTGGGCGCGATGTGGAATAGCGGTGTGTGGCGGTACATAGAGCCTTGATGCAGGACTCTGTAACCCCCTGACCAACAGGAGGGTTTGAAAATATTACCCGCGGGGCGATCTGGCCTTTAGCAGCACCAGGATCGCCCCCGACCCGCCATCGACCTCCCGCGCGCTGGCAAACGCCAGCACCGAACCCACGCGCCGCAGATAGTTGCTGGCAACCAGCTTCAGCACCGGCCCGCGATTGCCCGAGCGCAGGCCCTTGCCGTGGATCACGCGCAGCACCCGCGCGCGGTGGTGGATGGCATCAGCCAGGAAGTCGCGCAACACCGGCTCTACCATGGCGGCGGTCATGCCGTGCAGGTCCACTTCGCCATCGATGCGGTACTGGCCGCGGCGCAGCTGCCGGAACACCGTCTCGCTGAGCTCCGGGCGCCGGAACAGCAGTGCGTCACCGGCTTCCTCCACCGGTTCGAAGGGCGAGGCCGCGCCCAGGCTTTCCTGCAGCACGGCGTGCCGGTCTGCCCGCGCAAAGCGGGCCCGTGGTTTGGGGCGCCGCAGCTGCCCTGGTTGTCGCGCGTCGATCTGCAGGCGCCGCACCCCGCGCATGGCCTGCCGGAACAGCGCCCGGTCCTGTTCATCCATGACCATGTGCCGCATCGGGACGGGGCTTCTAGTATATTGCCTGCTGTCCGCACCTCCGCCCGGGTTTCATGCACATACTGGTCAGCAACGACGACGGCTACCTTGCTGAAGGTATCCGCAAGCTCAACTCCTCACTCGGCAGTCTCGCCCGCACCACCATCATGGCGCCGGATCGCAACCGCAGCGGTGCCAGCAATTCCCTGACGCTGGACGTGCCCCTGCGTGTGTTCCAGAGCGAACCCGACGTGCATTACGTTACCGGCGGCACGCCCACGGACTGCGTGCATATCGCAATCTCCGGCTATTTCGACTTCGAGTTCGACCTGGTCTGCTCGGGCATCAACGACGGCGCCAACCTGGGCGACGACACGCTGTATTCGGGCACGGTTGCAGCGGCCATCGAGGGACGCTTTCTCGGGCTGCCCACCGTGGCCTTCTCGCTGTGCATGACGCCGGAGAGCGGCCGGCATTTCGATACCGCGGCGCGCGTGGCGCAGACGCTGATCGCCCGCCTGATCGAGCAACCGCTGGAGCGCGGCATGACGCTCAACGTCAATGTGCCGGATATTCCCTTTGGCGAACTGCGCGGCATCCGGGCGACACGCCTCGGCGGGCGGCATCGTTCCAAGCCCATCGTTCCGGTGCTGGATCCGAAGGGCAAGCGCATGTACTGGATCGGCCCATCCGGCGCCGGCCAGGACGCGGGCGAGGGCACCGATTTCCATGCCATCGCCAACGGATTTGTTTCCGTGACGCCATTGCAGATCGACCTGACCCGCCACAACATGTTGCCGACGCTTGCCGCCTGGCTGCAGCCACTCGCATGAGCACACCCAACCACGCCGGCATCGGCATGACTTCGGCGCGCACCAGGGACCGCCTGGTGCAGCGGCTGCGTGACCAGGGCATCCACGATCTGCGGGTGCTGGAACGCATCCGCGGCCTGCCACGCCATATCTTCGTGGACGAGGCACTGGCAAGCCGTGCCTATGAAGACACCGCCCTGCCCATCGGCTGGGGCCAGACCATCTCGCAGCCCTATATCGTCGCGCGCATGACCCAGGCGCTGCTCTCCGGCGGACTGCCTGGCAAGGTGCTGGAAGTAGGCTTCGGCTGCGGCTACCAGACCGCGGTGCTGGCGCCGTTTGCGGAAAAGATCTTTTCGATCGAGCGGGTGGAGCCGCTGGTCGCGCCCACCCGTGAACGCCTCAAGGAGCTGCAGGTCCGCAATGTGAAGCTCAAGCATGGCGACGGCATGAAGGGCTGGCCGACGCAGGCGCCGTTCGATGGCATCATCGTGGCGGCCGCGCCGCTCGCTGTCCCCGACGCACTGTTAAATCAACTGGCGATCGGCGGGCGACTGGTGGTGCCGGTTGGCCCGGACGGGCAGCAACAGCTGCTGCGCATCACCCGGCGGGAGAACGGCATGCATCGCGAAATGCTGGGCGCGGTGTCGTTTGTGCCCCTGCTGGCAGGGGTAACCGGCTCCTGATACCGGCCGTGCGCCGGTGGTCATTTCGAGACTGCGCGAATCGAAACGCCCTAGACCGGAAATATCCAGTTGGTCAAGGGGCTTGCAGGCGGCAATGAACGGTGTTTTGATGTAGCCATCTGGCGACAGGCTCACCGGACGAAGACACTGAGGGACGGACTGGGACGGGTTTCGAAAACAATCAAAAAAATCGAGTCGATACAAAAGCAACAAAAAGCGCTTGCCAATTATTCGAGTCTGTCAGCTCCGAATGAATGGTTTGAACTGGCTCTTTAGCTCCGCACTTCAGTGTCTTCCTCCGGTGAGCCTGCCCCCGCCCGCAAATCCAGCGGGCGGCGGCAAACCCCGGATCATCACTTGATCAATGCGCCTTGTGCGCAGCGTCAGCCGGAGCAACGGCACCTGCTGCTGGTTGGTCCTTCACCACTTCCAGAAGTTCCACTTCGAACACCAGGGCTGCATTCCCCGGCATATCCGGTGGGCGACCCTGCTCGCCATAGGCAAGCTCGGATGGGCACACGAGCTGTGCTTTGCCACCAACCTTCATCTGCTGCAAGCCCTCGGTCCAGCACGGGATCACCTGGTTCAGCGGGAACGTGGACGGCTCCTTGTCCTTGTGCTTGGCCGTGCTGTCGAAGATCTTGCCGTTCAGCAGCTTGCCTTCGTAGGTCACCTTCACGGTGTCGGTCGCCTTCGGGGTTTCGCCCGTGCCTTCCTTGACGACCTTGTAGATCAGGCCGCTGGCGAGCTTGGTGGCGCCTTTTTCGGTGGCTGCCTTGGCGAGGTAGGCGATGCCGGCGTCCTTCTCGCGCTTGGCGGCGGCTTCGACCCGCTTGGTCTGCAGTTCCTGCAGCTTGGGGACCAGCGCCTCCATGGCTTCCGGCTCGAGCTTGGGGCGGTCGCGGGCGCCGTCGTCGAGACCGGCTTTCACCATCGCAATTTCCTTGTCCGTGAATTCAAACGACTGGACATTGCGCGACAGCATGACGCCCAGCGTATACAGCGCCTTGTCGTCGTCGGTCTTGGGTGTGGTGTTCGGTGCAGTCTGGGCACAGCCAGTGAGGGTTGCGGCTGTGGCAACGGCAACGGCAAGATGAAAACGCATGCGGACCCCGGTGGGTGGTTGTTGGAGGGGCCATAGTCTAGGGAAAGTCGGCCGCGCCTGCATGAATGGCGGAAACTACGGAAACAGCAGTGCGGCTACCGAACGGTCTTCCTGCGCCAGCACGTTGTAGGTCCGGCAGGCGGCGCCCAGCTCCATGGCTTCCAGGGCCAGCTGCCTGGCCGCCAGCACCGGGCGCAGATTTCGCGCCGCCGCCGTGGGGCTCTGCGGGGCGCCAAGCAGCAGGATCCGCGGCTGCAAGGTCCATACGGGCTCGATCGACTCCAGGGTCAGCTCGGAAAGCGCGCCGATCCAGCCACTGTGCAGGAACCCCGGTGCGACAATGCAAGGTGCGCTGAGGCGCTGCCCATTGATCAGGATTTCGCCATCACCGTAGCGACTGATCAGGTTCATGTGGGACTGGCGATGCTCGTGCAGTTTCATCAACCGCTACGATACGCGATATGACGCCATTGATCGCCATGCCCGCCAGCGCCCCCTTGGTCACCGAACCAGGCGACCGGGCTGCACGCGGGGCTGCCGCGTTGCCTGAATTGCCGGTGTTGTCGGCGTTGCTGCGGGGCGCGGCGCGCCTGCCCGCGACAGCTGGCTGGCGCAGTGGCGTGCTGGCTGCGCTGGCCATGCCGGAGTCAGCCGGCATGACACCTGCGACCGTCGCCGCCCGCGCGATTCCTGCGCTGCAACCCGGTGTCGGCGTATGTCTGGCGCTGCCGGTGCATGCCGTCGCAGGTATCAGCCGCATGTTTCTCGCCACCGCCGACAGCTTCGTACTGGATGCCGCAGAGCGCGAAGCGCTGCGCGTGGCGTTCAACATGGAGTTCGGCGCGCCCGATGTGCATCTGCATCCGGCTGGCAGCGGGTGGTTGCTGCAGGCGCCATTTGCAGCTGCCGCAAACGATGGCAGTCCCGAATCGCTTGTCGGTGCAGCTCTGGCGCGTGAGCCCGCGCGCACTGCTGCCGGGCGGCTGCTGCGTCGGCTCGGCGCCGAAGTGGAGATGTGGCTTGCCGCGCTGCCGCTGAACCGTGACCGCGAAAGGCGTGGTGCAGCGCCGATCAACTGTTTCTGGTTCTGGGATGGCGCAGCGGCTGGCCCGCTGCCGGTGCCGGGCCAGATGCCCGGCGGCATGTTCAGCAACGTCGAGGCCGATGCCTGGGTGGCAGGGCTTGCTGGTCATTGCGGAACGCCATTGCAGCCTGCACTTGCCTGGGATGACGTCCGGGACACCGCCGGTGCGCTGGTGATACTGCAGCCACCGCTGCTGGGCGATGCCACGCAGCAGTTGTCGGCGTGGGAAGCAGCCTGGCTTGCACCGGCCGGTCGCGATCTGGCAGCGCGCCGGTTGCCGGCGCTGCGACTGCAGCTCGGTCACAGCGCCTGGCAATTGTCTGCGCCGCGCCTGACGCGCTGGCTGCGGCGCGCGCGACCGTGGTGGCAGGCGGTGTCCGCATGAGCGTGCCGGTGCGCCGGGTGCAGGCGCGTGATTCCGCCGCGGCAGCGCAGTTGCCGGACGATCTGTCGCCGCTGTTGCGGCGCATTTACGCAGCGCGGCATGTCACCAGTGGCGCCGAGCTTGCGACCGGGCTCGATGCGCTGCTGCCGGTCGGGTCGCTGCCGATGGTGCAGGAAGCAGCCGCGCTGCTGCTGCGGCATGCCGCGGGGCGCGTGCTCATCGTGGGTGACTTCGATGCCGATGGTGCAACCAGCACGGCACTCATGATGCACGCGCTGACTGAATGGGGCTTTCGGAGCGTTGATTTCCTGGTGCCGGACCGGTTTCGCTTTGGCTACGGCCTGACGCCGGGAATCGTCGAGCAGGCGCGGGAACGCCGGCCCAGCCTCATCGTCACGGTCGACAACGGTATTTCCAGCTTCGAAGGCGTGGTTGCTGCGCGGGCCCTGGGAATCGACGTGCTGGTCACCGACCATCATTTGCCCGGCGAGCAGCTGCCCGATGCCAATGTGATCGTGAATCCCAATCTGCCGGGCAGCAACTTCGGCAGCCGGGCGCTGGCAGGTGTCGGTGTGGCGTTCTATGTGCTCTTTACCTTGCAGCGTGCGTTGCAGGCCGGGGGTCGCTGGCCGGCCGGAGCCAGATCCGTGGCGCACTGGCTCGATCTGGTGGCACTGGGCACCGTGGCCGACCTGGTGCCGCTCGATGCGAACAATCGCGTGCTGGTGGGCCAGGGGCTCAGGCGCATGCGCGCCGGCCAATGTGTGCCGGGCATGCTGGCGCTGCTGGAAGTAGCGAAGCGCGATGCCGCCAGTGTGGTTGCTGCGGACCTGGGTTATGCAGTCGGGCCGCGCCTGAATGCTGCCGGGCGGCTCGACGACATGAGCATCGGCATTCGTTGCCTCATCGCCCGTGAGCCCGCTGCAGCCCGCGCCTTGGCCGTGGAGCTGGATGAGTTGAACAGGCAGCGCCGGCAGATCGAGGCAGACATGCAGACGCAGGCGCAGGCGGCCGTGAAAAGTGTGGGTGCATGGCGGGATGGCGAACGCCACGCAGGCCTCAGCCTGTTCGATGCCGGCTGGCACCAGGGTGTGGTGGGACTCGTGGCAAGCCGCATCAAGGATCGCACCGGTCGTCCGGTGGTGGCTTTTGCGCCGGCCGGCGATGGCCTGGAACTGCGTGGCTCGGCGCGTTCCATTCCGGGGGTGCATGTGCGCGATGTGCTGGAGTCCATCTCCACCCGCCATACCGGCCTCATCAAGCGCTTTGGCGGTCATGCCATGGCGGCGGGCCTCACCATCGACATGCCTGATCTGGACCGCTTCGCGCGCGCCTTCGACAGCGCGGTGGCCGAAAGGCTGGCGCAGGTGGAATCGGACGATGTGGTGTGGACCGACGGTGCGCTGCCCGACGCCGAGATCTCGCTGGTGACCGCGCAGCTGCTGCGCGATGCAGGGCCCTGGGGCCAGGCCTTCCCGGAGCCTACCTTCGAGGGCGAATTCGAAATCGAGTCCGCGCGCGTGATCGGCGAAAAACACATGAAATGCTGGCTGCGGCCCGTGGGCTCGCAGGCGCGCTTTGACGCCATCGCCTTCAACCTGCTGGATGGCGAGCGCTTCGCCGCGCCGCCGCAGGGCAGGATGCGGCTGGCCTATCGCCTCGATATCAACCACTGGCAGGGTGAAAGACGTCTGCAACTGCTGATCGAGCACATCGAATCACCCTATAATTGACGGCTTGTCTTCCGCCAGCGAGCCTTCGTAGCCTTCCATGCCTGTAGAAACCGGACTCATCAAGAAGCATCTTCGCGACCTCACCGAGCGTGCCACGTCGTTACGGGGGTTTCTTTGACTATGACGGCAAGAAGGAGCGGCTCGAGGAAGTCGGCCTCGAGCTGGAGCTGCCGGATGTCTGGAGCCAGCCGGAACGGGCGCAGGAGCTGGGGCGCGAGCGCGCCCGGCTGAGCGCCGATCTCGGGCAGCTCGACGGCGCGCTGGCAGGCCTCACCAATGCCAGCGAACTGCTGGAGATGGCCGAGGCCGAAGACGACGCGGCCTCCGTCGCCGACATCGAAACGGAATTGCCGCAGCTCGAGTCGCGCGTGCGCGCGCTGGAGTTCCGCCGCATGTTCCGTGGCGAGATGGATTCCCACAGCGCCTATCTGGACATCCAGGCCGGCGCCGGCGGCACCGAAGCACAGGACTGGGCGCAGATGCTGATGCGCATGTATCTGCGCTGGGGCGCGGCGCGCGGCTTCAAGACCGAGGTCATGGATTCCAACCCCGGCGAAGTGGCCGGCATGAAGAGCTGCACGATTTCCTTCGACGGCGAATATGCCTATGGCTGGCTGCGCACCGAGACCGGCGTGCACCGCCTGGTGCGCAAGTCGCCGTTCGATTCCGGCAACCGCCGCCACACCTCCTTCGCCTCGGTGTTCATCTCCCCGGAGATCGACGACGACATCGAAATCGACATCAATCCGGCCGACCTGCGCACCGACGTCTACCGCTCCAGCGGCGCGGGCGGTCAGCACGTCAACAAGACCGAATCGGCCGTGCGCATCACCCACATGCCCAGCGGCATCGTCGTCGCCTGCCAGAACGAGCGCAGCC